>NZ_BAAHBG010000007.1:0-41324 GCF_054776855.1 Spirosoma migulaei | reverse complement strand
TATCGGCTCACTCAGTTATATGCTTAATCCAAGTTACTCCACAACTTTTAGACTTGATCCATTAAAGCCTTATTGGCCGTCTGATAACTTTTACTTAAAACGTCTTTTCAATAAATCATCCACGTACTCATGCTTGACTTTACCTCCTTCTTCAAAAAAAGATGGAAGCCCATATAACTGTCCTTTAACATCTGGTATTGTAAATGAAACAAGTCTCTTTTTATCCTTTGCTAGAACCGACAAGGCTGATGATATTGTGGGATAAATTTGTCTTCTATGTTTTTCCGCTAAGTTTAGAGCACTTAATACATCGCCTATATTCATAAATCGGTTTTCTTTTCCGATAAAATTTGGCAGAAACTGCCTCCATTGAAATCCTTTAGTTTTCCAGAATAGAGTCTCATCTTCATTCGATTCATCAATTATTGTCCCTTTACTGCTTGCAGAATGGTACTCTCCTTGATTATACGAATCTGCTTGCTCGCCATATGATTTATTGCTTGAACCGACTTCTACTATTGCTTGCTTAGCATCAATGTCTTTTGCTAATTCTACAATACTCGACTCACCACGCATTTGTCGTATATGATCAAGTGCTTTTTCATATTTAGATTTAGCTATTTCATATTGAATACGTGCAGTTTCTACCTCTCGCTTAGAAAGCTCTAAATCAGCCTCTAATTGAGGTATTAGCTTATTAATAAGCTCTACGTCAAGTTCAAGTTTTCGTGTATCAGCCATAGCAAGCAATTACATAACCAAAGATAAGCTTGCAAGGATTTATAAGCAAGGAAATTGCGAATATATTGTAGATATTTTATTGATTCAGAAAAAACTTTATATGTGTATTATGTATTATCTATTTTGATCAATGATTGTTGTATAATAACTTAATATTGCCTGATCTATATATTGTTGAAACTACATTCTATTTTGGTTATATCTTTAAATAGCCAAAGCTTTACTTTTAAAGGCAAAGCTTTGGCTATCAATATTATACAAATCTAACTTCCACACATCTCGCAACCTTCTGGGTCATCGAGTGAGCAGGTCATGGCGGCATATTGTTGTTCGAGGTCCGTTACCATCGGTACAGGCTGGGGCGTCGTGTTTTGGGCGTGCTCCTTGGCGTACTGTACGTAATCGAGGGGTTTTTCTACCGTAACGGCTTCGGTTAGGACGGCTTCCAGTTGAGGCTCGGCCTGTGGCTGTACCACGGTGAACTTCACGGCATCGGCAGCGGCCTTCGTACGGAGGTAATACATACCCGTTTTCAGACCCGCTTTCCAGGCGTAGAAGTGCATGGACGTCAGCTTGCCGAAGTTCGAATCCTGAATGTGGATGTTCAGCGACTGCGACTGGCAGATGTACGCGCCCCGATCGGCGGCCATGTCGATGATGTGCTTCTGCTTAATCTCCCAAACCGTTTTGTAGAGGTCTTTGATGTTCTGCGGAATGTTCGGAATCGCCTGTACCGAGCCGTTAGCCAGAATCAGGTTGTTCTTCATGGCATCGTTCCATAGACCCAGCTTCACGAGGTCTTTGAGCAGGTGCTTGTTCACCACCACGAACTCGCCCGACAATACGCGACGGGTGTAGATGTTACTCGTGTACGGCTCGAAGCACTCGTTATTACCCAGAATCTGCGAGGTCGATGCCGTTGGCATTGGTGCCAGCAGCAGCGAGTTTCGCACACCATGTTCAACAACGTCTTTCCGCAGACTTTCCCAATCCCAACGATTCGACTTAGGTTTAACACCCCACATATCGAACTGGAACACGCCTTCCGAAATTGGCGAGCCTTTCCAGGTTTCGTACGGACCATATTCTTTGGCCTGCTCCATCGACGAAGTCATGGCACCAAAGTAAATCGTCTCGAAGATATCTTCGTTCAGGCGACGCGCTTCGTCCGACTCAAACGGCATCCGCAGCATGATGAAGGCATCGGCCAGTCCCTGCACACCTATACCAATTGGCCGGTGACGCATGTTGCTCCGGCGAGCCTCTTCAACTGGGTAATAGTTGATGTCGATGATCTTGTTCAAGTTGCGGGTGGCCGTTTTGGTCACTTCATACAACTTCTGGTGATCGAACCGCATGATACCGTCCTTGCCGCGTGTGATGAACTTCGGCAGGGCAAGCGATGCCAGGTTACACACCGCAATTTCGTCGGGAGCGGTGTACTCGATGATTTCGGTGCAGAGGTTACTCGACTTGATGGTACCGAGGTTCTTCTGGTTCGATTTCTTGTTAGCCGCATCCTTATACAGCATATAAGGCGTACCCGTTTCGGTTTGCGATTCCAGAATTTTGAACCACAATTCCTGCGCTTTTATCGTCCGGCGGGCACGACCTTCGCGCTCGTAGCGCTCGTACAAGGCTTCAAACTCATCACCATAACAATCGGCCAGACCTGGGCACTCGTGTGGGCAGAACAACGACCAAACATCGTCGGCTTCCACCCGCTTCATGAACAGATCGGGCGTCCAGAGGGCGTAGAATAAATCGCGGGCGCGGCCTTCTTCCTTACCGGAGTTCTTTTTCAGATCCAGGAAGTCAAACACATCGGCATGCCAGGGTTCCAGATAAATGGCGAAGGAGCCTTTCCGCTTCCCGCCACCCTGATCCACATAACGGGCTGTATCGTTAAATACACGCAACATTGGTACAATCCCGTTGCTGGTTCCGTTGGTGCCTTTAATATAGGTTCCCGTTGCCCGAACGTTATGGATACTCAGGCCAATACCACCCGCCGATTGCGAGATTTTGGCGGTTTGTTTCAATGTATCATAAATTCCGTCGATGGAGTCGTCCTTCATGGTCAGCAGGAAGCAACTCGACATCTGTGGTTTCGGTGTACCGGCATTGAACAACGTCGGCGTAGCGTGCGTAAACCACTTTTCGGAAAGCAGATTATAGGTTTCGATAGCCGCATCCACATCTTCCATGTGAATACCAACGGCTACCCGCATCAGCATATGCTGAGGACGTTCGGCAATGCGGCCGTCCAGTTTTAGCAGATACGATTTTTCGAGGGTCTTATAGCCGAAGTAATCATAGCCATAATCCCGATCATAAATAATGGTTGAATCCAGCAGAGCCGCATGCTGACGAACCACATCATACACCTCTTTCGAGATTAATGACGCGTTTTCGCCCGTTTTCGGGTCTTCATACTGATACAATTTCTTGATGGTACCGGAGAACGATTTGTTCGTCTCCTTGTGCAGGTTTGAGATGGCAATCCGAGCGGCCAGGATGGCGTAGTCGGGGTGCTTGGTCGTCATGGAAGCTGCGGTTTCAGCGGCCAGATTGTCGAGTTCGGTGGTTTTTACCCCATCGTACAGACCACTGACAACTTTTACAGCCACTTCAACAGGCTGCACATAAGCTGGGTCAAGACCATAACACAGCTTCTCGATTCGAGCGGTGATTTTGTCGAACTTGACGGACTCCCGGCGCCCGTCGCGTTTGATAACGTACATACGTATTTCGGCTAGTTAAGTATGGAAAAATGTTGACTGCATACAGGTTACGGTTGAGATTGAATGTATATGATGGTTAATTATAAGAGGTAGTATAGTGTCATCTATTCAGACGAGAAAGGAAAAAAAGTAACCAAAAAACTGAACCTCAGTAGTTACCCAAAGGTGTAGCGGATGGCGTTCTAAAGTTCCTTTGAAAAAGACGGAAAAGCAACCCGGAAGGTTCGGGTGTTTTGATAAATCCTTGAAACGTTCAACTCTTCAGGCAGGTTAAGAAATTGTTAAGTCGTCAGCGTTAGCGACTTATCAATACCCCAGTGGAGAGCTATTCTTAGAAATTAATAAAGCGATTTTTATTGATCGGAATGTGGGGCCAAACTCTGGCGAGCACTATTCCGTGGAGAAAGCGTACGGTTCGGAAATGTATGAAAAAAGACGCAGAGGACCAACTGTTTATTACCGCATTATTAGGCAACGGTTCCAGTTTAACCAGTTCGTTATCAGCCTGAAAAAGAACCCACAAAAAGGCTTGGCAATCCTGATAAAAACCGTACCTTTGCAGTCCTTTTCGGTCGGAAACCGAGAAGATGACAAGAAACTGAGATTAATCATGAAAAAGGGCATTCACCCGGATTACCGCGAAGTGGTATTCCACGACCTGTCGAGCGATTATAAATTTCTGACCCGCTCAACGGTTCAAACCAGAGACAGCATTGAGTTCGAAGGCAAAACCTATCCGCTCGTTAAGATCGAGGTTAGTTCGCAGTCGCACCCGTTCTATACGGGCAAAAACGTACTGCTCGATACAGCCGGCCGTGTGGACAAGTTCCGCAAACGGTACGGTACAAAAGAAAACGCAACCCCGACTTCGCAGTCGTAAGCTGGTCATCGTTTCTCTTTTTAACGATCACAAAACTCCCTCGTTACGGATATCTGTAACGAGGGAGTTTTTTTATGGTAAATTTTAGTTGCTTATTGGTTATTAAGTTGACCGTTGACTTAATAACCTAATAACCAACTCAACGCTCACGATATGAAGAAAATACTGATCATAGAAGATGACCGGCGTATAGCCCAGAATATCAGCCGGGGGTTACTGGAAGAAGGCTATGCCACGGAGGTCGTCTATGAGGGTCTGAACGGACGACAGATGGCGCTGCAACCCGGTGTCGATTTACTGATCCTGGATATCAACCTACCCGGTTTAAGTGGCTTTGAAGTCTGTAGGAGTGTGCGGGCCGAGAAACCACAGTTGCCTATCATTATGCTCACGGCACTGGGAGAAATTGAAGACAAAATAGAAGGCCTGGGTCTAGGAGCTGATGATTACCTTGTGAAACCATTCGATTTCCGCGAGTTGGTGGCACGGGTAGCTACCTGCTTCCGGCGTTCATCGTTCATTAACGATCCAATTACAGAAGACATCTGTCAGGTAGCCAATCTGACGGTCAATTTGAGCCTTAAGGAGGTTCGGCGAGACAATACACTCATTGACCTGACCGCCCGCGAATTTGCCCTGCTGGAATACCTGATTCGCCACAAAGGCCGGGTTCTCTCGAAAATGGATATTGCCGAAACCGTCTGGAATCTCAACTTCGATCCGGGTACGAATGTCGTGGAGGTGTATGTAAATTACCTGCGCAAAAAAATCGACCGCGATTTTGAGCCGAAACTGATCCATACCCGGCCGGGTATGGGTTATGTGTTGAAGGAGGAGTAAAGGGAGGATGGAGGAGAGGGAGAAAGGGGATGCTTAATTTCGTTTCTCCCTCTCCTCCATCCTCCCTCTCTTCCCTTCCTCCCCCTCCCCCCTTTCCTCCCTCTCACCATGACCATCCGCAACCGTATAGCCCTACAGTTCTCACTCATTGTCGCTACGATTCTGATCGTTTTTTCGGTGCTGATTTATCTGGTGTCGGCTACGTACCGGCGGGAGGAGTTTTACGAGCGGCTCAAAAATAAAGCCCGTACTACCGTTCGCTTTTTAATTGAAGTGAAAGAAGTGGATCGGGAGTTGCTTAAAATCATTGATCGTAATACGCTCACGGCCCTGATCGATGAGAAAGTTCTGATTTTCGATGCCAGGAATCGTCTGATCTATTCGAGTGTCGATGATCAGGTCATTCATTTCCAGACAACTCTACTGGACGAGGTTCGGCAAAAGAAAGAAATTGAAACGTTTAGTGAGCACAATGAACTGGTCGGGTTGCTCTACCAGCAGAACGGTCGGGACCTGGTCGTGTTAGCTTCCGCCTACGATCAGTTTGGGAAGAGTAAGCTGGAAAATCTGCGATTAACCTTAGGCTGGGGATTGCTGGCGGGCCTGAGCATTACCATTGGACTGGGTATTTTCTTTGCCGGTCAATCCTTACGCCCCATCAGCCAAATCAATCAGCAGGTATCGACCATTACAGCGCTCAATCTTCAGCAACGACTGGACGAAGGCAATCGGCAGGATGAGATTGCCCGACTGGCCATGAACTTCAACGACGTACTGCACCGGCTGCACCAGGCCTTTGAACAACAGCGAAGTTTTGTATCGCATGCATCACATGAACTCAGAACACCCCTGGCCGCGCTGAAGTCAGAGATCCAACTGGGTTTACGCCGACCGCTAACCGTAGCTGAACACAAAGAGATTCTGATCAACTTACTTTCAGATACCGATCGGCTCATTGGCTTGACCAATAGTTTACTGCTGCTGGCCCGAACGCTGGAAACAAGCAACCAGGTATCGTTTCGGACTGTTCGCGCCGATGATGTTGTTTTTCTGGCTAAAGATGAACTGGTAAGTGCCAAGACTACGTACCGAATTGCAGTTGACTACAGCAATTTGCCGGAAACTGAAACCGAAACACTTGTTAAAGCAAATGAGGAACTGTTGAAACAAGTGTTTCTCAACCTGTTCGATAACGCCTGCAAATACTCACCGGACCATACTGCCCAAGTACGCATCAGCACAGATAGTCAGTATTGCCGGATCACGGTTCAGGATAAGGGTATTGGTATGTCAGCACACGACCAGGCGCATATTTTCGAACCATTCTACAGATCAACTAACGTTCTCGACTATCAGGGATTTGGCATCGGCTTATCCATTTGTGCGAAACTCATTGAACTCCACATGGGAACCTTATCAGTTAATAGCAACCTGGGCGAGGGCAGTACGTTTACCGTTTCGCTGCCGCATGTGTGAGGGTACTTACATATTAAACCTCACATTCCGCTGATTAAATCAGCCTTAACACACTTATACGGTTAAAATCAAGCCTTAATAAGAGTCTCTAATAATTTTCTAATCTTTTTATAAACTCCCTTTAATGTCAATTTAAGCTCCCTTTAATACAAATTAAAGACCTTTGTAGCCCTATTCATGTCAACTCATGCGGCTGCTGCTGATCGTCTTCTTTAGTTTCTTTTTTTTCCAGAATACCAAGTCTGCCCTGGCGCAGGATTCCCTTCACATAAGCCTTCGGCAAGCCGATAGCCTGTTTCTGAAAAACAATCTGCTGTTATTGGCCGAGCGATTTCGGATCGATGCCAGTCAGGCGCAGGTACTACAAGCCAGTTTATACGATAACCCAAACGTAACGCTGGAGGTTAGCTCGTTCAATAGCGAAACCCGGCGGGTGCTGGACGTAGGAAGGCAAGGTGAGAAAATCATCTCGGTGCAACAATTGCTTTATACCGCCGGAAAACGGAATAAACGCATTGCCCTCGCGTCGGAAGCGGCCCGCCTGACCGAATTAGAATTGCTCGATTTACTGCGCGGCCTGCGCTTTGATCTACGGAGTCGGTTCTACTCCATTTATTTTCAACAGCTGACGCTGAATCGATTTAATCAGCAGATTGCTACGCTTGAAACTACGGTGTCGGCCTATGAAAAGCAGTACGAACGAAATAACATTTCGCTTCGTGAATTGCTTCGACTCAAAGCGCTGTTGTTTCAACTCAACAACGACCGAACGGAGATCGTATTCCAGTTGGCCGACGATCAGCGGGCTTTACGGACGCTCTTGTCTGTAGATCAACCCATTCAGCCACGCGTTCGGGATGCAACGCTCCCCCGCTATCACCTGCCAACCCAGCCCGACGATACGCTCCAGCAAATGGCGCTTCGAAATCGGCCCGATCTGAAAGCATCGGAATCGCTCATTCGGCAGGCTGAACTGAATTATAATTTACAGAAGGCGCTGGCCGTACCAGATTTACGCGTAGGCGGCACCTACGACCAGGCAGGCAGCTATATTCAGAACTATGTTGGCCTGTCAGTATCGGCCGACATTCCGGTTTTCAACCGCAATCAGGGAGCTATTCGGGCCGCTCGTAGCCAGATTAATTACCAGAGTCAGTTACAACGCCAGAAAGCCATTCAGGTGGGTAACGAAGTGGCAACGTCGCTGCAAAAAGTTCGGGAAGTCGAACGGCGGGTTCAGTCTATTGAACGCTCGTTTACCGATCAATTCGACGAGCTAAACCGGGGCGTTATTATCAGCTTCCAGAAAGGCAATCTGACACTCATTGAATTTGTCGATCTGATTGAAGCCTACAACGATAGTGTTCGCCAGCTCAACCGCCTGAAAGCCGACCGGATTAGCGCCTACGAAGAACTGAATTACCTCGTCGGTGAAGAATTATTTAGGTAGTACCGGGCGTCTTGTCCGGACGAAATAAGCACTTAGTCAAATTACCCTTACTTACATGACCGGACGAGATGCCCGGTACTACGATGAAAATCACTGTTTTTTTGCTGCTCAGTTGCCTGACCTTTTTCTTCTCCTGTGGCCCTAAACCAGCACCGGAAGAGGAAAAAGCATTTATGCTATCCGATACGATGATGCACCGGATTCACCTCGATAGTGTGGTTATGCAGCCCGTTCGAAGTGAACTGACGCTGGTGGGTAAAGTCATGGCCGACGAGAACCGCGTCATTAAAGTGTACCCACTGGTAGGCGGTAATGTAGAAGATGTGAAGGTTGAACTAGGTGATTACGTCCATAAAGGCCAGACGTTAGCCTCCATTCGTTCGGGCGAAGTGGCCGATATAGAACGGCAAAGCATTCAGGCCCGGTCAGACTTGCTGCTGGCCGAGAAAAATCTGCGGGTAGCTCAGGACCTGTTCGAAACCAAGCTTACCTCGCAGCGCGAAGTGGTAGCGGCTCAGAAAGAGGTGGAGAAAGCTCAGGCCGAATCGAATCGGGTAGCCGAAGTCTCTAAAATTTACGGCCTTGGCAAAACGTCAATGTATACCGTAAAAGCCCCCATCGACGGTTACGTGATCGAGAAGAATGTGAACCGGGGTACGCAACTTCGCTCTGATAACGCGGGCAACCTGTTTACAATTGGTCAGATCAGTGAGGTTTGGGTATTAGCCAATGTCAACGAAAGCGACATTGGGCGGGTACGGATGGGAATGGATGCCTCCATTCAAACGCTAAGCTATCCTGACGATCTCTTTCATGGCCAGGTCGATAAAATTTATACGGTACTGGACCCCGGCACCAAAGCCATGACGGTACGAATTCGCCTGAATAACAAGGCGATGAAACTCCGTCCCGAAATGCATGCGACCGTTACCTTACGCTACGAAGACGGTGGTCAACTAGCTACGGTACCTGCGGGCTCAGTCATTTTCGACCAATCAAAACATTACGTCATGGTCTTCCGGGGCCGCTCCGACATCGACACCCGTGAGGTGAATGTTCTCAAAACTGTTGGCGACATCGCCTATATCAAAACGGGCCTGAAACCGGGCGAACGCATCATCTCTAAAAATCAACTCCTGGTCTACGACGCCATCAATGATTAAAAAGGAGGAGAGGGAGGAAGGAGGAAAGGGAAAAGGAAGTAAGGAAGGTGACACTAATTAAGTAACTATTCCTATTCCATTTCCTCCCCTTCCTCCTTCCTCCCTCTCCTCCCACTCTCCCCCTTTTCCATGAACAAATTCATCCGTGATGTCGTCGGTTTCTCCCTAAAAAACCGCTTTTTCATCTTTTTCATGACTATTGGGCTGATAGCAGCCGGAGTAGTCAGTTATCTCAACGTACCGCTTGAGGCTTTCCCTGACGTAACCAATACGCAGATCATTGTTGTAACGGAATGGAATGGTCGTTCTGCGGAGGAAATCGAGCGATTCGTAACTGTACCGATCGAAATATCGATGAGTGCGGTGCAACGCAAAACCAATGTTCGCTCCATCACCATGTTTGGGCTGAGCATTATCAAAATCATTTTTGAAGATGATGTTGAAGACTTTTTTGCCCGCCAGCAGGTCAACAACCAGCTCAGAACGGTATCGCTACCCGATGGCGTTGAACCCGATGTGCAACCTCCTTATGGGCCAACGGGCGAGATTTTTCGTTTTACGCTCAAATCCCCCTCCCGCGACAGCCGCGAACTCCTCACACTACATAACTGGGTTATTGACCGCCAGTTACGTTCGGTGTCGGGTGTGGCTGATGTAGTGGCGTTTGGCGGCCGCGAAAAGAGCTACGAAATCCGGGTGAACCCGACGCAATTAGCTAAATACGACATTACGCCACTGGAAGTGTATCAGGCCGTTACCCGAAGTAACATTAACGTAGGGGGCGATGTGATCGAGCGAAACGGGCAGGCCTATGTGGTGCGTGGTATTGGGCTACTCACGTCTATTCAGGATATTGAAAACCTGATTGTGGAAGATTTGGATGGCAACCCCGTATTGGTTAAAAACGTAGCCGAAGTAGCGGAATCGAACTTGCCGCGCGTGGGTCAAGTGGGGCTGAATGACAACGACGATGTGGTGGAAGGCATCGTGGTGATGCGGAAGAACGAAAATCCCAGCGAGGTCCTGGCGCGCGTCAAGGATAAAATTGCGGAGTTAAACACCCGCATTCTCCCATCCGACGTAAAGATGGTGACCTTCTACGATCGCGACAACCTAATCAGTTTCTGTACGAAAACCGTTCTGCACAACCTCACCGAAGGGATCATTCTGGTTACGGTGATCGTCTTTCTGTTCATGGCCGATTGGCGCACAACCATTATCGTTTCAATGATTATCCCGTTGGCGCTGCTGTTTGCGTTCATGTGTCTGAAACTGCGTGGTATGTCGGCCAACCTGCTGTCGATGGGTGCGGTGGATTTCGGTATCATCATCGACGGTGCTGTCGTCATGGTCGAGGGGATATTCGTTTCGCTCGATCATTTGGCCCTTAAGGTGGGTATGCCCAAGTTCAACAAAATGGCGAAACTAGGGATGATCAAGAAAACGGGTGGCGAGTTAGGCAAAGCCGTTTTCTTCTCCAAACTGATCATTATCACGGCCTTATTACCTATTTTCTCCTTCCAGAAAGTGGAAGGCAAGATGTTTTCGCCCCTGGCCTGGACACTGGGTTTTGCCTTACTCGGTGCTTTGCTATTTACCCTCACGCTGGTGCCGTTGCTGTGTTCTATTCTGTTGAAGAAGAATGTACGAGAACGCAACAACCCCTTGGTCAATTTCTTCGACCGGATTGTGATGGCGGGTTTTACCAAGTGCTACGCTAACCGGAAACTAAGTCTGCTGGCAGCCGTAGCTTTTATGGCAGTTACGTTCCTGTCCTCTACCCTGCTCGGTACGGAATTCCTGCCGACACTCAATGAGGGGGCGTTATGGGTAGAGGCCAAACTGCCTATGAGTAGCTCGCTGAATCAGACTGTGGGCATGGTACGAATACTTCGGCAAAAACTAATGGATTTTCCGGAGGTAAACGGTGTGTTATCGCAAACGGGCCGCTCCAACGACGGCACCGACCCATCGGGCTTTTATTACGTGCAGATGCAGGTGAACCTCAAGCCCAAAGACGAATGGAAGCGTAAAATCACCACCGACCAGTTGATCGAGGAAATGGATGGCCGATTGAAGCAGTTTCAGGGAATCAACTATAACTACTCGCAACCAATCATCGACAATGTAGCAGAGGCCGTGGCGGGTATGAACGCCAGTAACGCGGTTAAAATCTTTGGCGACGATCTTAATGAACTAAATAAATTAGCCAATACGGTTATCGCGTCTATCCGCGATGTGCCGGGCGTGAAAGACGTGGGGATTCTGCGTAACATTGGTCAGCCCGAAATCAGTGTGTTGTTCCATGATCAGAAAATGGCACTTTATGGGGTATCCACCGCTGATGCGCAAGCCGTTATCGAAATGGCCATTGGCGGCAAAACAGCCTCGATTCTCTATGAAGGGGAGCGCAAGTTCGATATCCGGCTCCGTTACGGCGAAAGCTACCGTAAAACCGAAGAAGACATTATGCGACTGATGGTCCCCACGCTACGGGGAAGCAAGATTCCGTTGCGCGAAATTGCCACCATTCGTGAGGTAACCGGTCCTGCGTTTGTGTACCGCGACAACAACAAGCGATTCATTGGCGTCAAGTTTTCGGTACGGGAGCGCGATTTAGGCAGCACCATCGCCGACGCTCAGAAACGGGTTAATGCAGCCCTAAAGAACTTACCCAAGGGATACTCCATCAACTGGACGGGTGAGTTCGAGAATCAGGTTCGGGCTACCAAACGACTGGGGCAGGTGGTTCCACTGAGTCTGGCGGCAATTTTCGTGATACTATTTGTTTTGTTTGGCAATGTGAAAGATGCGGGATTAGTATTGATCAACGTGCCTTTTGCGCTGATTGGTGGTATTCTGGCGTTGCACGTAACAGGCATGAACTTCGGGATATCGGCGGGGGTTGGCTTTATTGCCCTGTTCGGGATTTGTGTGCAGAATGGCGTTATCCTGATTTCGGTATTCAACACCAACCGCCGGAACAAAATGCCCATCGACACCGCCATTCGGGAGGGCGTTCAAACGCGTATCCGACCCGTCATCATGACGGCGCTCATGGCCGCCATCGGTCTGCTACCAGCCGCTGTCTCTACCGGTATTGGCTCCGAAACCCAGAAGCCGCTGGCCATCGTGGTGATTGGTGGACTGATTACCGCCACCATCTTAACCCTGCTGGTTTTCCCGATTATTTACCGCATGTTTTACCGCCAGAATGTAACGCACACACCCAGAAGTCCTTTGGCGGTTGTAGAGGCTTGATCGTTGGGAGTTGGGCGTAGTATTCACTACCTCCTGGTGTTACCCGGTCTTTGACCGGTATGTTAGAAGCGTTGTTTATTTAGACCGGTCAGAGACTGGATAACGCAACGGCGTAGTATTCACTACGCCGAACAGGGGAAACATAATCCAGCTCGCAAAACTACTTTTTGAGTTTTTTATAGAGATACTTGCCTAGCAACCAACTCATCGCTAGACTGTAAGCGATTAACTTGCCTGGGAGTAAAATAACCTGTATGAACACGAGCCATCTATTGTAATCATCCGATATGCGAAATGGGTTATCCACAAGCCCCCCCAACCAGCCAACATTGGTATAATCAGGTGTGGCGGTAACAGAATGGCTTATCAGTACATAAAGAACTAAAAAACATAGTTTGAAGAGTACTAGCCTGGCCCCTACATAAAACAGATTGTAAAACACCCAATATAGGCCAATACCCAACAAAAGCAGACCGATTATAATAGACAACCAAATGAGCCATTTCTTGGGCGGGTCATCATCATCGTCTGGCTCCGGCGGATTCACCTCTAACTTACCTACTGGGCCTGGATTAAGTGGTTCAAAGACCCATTCCAATAAACTCATAGATAGATTTTTTACTCTAATTTAGAATGATCAGTAATGTGAGGGGAGAATTTATGTCGATTGGCTTCGCGAATATATTACTGGTCGAAAATTGTGTTCGTTTGTACTGTTGAGTAGATGCTACGGGGCTTCATGGTAATAAATACCCCTTACATCAAGTTGCAACAAATTGATGGTGATTCATGCTTCGTCGTACCTTTGAGGCATGGCATTTATCCAGACAGATACCTTTACATTGCGCGGTTATGAGTGCGATGCGTTCGGGCGAATGAGCATTCCGGCCCTGATGAACCTGATGCAGGAATCAGCCAATCGAAATGCAATTGAATACGGTATTGGCATTTCTGATTTGGCCGAACGGGGATTTGGCTGGATGCTGATGCGCTTCCGACTCAGAATGCACGAGTACCCGCGTTATGGCCAGACCATTCGACTGTTGACCTACCCCACCGAAGTCGAGAAGTATTTCATTTATCGTGAGTTTCAGGTATTGGCCGAAGATGGCACTTTGCTGGCCGATGCCACCAGTACGTGGCTTGTGTTCAGCATGGAGAAACGGGCCATGGTATCCCTGCCCGACTTTATCCGCAGCCTAAGCCCGCCCACCGACATTCCGAAAACGGCGGTTGCTCTGCTGGCAAAATTATCATCCAGACCTATTTTTCAGTCGGCAGACTTTGAACCAACCCACACCAAAACTATGGAAGTCGGTTGGCTCAGTATCGACCAGAATCAGCACGTTAACAACGTGGCTTATGTTGAATGGCTACTCGAAGCTGTCGATAGTGAGACCCTGCAAACGCGGAAATTAGCCGAAATTGATTTAGTTTACCGAACCGAAAGCCACTGGCGCGATCAATTGCAGATTCAATCGGTCG
Organism: Spirosoma migulaei; assembly: GCF_054776855.1. Lineage (NCBI taxonomy): Bacteria > Pseudomonadati > Bacteroidota > Cytophagia > Cytophagales > Cytophagaceae > Spirosoma > Spirosoma migulaei. The sequence continues at coordinate 27,284 of NZ_BAAHBG010000007.1, read as the reverse complement.
TTGAAAGCCCGCAGGCATTTCTGCACCGGATCATTCACCCCGAATCTGGTAAGGATGTGCTGCTAGCGCGCAGCATTTGGAGTTAATTTTGTCATGCTGACGAAGGAAGCATCTTCGTTAACCGCAATGTATTCCAGCTATGGTAACGGCAATCGACGAAGATGCTTCCTTCGTCAGCATGACAAAAAAACTATGACTACTTCACCAACTCAAACTCTTGATGGCGTACTGGGCGGGCTGATGCGCCGATACAGTGAGCGTGTTCCCGATGTGCAGAACGTTATTAACGCCATGCTCGATGCGGGCATCATTCAATCGCCGGACGAAATTGAAAATGACCACATTGCCTTCCGGACAATGGGTGTACCGAATCTTGGAATCGCGTCGTTCGAGAAAATTTTCCTTCACTACGGGTATGAAAAACGGGATGAGTTTAATTTCACGGGAAAGAAACTAACGGCTTACTGGTACAGTCCACCGGAACCACAGTACCCACGCATTTTCGCCAGTGAGCTACGCGTTCATGAACTCTCGGAGGAAGCTCAGCAAATCATCCATCGCTACACCGATACAGTAACTAGTGATCCGGTCGATTCGCTGGATTTAGATGATGCCAACGCTGTTGATCAGTTTCTACACCAGCCACTCTGGCAAACGCCAACACTTGCCGATTATCAAACCTTATTGGCTGAAAGTGAATATGCGGCCTGGGTGATCTACAACCGCTATTACCTGAATCATTTTACGATTAGCGTGCATAACCTGAAGCCGGGCTATAATACCATCGACGAGTTTGTTGCCTTTCTGGAAACTAGTGGATTCAAGCTCAATTCAGCAGGTGGTACGATTAAAGTTAGCCCGGATGGTGATTTGCGGCAGGCCTCCACTGTAGCACAAATGATTGATGCCGAATTTGCGGGTGGGGATATTTTCCGCATTGCGGGTTCCTACGTAGAATTCGCCGAACGACGTGTACTTCCCCCGTTTCGCGATTTACCTGCCGATCAAATTACCCGCGAGCATCGGCGCGAAGGTTTCGAAACCGGCAATGCCGACAAGATTTTTGAAAGTACGTTTACGACCCAAACAGGTAGATAGTTTACGGTTTAACGTTTCACTTGAAACCATCACTAAGCCCTGCATCCATGAAAGCTACTTCTACTTTTCTATTCGCCGGACTACTTTTATGTACTCTGGTCGTAATGGCGCAGAAACCCGCGCCGGTCGGTTTGCAACTGTATAGCTTTCGTAATCAGTTTGCGAAAGATGTTCCGGGTACGATGGCCAAAGTGAAAGAAATGGGATTTCGGGAAGCGGAAATTGCCGGAACGTACGGACTTAGCTTACCCGATTTCCGGAAGCTACTGGATCAGAATGGCATTAAAGCAATTAGTACGGGAGCCAGTTTTGAGGATTTGGACTCGAACGTACCGAAAATTGTAGCGGAAGCTAAAGCCCTGGGCGTAAAATATATCGTCTGCACCTGGATTCCTCACGCTGGTGATGCATTTACGATACAGGATGCCGACCGGGCTGTCGATGTATTTAACACCGCCGGAAAATTATTGGCTGGTAACGACCTCACCTTGTGTTACCACAACCACGGCTATGAATTTCAAACGTACAAAGACGGCACATTTTTCGATTATCTGGCCGAAAATCTTGACCCCAAATCAGTCCATTTTGAGATGGATGTATTCTGGGTAAAATCGCCCGGTTATGATCCGGTCGCGCTGTTGCAGAAGTACCCTAAACGCTTCCTGCTCATGCACCTCAAGGATCGCAAACCCGGCACGCCCGACAGTCAGACGGGCCACTCCGATGTCGAATCAAATGTTGTTCTTGGTCAGGGTGATGTGGGCATTGCGGCCATTATGAAACAAGCGAAAAAATCGGGCGTGAAGCACTATTTTATCGAAGACGAATCATCGCGCTCCATGGAGCAAATGCCGGGCAGTCTGGCGTTTTTAGAAGGGTTGAAGTAGAAGGTTTTAACCGCAAAGGTCGCTAAGGGTAGCGCAAAGGTCACAAAGATAGTTTTCTCTGCGTTCTTTGCGCTACCCTTAGCGACCTTTGCGGTTAAACCTATTTACTATCTCTGCTATTTCCTGAATGTCTTCTAACGTATGAAATGCGCTGATCACAATTCGGGTATTCGCCCGATCCGCGGCTGTGGGGTAAGCGAATGAGTAAACCAGAATTTCGTGTTCGAGCAGGTAAGCGTACAACTCATCGTGTTCGGTGAAGAAAACCGGATAGCCCGTCGCATGCCGAAATAAGCCCGTTGGCAGTAACAGTTTCTCAGCCAGCAGGATGTTTCGCTGAAGTTGCTCATATCCTTCGGCATACAACGCGTCAGCCTTAAGATAGGCAGCCAAATTCGCAGGAGGCATTGGTGAACAAGCCCCAAAAAATGCCGTTCGGCGGATGCTGGTTAGTGTATCGGCATTACTAAAAATTACCCCTCCCGGCATGCCCATCGCCTTTGCCAATGAAGCCGTAACAATCAGTTGCACATTGGGTTTATGGCTGATCTGAGGCCAGATACCCCGCCCCTGATTAAGTACAGCCAATCCATGCGAATCATCGACAACAAGCGTAATAGGTCGATCGTCAGGCAGATTCTGGACCCAATCAAAGTCATAGTAGTCTGAACGAACGGCATCGAGCGCATTGGTCAAAATCGCAATCGGTCCTGGCGCAACGGTTTGAAGTTGATTGGGTAGTTGCACAGTCCAATCGGCAAACGACGTCGAAGGCAACGTAACCATTGGCTCGTGCCAAAGCGCCGGGTGCGCTGTTGGTGCATACACAAACGTGCCAGCCTGACCACGTAGCCAGTTAATAACGACCTGCCCAGCCATCATTCCCGATGAGACCGTTAGTGCAGCCTCGGCCCCAACGACCGAAGCCATCTTAGCTTCGGCTTGTTCATAAATACCCAGGCGTACATTCCCATTACGCGAACTACCAAAAACGGTACCGTACCGACCAATGGCCTCCGTCATTAAGTACTGAAAAGACGGGTGTTGAGGCAACCCTAAGTAAGCGGTACCACTAAAAAACCGATACGTTTGTCCATTATGGCTGATCGTTCGGTTCGGAAGCTGATTTATGTCAAAAAAGTCACTCATTCAGGTAATAATAACTTCGTTCCTGTGCCATTCTCATCGGCATAAACGACTTTGCCGTAATCGAAGGTAACACCGGTAGCTGGGTCGTTGGCAATCAGCATGGCTCCATCTAAATCGGCATAATCGAGCAAGGGAAGCAATTGGGCAATGGCCGAAATACCCACGCTCGACTCGGTCATGCAACCTACCATTACCTGTAGACCTAATTCGCGGGCACGGGCAATCATTCGTCGGGCGGGTGTTATGCCGCCACACTTGGTCAGCTTAATATTTACTCCGTGGAAATAACCCGCACAGCGGTCAACATCGGCCTCAACAATACAGCTTTCGTCGGCAATGATGGGCAGGGCACTCTGTTCGTAAACCAGTTTGGCTCCTGCCCAGTCAGCGGCAGGAAGCGGTTGTTCAACAAACTCAACCCCCAGATCGCGCAGTAACTTCGACTTTGTAATCGCATCTGCCGCCGACCAGCCACAATTCGCGTCAACCCGAAACACGGCATCGGTATGCTGGCGTAATGCCTGAACCAGACTTATGTCTTCCTCAGGCCGACCCAATTTAATTTTATACAGCGGCCAGGGGCGTTCCTGCATTTTTTCAACCATTCGGGCTGGTGTATCAAGCCCGATTGTGTAATCGGTCAGGGGCGAATTGGTGGGATCAAGATTCCAGATTTGGTAAAGTGGTTTGCCCTGTCGTTTAGCCCATACGTCCCAGGCAGCCTGGTCAAGCGCACAGAGGGCAAATGGGTTTTGCTCCAGATAGGGATGCATATCGGCCCAAAACTGTTCGGGATCTGCTAGCGTATGGGTTTCGATACGATCCCGAATGGCTTCGAGTGCGGCTATCATACCCTCGATGGTGATTCCATAATAGCGCGTAGCGGTAGCCTCACCAAACCCTCTATACGCACCATCGCGCAGTTCAACAATCAGCGTTGGCTGCACATCGCGACTATCATGAGCAATGGTAAACGTATGGTTCAGGCGTAGATGAACCGGATGAAAAAACAACTGCATAGGTCTGAGACTTTCCGCAAAGATAGGGATAGTCGGTGTAGTACGTGAAATGAGTGGAATAGGTATAGCGTGTAACATCGTGTTAACTTACTCCACTATTTCACGTACTACACTCAACTACAATTCAATCAATGCCATTCGTAATGCCTCAAGCACCATACCCACCCGACTTTTAACGTTCAATTTCTGGAACAACACTTCCCGATAACCATCTATTGTTCGGGGAGCCAGGCACATTATATCGGCAATTTCAACATAGGTTAAATCACTGGATGCTAGTTTGAGGAATTTAAGTTCGCGCTCATTTAGCTGAGGTATAGCTGGACTATTGCCTGACTCACCTGGCTTTAAGTTTCGGATGAGTTTATTCGTCAGGAATTCTGAATAGTAGTATCCTTTCTTACTAACCTCATCCAGCGCCAGCCGTAATTCCGACGGACGGCACCCTTTCAATAAGTACGCCCGAACGCCCAATCTGACCATTTTCGCCACCTGTTCCTCCTTATCGAACATAGAGAGCGCAATCACTTTCACGTCAGGATGGTTCTGTTGAAGGTACTTTGCCGTCTCAAAACCATCCATTTCAGGCATTTTCAGATCCAGCAGAAGAATATCAGGAATCTGCTTGCGCTTGAGATAACTAATTAGTTCGCGGCCGTTTTCGGCGACAAACAGCATGTCATACCCATCATATTTTTGGATTAGCTCAGAGAGTGCCTGAGCGAGCAGATTATGATCGTCAGCAATAGCAACGGTTGTGGACATTTGGCGTAAGAGGGAGATTAGCTTTATGCCTGAAAGTTAACCCGTTAGCCCGTTTTCTACACTATGTTGAATTAAGTATTTTCTAAGTTGATAAATTTGTTGGTAGTTTAATTTCAATACGAGTTCCTAACCCTGGTTGTGTATCAACCAGGCAAGTGCCTCCTAACAGTTGGGCACGCTGATGCAGGTTGCGCATGCCTGACCCCGATGCACCTACCTGTCGGTTTGTCGTCTCGCTCAACTCAAAGCCCCGCCCGTCGTCAGCAATGGTAAGAATAAGGGTAGTGGACTGGTAATCAACGGTAATTGTAAGCGTTTTAGCACCGGCGTGTTTAATGGCATTGTTAAGGGATTCCTGAGCCATACGAAACAAAATAATCTCGGCTTCATTACCGAGTTCGTAAGGCTCACCCGTTATCTGCAAATGAGTCTGGTAGCGTCCTGTCTGATTAATACGCTCCAGTTCCAAACCTAAGCTTTCCCGCAACCCGAATCGTTGAACAGTACCACTATCCAGCGTTTTAGCTAATTGTCGGACCGCCAGAATCGTGCCTTCAATAGTTTGCACCATCCGGCTCACTGCTGACTGATGCGACGATTGCATAAGTTCTTCCTCCAGCCCATTCAGGTGTAACATGGCTACCGAGAGCATTTGCCCAATGTTATCATGTAATTCCTGACCGATGTATTCGAGGGTTTGGTTCTGAGTTTCGAGTTGCGATTGAAGAAGTTCGCGCTGATAGGTTTCGCGCATGACTTCACGCTCTTGGCGAAATTGAGCCTGACGACGCTGGAAGAGAAAGGCGAAGCCGATGATGAATATAACGAGTAACACTAATAGCAGTGTCGCTACTATAAAGCTAAAAATAAACTCCTCATAATGTCGGCCCATGTATCAATAACTTTAATCAGGGCGCAGGTTTTTCTGCTTATTTAAAAAAGATAATAAAATCATAATATAGAGCAAATGATTAGCCGTTACTCGTATAACACGAAACGGGTTAGCTACTAAATCGTACATATTATCGCCAATAAAATTATACGTTCCATATACCAATATACATGAAGTATTGAATAGTAATAATCCAAAGCTAGTCCAGAACAAAGTAAAATCTATCAGCCTATTCTGTGTAGGATATTGCAATAAAGTTTTCAAGTATAATAATGCCCATGTACTGGTCAGAAACATAGTTAATAAAACCATATTAGACCCAAAATCAAAATGTATATTTTGCAAGAATAATGTATTTACAATGGCGATTATAATATAACCTAAAACAGTCCATAATAACCATTTTTTCTTCAATTCAAGAAAATACGATCCTGTAATTAATGCATATTCAACTGGTTGAAAAAAAACATATATAATTGCATCATTTCCAGCTATCTTTCTTAGCCATAAAGCTATAATTTCATCAATAAGCGTTGCAGCCAACAGCAACACAATTAGTTTGTTGCTGTTGGCTAATTTATTGAATCGAAATAAACCAATAAGTAATCCAAGAAGAATAATTATGTAGTACGAGATCAAATATATCGGCATATTCTATCTGGTTATTTATTAAAAATTCCGGCATCCTATAGGTGGTGGGCACGGATCTATATACTCATATAAAATATCTTTACCTCCAGGTCCTCCCCCAAGCACAGGGTTTTTAGCAGAATCTGCCCCTAGAAGTACCAGCGTAAAAGTAGGTACATCTTTTGAAGTAGCTGGATCTTTTACAGGCTTCATAGCTGGATATATAAGTAGGTAATCAACCTTTTTAGACTGTCCAAGTATATTGCGTATAGAATCTGCTTCAATCCGATAGCTTGGATATCCGTCTTTTGGAGTTCCATGATGTAGAAACTCAATAAGTGGCATTCTAATGTTTCCAGTACTACCATCTGGCAATGTCAAACCTTCAATGGTCACCATCCTATTTAAAGCATCACGATAGGCAGTTGTCATTGTTCTAGCTGCAGGGGCAGTCAACGTTGCGGATAAAACTCCCGTAGGCATATGTATAAGTTGCTCCACAATGGCATTCTTATCGTCTTTCGAAAGCTCCGAAAAGTTCTGAGAATTTTTACATCCCACTGTGACTATTGCAGTCAACAGTAATAATAATATAGTTAAGCGCATAAGAATAATGATTTAAAATGGATGAATATGTATTCGTAGGCAACTTATAGTCAATACACCATATCGCAAAACTATAAACAATCCCACAGAAAAAACACCCCTATTAATCACCTAAAAATCAGACAATTAACGTAACATTAAATTTAATATTCTTCTGCAAATACGGGAAATTTCCCGTATCCGACACCGTCTATTTCAGCACCTTATTTACGGCTAATCTCTCCTACTCTATGCTCTATATACTTCCCAATTTTATAGCGTCATTTTTATCCGCCACAACTTCCTGATGTCAGTTCCGCCGGGCCTAAGTCCGGCGGTCTGTTTTTATATTCAGTACGGCACACACTTCTTACAATTCGATCAATCCGTGTCGTACGGCCTCGATCACCATACCTACGCGGGTTCGAACATTCATTTTCTGGAATACGGCTTCCCGGTAACCATCTATAGTGCGTGGGCTTACGCACATTTTATCGGCGATATCATTATAGGTCAGTTCGCTACAGGCAACTTTCAGAAACTCGTACTCGCGCTCATTTAGGTTAAAGGAGGAAATCGAGCCGTTTCCTAGGGGTGCATTCAGATTACGAACAAGTTGGGAAGTCAGAAAATCGGAATAGTAGAATCCTTTCGCCATTACATCATCCAAAGCCTGGTGAAGCTCCTCCGGGCGACAATCTTTAAGCAGATAACCCCTGGCCCCATTACGGACCATACGAACGATATGATCTTCCCGGTCAGTCATTGATAAAGCTAGCACACGTACCGATGGATACCGCTGTCGAAGTTGCAGCGCTGTCTCAAAGCCATCCATAATGGGCATGTTCAGATCGAGCAACGTAATGTCAGGAAGTTGATTACCTCGTTGCAATTGATCGAGAAAATTGCGGCCATTAGCGGCTATCAGCAAGATTTCATAATTATCAAATTTCTGGATCAAGTTAGACAGCGCTTCGGCCACCAGGTAATGGTCATCAACAATAGCAATGGAGACAGGCATGGCTTACGTAAGGATGGGTTCCTTGTTACTCCCTGAAAAGTAGAGCCTTAAACCAATGAATCCAATACCTGAATCCAGTTATTTTTATCTCCTACACATTTATGGTTTAGATAGATTGGTTACGGGGAATCTGAATTTCTATACGTGTTCCAGCACCCGGTTGACTCACAACGCTACAAGTACCACCCAAAAGGCCAGCCCGGCGGTGTAGGTTGCCCAAGCCAGCCCCGGCTTTATCGAGCGTACGAGCCGCAGCATCCGGGACCGAAAAACCCCGGCCATCGTCGGAAATAGTTAGACAAAAGGCGTCGGCCTTGTAATCAGTTGTAACTGTAAGCTTCTGGGCCTCTGCGTGTTTAAGTGCATTATTGAGCGACTCCTGCGTCATACGCAGGAGTACCATTTCAATTTTCTCTCCCAGTAAATAAGGGTCGCCAAGTGTGACTAGTTCCGCCTGTATACTACCTGCTCGCTGAATACGCTCCAGTTCAAGGCTTAAGCTGGACAGTAGGCCAAAGCGGCCTAACGTATCATAATCCAGGGTTTTGGAAAGCATCCTAACATCAGCAATGACCGTCCTCACTAAATCGCGGGTTTGCCGAACCGACTGTTGGGTATCGGGTTCAGTTGTTTCATTGTCGAGGGTATTTAGTCGCATCACGACCACAGTAAGCAATTGACCTATATTGTCATGCAGGTCGTGCGCAATTTGCTGGAGGGTCTGATTTTGAATTTCGAGCTGAGACTGGAGAAGTTCACGCTGATAGACTTCCTCAAGCGTAATTAATTGTTGCTGATGCGCTTTGTATCGCTGTTTATAAAGGACGAGTAATAACGTAATAAAACCTGCTAACGAAAGAAAAAGCAATGTACCTATTGATATAATTAAGATAACATCAGGTGTCTGGGTTGACATAGTACTTAATGCCTATTACTGTTTAGCGAATATCGTAGGTATACGTATAACGCCAATAAAAAAATACCAAACAATACAAAATCCATCAATTCATGAATCCAATAAACAGTTAAGGTATTGGATACCGAATTTGTGATTAAGTAATCCATTAATCCCTGCACAAAAAAATTACCCAACGACGTAAAAAACAAACCTGCCGCAACCCAAAATAAAGCCTCTTGCTCTAAAGCTGAAACCTTAACATCAACAAAAACCCTCCAGAGATAATTTCCTGACAAGCAGACTATTAACACATTAAATAATGTACTTTCATAGGAATTATACTGGTTCCAGGATTGAACCGTCAATGATAAAATTAAGGAGATACTAGCAAATAAGCCTATGGACAGCCAGATGAGTCGTTTACCAGAAACTGACTCCACTAATTGACTAAATAGTAAGCCATATAATGTGTACTGTATGATTGGTAAAATGTGGTATATATATATATTATCTTTTTGCGCGATCCGCAATAGATAGATTGCATAGATCGTGGCAGCAAATGTTGCTGTTATATTGATAGTTAGTAATCGAAGAGGGGGCGTAAGTACCCGGTAATTTATTGTATACAAATAAGTACTTACGCCCATTAAGGTAATGTACAGAAACGTATCCCACATAATACGGATTAAAATAACAGATTAATCTGCGTAACGATCACTTTTCTCCAAAGGACATGGGGGACGTTGACAGCAACATAGGGCTGCGGTTGTATTTATATCATCCCGGGCACGGCCATCTTCCTGGGTTGGCGCAAGAAACAAAAAATGCCTGTTCTGCTCGTCAATGCCATAATATACTTTAACATGCTCTGATTGATTAGCCTCAAGTATCTTTTTAAGGTCAGCCACATCAAAGAAGTCTCTTCTAAAGAAGTTAGTCAACTTCAAGTCAGTCAGTAATTTTTCATAGCGCTCACAAGCCTCCTTGAGCTTAACGGGGTCAGTAGGAAATTCATCCATTATGTATCAGTAGTTTTTTGGTTTAGCCAAACCTAAGCCCCCATTTACTTATAAACAATACCATCTTATAGATAACCTAATAAACACCACAAGTACAAACCACTGAAAATCAAATACTTAACAGTAGAAATAGTAAGTTAACAAGGGGATTCCAGTCAAAATACGGGAAATCACCCCTACAAAAACCGTCTATTTCCCCTTTTCATTTTGAGCAAATACCACCTATTTTGATTATATCTTCTATCCAGAATTTATAACGCTAGCTCTCCACTCCTCTCCACTCCTACTATCTTCCCTATTTCGCATTTCCGCCGGACCTATGTTCGGCGGTTTGCTTTTACAACCCTGCCTGCCCCCTCTACCTTGGCAAGCAAAATCACTACTAATCAGATACTTAAAAAATAGTTTACCCTAGTTTAAATCCAAACCGTACAGTACTCCCGTAAGTCTTCCCGTTGATCGACACACAGTAACACATTCAGTACACATTTCAACTAATTTCAAAAACAACGACAATGAAGACGCTCAAATTCACCTTTGCCATACTTAGTTTACTGGCTATTAGCCAGGTTTCGTTTGCCCAGGAAAAAACGGTAACTGTTGGCGGTGCGCCCATGTATCCGTCCAAAAATATCATTGAGAATGCTGTAAATTCGAAAGACCACACTACGCTTGTAGCCGCAGTTAAAGCCGCTGGTCTTGTTGAAACGTTATCTGGCCCAGGCCCATTCACAGTATTTGCGCCTACCAATAAAGCCTTCGACAAACTACCTAAAGGCACGGTTGAAACGCTGGTAAAACCAGAAAGTAAGGAAACGCTTACGAAAATTCTGACCTACCACGTAGTATCAGGTAAAATGAGTGCTGCCGATCTGATGAAAGCAATTGCGGATGGCGGTGGTAAAGCTACGCTGACAACGGTATCAGGTGGTACGCTAACGGCTATGCAAAAAGGCAAAAAGATTGAATTGACGGATGCTAAAGGTGGTGTTTCAACAGTTACGATTGCCGACGTAAATCAGTCCAATGGCGTGATTCACGTAATTGATACGGTCTTGATGCCATAAGGAATTGGGTTACTAGATCATAAAAAATCCCCGGAGATAGCTCTGGGGATTTTTTATTAAAATATACTTGAGGTTACGATCTACACATCATAACTCAACACCGGGCTCAGCCATTTTTCAACCTCGTCAACGGGCATATCCTTCCGGAGAGCGTAATCCAGAACCTGATCTTTATTGATTTTCCCGACGGGGAAATACTTGGATTCCGGGTGCGAAAAGTAAAAACCACTCACCGATGACGCCGGATACATGGCATAACTTTCGGTTAATTCAATATCGATCTTAGTGGCATCCAGCAGATTAAACAAGGTTGCCTTCTCGGTATGGTCGGGGCAGGCCGGATAACCCGGTGCGGGCCGAATTCCCTGGTAAGCCTCTTTAATCAATTGCTCATTTGGTAGATTTTCGTCGACGGCATACGGCCAGAATTCCTTCCGAACACGCTCGTGCATCCGTTCTGCAAACGCTTCGGCCAGGCGATCGGCAAGCGCTTTCACCATAATGCTGTTGTAATCGTCGTGGTCGCGATCATATTTTTCGATCAACGCTTCAATGCCAATACCGGCCGTTACAGCAAATCCACCAATGTAATCTTCCCGGCCGCTTTCCAATGGCGCAATGAAGTCCGATAAACAGAAGTTTGGTAAGCCGGGTGCCTTCTGATTCTGCTGACGCAGGAAATGCAATACGGTCCTGGTATCGTAGATCAACTCACCTGCTGAACTCACCGCCGTTTGCGACTGCGCTTTGCTGATTTTGTATTCAATGTGCTGATGGGAGCCGTGACGCTCACAGGGAATCTCCCGAGTGTGTTCTTCAAAATCGTGGAGCAACACGTCATCATCAGCCGAATTAGCAGGGAAGAATCCAACAACGGCCTTTGCTTTCAGGAGTTTGTTATCAATAATTTCCTGCAAAAGCTGGTTCGCATCATCGAACAACTTTTTAGCTTCCTGTCCAACAACCGCATCTTCGAAAATGGCCGGGTACTTGCCGTGCAATTGCCAGGTCTGGAAGAATGGTGTCCAGTCGATGTACTTTGCGAGTTCGGCAATATCATAATCCTCGAAGTACCGGTTGCCCAGAAACATTGGCTTGGTAGGCTCAAACGAACTCCAGTCTATTTTTGTCCGGTTATCGCGCGCCTTGGCAATACTCAGGCTGGCTTTTTCTTTTTGCCGCCTAGCGTGATCATCCCGAAGTTTAACGTACTCAGCTTTAATCTCTGTGAAGATTTTATCCCGCGTACCGTCTGTATCACTAACCAGTTTTCCGGCAACCGGAACGCTCCGACTGGCATCCAGCACGTGAACTACCGGCCCTGAATAGTGTGGATCGATCTTAACCGCCGTATGCATCCGTGAGGTGGTTGCGCCCCCAATCAGCAACGGCATGGTAAAGCCCTGCCGCTCCATTTCTTTTGCTACGCCTACCATTTCATCAAGCGAAGGCGTAATCAACCCACTCAATCCGATAATGTCTACGTTATGTTCGCGGGCAGCGTCCAGAATTTTTTGGGTCGGCACCATCACTCCAAGGTCAATAATCTCGTAGTTATTGCAACCCAGCACCACACCAACAATGTTTTTGCCAATATCGTGAACGTCGCCTTTAACCGTTGCCAGCAGGATTTTTCCGGCATTCTGGGATGTATCTCCCCCAATAAGTTTCTCGGCTTCAATAAACGGGGTTAAATAGGCCACCGCTTTTTTCATTACCCGCGCTGATTTAACTACCTGAGGCAGAAACATTTTACCCGCGCCAAACAGATCACCCACCACATTCATACCGTCCATCAATGGACCTTCAATGACGTGCAACGGTCGTTCTACCTGCTGCCGGATTTCTTCAACGTCCTGGTCAATATAATCGGTAATGCCTTTGATAAGGGCGTGCTTGAGACGTTCACGAACAGGTTCGAGCCGCCAGCTTTCATCCTGAACAATGACTTTCCCTTTCGCTTTCACCGTTTCGGCAAAATCAACCAGGCGTTCGGTGGCGTCGTCCCGACGATTAAGCAGAACGTCTTCGCAACGTTCCAGCAACTCTTTTGGAATGCTATCATACACTTCCAGTTGCCCGGCATTTACGATACCCATGTCCATACCGGCCCGAATGGCGTGATACAGAAAGGCCGAGTGCATCGCTTCCCGTACAACATCGTTACCCCGGAAACTAAACGAGATATTCGATACGCCCCCACTCACTTTGGCTAGCGGCAGGTTTTGCTTGATCCAGCGCGTTGCGTTGATGAAGTCAACGGCGTAGTTGTTGTGCTCTTCAATACCCGTTGCTACAGTCAGGATATTGGGATCGAAAATGATATCCTGTGGAGCAAATTTGACTTTATCGACCAGAATCCGGTACGCCCGTTCGCAGATTTGAATGCGCCGTTCGTAGGAGTCAGCCTGACCGGTTTCGTCGAACGCCATTACCACCGCAGCCGCACCATAGCGTTTAACGAGTTGTGCCCGTTCAATGAATGCCTCTTCGCCTTCTTTTAGGGAGATGGAGTTCACAATAGCTTTTCCCTGGACGCATTTCAGGCCAGCCTCGATCACTTCCCACTTTGAGGAATCGACCATGATAGGGACACGGGCAATATCGGGCTCGGCAGCAATCAGGTTCAGGAAGGTTTTCATGGCCTCCACCGAATCCAGCATGCCTTCATCCATGTTGATGTCGATCACCTGCGCGCCCCCTTCAACCTGACCACGGGCAATACTTAGGGCTTCATCGAAATTCCCTTCTTTAATGAGCCGGGCAAATTTCTTTGACCCCGTTACGTTCGTCCGTTCACCAACATTCAGGAAGTTGGTTTGCTCCGTAATTTTCAGGGGTTCCAGGCCGCTCAGCTTTTGATAAGGCTCAGCTTCCGGCAATTGCCGGGGCGGATATTTAGCCGCCACATCCGCAATAGCACGTATGTGATCAGGTGTTGAGCCACAGCAGCCGCCAACAATATTGACGAAACTACTTTTAATAAAATCTTCGATTTGAGCCGCCATCATATCCGGCGTTTCATCATACTCACCAAATTCATTAGGCAAGCCCGCATTCGGGTAGGCTGACGTAAAAAATGGTGCTTCTTTTGCGAGTGTCTGAATGTAAGGCCGCATTAAGGCAGCACCAAGTGCACAATTTAAGCCTACACTGAGCAGGGGCAAATGGGAAACCGAGTACAAAAACGCTTCGGTCGTCTGCCCCGATAATGTACGACCACTGGCATCGGTTATGGTGCCTGAGATCATAATGGGCAGAACTGTCTTTTGCGGATTTAAATTGAAATATTTGTCGATGGCAAACATAGCTGCCTTCGCATTGAGGGTATCAAAGATTGTTTCGACTAGCAGCACATCTGAGCCACCATCCACTAAACCACTCACCTGCTCATAATACGCATTAACCAAATCATCGAACGTGACAGCTCTATAGGCGGGATTGTTCACATCCGGCGACAGGGAAGCTGTACGGTTCGTTGGTCCCATAGCACCGGCGACAAAGCGCGGTTTATCCGGATTCTGACGTGTAATTTCTTCAGCTACCTCTTTGGCAATCCGGGCCGATTCATAGTTGAGTTCATAAGCCAGTTCCTCCATGTGGTAATCGGCCATGGCAATGGTTGTACCACTGAAAGTATTGGTTTCAATAATGTCGGCACCTGCTTCCAGATATTGCTTATGGATCGCCTTGATTATATCCGGTTTCGTCAACGATAACAAATCGTTGTTACCCTTCAGATCATGTGGCCAATCCTTAAATCGTTCACCCCGGTAATCCGCATCAGTCAGGTTATACCGTTGGATCATCGTACCCATCGCACCATCAAGGACGAGGATGCGTTCGTGGAGGAGTTCGTATATCGTTTTCAAAAGCGAGTTATAGAAGGCTTGGTTATTAGGGCTACTAACAACCAGCACACTTAAAAAAGTCCAAAAAGATAAAATGACTTACAGAAAGACAGATAGCAGAAGGCTACTTATCTATCCCGCTACTAAGCGGGAGGAAATTGGCACCAGTTCCTGGAGTTGGTTGGTTGCCAAGACATCATCGGGTCCGTTCCCTCCGTCTTTCTGGATAAGCTACAACAAAAATAGACAAAAATAGGGTACGCCGACACGCAGCATACCCTATTTTTAAGATTCTATTGATTCTATGATAGTTACAGCCAATCTAGTCGCATCAACAATAGCTACCAGGTCTGTTCCAAATCCTCTTTCGTGTACTGGTGATTCCGCTCGTTGTAAAACGACTTTTCGTTCGTCCGTTTAATATCCAGCGGATTTTTCGACGTCAGGCGATACAGCAACGCAATTGGCCATAAAAACACAAAAAACAGGATCGACAAAATGATCTTGCCATTGATATTTCCCAGTATTTCAGCCACTTTGAACCAGGCCTTCACAATCAAATCACCAACTACCGGAATAGCCAGGCTCAACAAGCCAACGGCTGCTGCTGCATAAAGCCACCAGGGTGATTTAAACACAAAATATAACACAACCAGACCAGTCACGATGACCAGCTGGGCCTTTACTTTTTCGGTAACATCCATGCCTTAAAACAACGTATAGATAAATGGAGCAACGGCAGAACCGCCACCAATAACAATTAGAACACCGATGAGTAACAGTAAAATAATCATCGGAGCCAGCCACCATTTTTTGCGCTGCTTCATGAATTTGAAAATGTCCTGCAAAAATTCCATGTCTACTTTTAGTTTATTTGCTTGTTAACAGATGGCGCCTGAACAGTACCCGGATTCGACTGCATAAGTCGAAACAAAGCATCGCCCACACGCTGATTCACCAGAGCACTGGCATGGCCATCATTACGGCCTACAACCCGATCATTCGGGGCAATATCGCCCATGAGTTTACCAACATCCAGAATGGGTACGTTACTGCGTTGAAAGAAGTCAACTACAGGTTTAACGTACACAGCTGTTTTTTCAATATTGTGCGAGAACGGAAACATAACAACGTAAAAGCGGGAATTATGCTCCTGTGCGTAGGTTATGAATTTGTTAAGGTCGCTTAAGTGGTCGTTAATAATGGCCGGTGTGCCGTAGGCAGTGCGGGCGTATGTATCAAAAGGCGCAAAATTACCGTGTGGAAACTGCCAGTATAAATAATTGAGCAAATACGACTTAATAAACAGCGACTGTACAGCGCGGGGCATATCCGAATACGGCTCAAATCCAGCAGGAACTAACCCATGATCGCGGGCTACCTTTTCAATGTCGTTCGGAAAATACTGCAAAACCAACACGTCAGGCGTTTTGCCAAACTTTACCAGCCGAGCGTATTCATCACGCGTATCGGAGCCTGATATACCGAGGTTGTATGTTACATACTCTTTGGTACCTAATTTTTCGCTAAGAACATTCCCGTACCGTTCGTCAGCTGATTTGAGACCGTGACCCGACGTAAACGAGTCGCCCACCACCAAAACGTTCTTTTTACCTACTGTATCAACTTTTGGCGTATCCCGATAATCGCCGACCATAGGAGGCCAGTAGCGTTCAAACCAGATATGCGATGCCAGTGTAAGACCTCCTTCCTGGCTTTGGGAAATGCACATAAAGATGATCTCAACAAAAACCAACAGCCCAACAAGTGGAACAAACAGGGTGGCTAAATTACCAAGAAACTTCGGTGGCTTCGGATTTTTGACAACGCCATAATAGTAGCAGCGAAGCAGTTCAATAACGATCAGCACCAGGATACACCCTTTTGCCAGTCGAACATATACGTTATCAAACAAACCTTTGTGTGGGTAATCGAACGTAACATGCAGTCGATCACCGTAATACAAAATAAAGGCCAGGAATCCGAGCAAAAGCAGACGGACGGCACTGGATACAAGTTTTGATCCCATCAGGACAGATCGTTCGGCGAGTGTGTTTGGCTAGTCTAAAACAAATTCTTCTTTCCAGTTATCTTTCTCCTGCCACTCAGGTTGCTGGCGCTTATCGAACAGGAAATTACCGACCACCAAATAATCCATTTCGGTACGCATGAAGCAACGGTAGGCATCATCCGGCGTAGAAACAATAGGCTCGCCCCGTACGTTGAAACTGGTGTTAACAATGACGCCATAGCCCGTAAGTTTCTTAAACGAGTCGATCAACTGATAGTAGCGCGGGTTAGTATCTTTATGAACCGTTTGAATCCGGGCAGAGTAGTCGATGTGCGTAATGGAAGGTAAATCGGAGCGCTGATAGTACAGCTTTTCGCGCAGTGGGAAACTGGCATAGTCGGCAGGAACGGGTGTCCGGCGACTTTCGGCTACCGGGTGCACCAGCAGCATATAGGGAGAAATGCCGTCATAATCAAAATACTCGGCACAATCTTCGGCCAGAACCGAGGGAGCAAACGGCCGGAAGGACTCGCGGTATTTGATCTTCAGATTCAGTTTTTTCTGCATTTCGGCGTTCCGTGGATCACCCAGAATACTGCGTCCCCCCAAGGCTCTTGGACCAAACTCCATCCGCCCCTGTACCCAGCCAACTACATTGCCTTCAGCTAATAAACGGGCCGCTTCGGTACTTAACTCAGCAAAATCCGTAAAATGAGTTGAAACAGCTTTATACTTAACAGCCATCAACTCAACATCCAGATCCGAAAACGTTGGTCCCAGATAAGAGCCCCGCATGGCATCGCGCTCGGTGGTAACTATACGTTCTTTACCAAAATAGATGTGGTAAGCTGCCAGGGCTGCTCCTAACGCGCCACCCGCATCACCGGCGGCTGGCTGAATAAAGATGTCTTTGAACAGGCCAGCAGCTTGCAGTTTCCCGTTTGATACACAGTTGAGCGCTACACCACCTGCCATAACCAGTGCATCGGCATTAGTCAGGCGTTTGGCTTCACGAGCCATATTTAGCACCACTTCTTCGGTCAGATACTGAATAGCCAACCCCAGATTACAGTGATAATCTTTCAGCTCATCTTCAGGCTGGCGTTGCGGAAACCCAAACAGCTCTGCCCATTTGGCCTCTTTCACCATGGTTAGGCCAGTAGCATAATCGAAATACTCCTGATTGAGCCAAATGGACCCATCGGGGCGAAGGTCAACTAATTTTTCTTTGATGATGGCCATATACCGGGCTACATCAGGTGAATTTGGATCACCATAAGGTGCCAGACCCATCAATTTATACTCGCCGGAATTTACCCGAAAGCCCAGAAAATAGGTGAATGCCGAATATAACAGCCCCAGCGAGTGTGGGAACCGCATTTCTTTCAGGATAGAAATGTTTTTACCCTCCCCTAAACCTATGGAAGCCGTTGCCCATTCGCCAACGCCATCGACGGTCAGAATAGCCGCCCGCTCGAATGGAGATGGATAAAAAGCGCTGGCTCCATGCGAGAGGTGATGCTCAGGAAAAAGCAGTTTTACTTTTTTAGATGAGTCGTATCCTAGCTTCTCTAACTCCTCCCGAATGAGCCGCTTAAGAAATAATTTTTCTTTCAACCAAACCGGAATCGATAGCAAAAAAGACCGAATTCCCTGGGGAGCAAAGGCGTAATAGGTTTCAAGCAGCCGCTCAAATTTGAGCAGTGGCTTATCGTAAAAAACAATGGCGTCTAGTTTATTGAGATCGGCCCCGCCATACTGAAGACAGTATTTAATAGCCTGAGCAGGAAAACCCGGATCGTGCTTTTTACGGGTAAATCGCTCTTCCTGAGCAGCGGCAACGATACGACCATCTTCAATCAATGCAGCTGCCGAATCGTGATAAAAAGCAGAAATACCTAATATAGTCATGTACTATGATACTGGACAAACAGCGCCAAAAGTAACTGATTTTTTTGGCAAACATACCATATGACTTACTCTACGGTAAACCAGCCACTAACGAGGAATTAGACTTTAGGGAGGCAAAAAAGAGTATCTTTGGCCCAAATTAATGAGTGAATGAGCGAATTAGTGAATGAGCGAATAGAAGCTACCAACCATTCACTAATTCGCTCATTCACTAATTCACTAATTGATTAATAATGAAACTGGCAGCCATTGATATCGGTTCCAACGCAGCTCGTCTGCAAATCTCAACAGTCTTGCACAACGATAGTCTGGTCAGCTTTAAGCGTGTCGAGTATGTACGCTTTCCGCTCCGGTTGGGACATGATGTGTTCAATTTTGGCGCACTGACGCCGGAAAGTGAAGCGCGTACCACTAAACTTCTGCAAGCCTATAAACTGCTCATGGAGTTGCATGAGGTAGAGGGCTACATGGCCTGTGCTACATCGGCCATGCGTGAATCATCGAACGGCCACGAAATAGCCGACCGTATTGAAGCCGCTACAGGCATTAAAATCCACATTATAGACGGCAGTAAAGAGGCAGAACTCATCAACAATGTAGTGGTTCAGGCCCTTGACGATCAACAATATCTGCACATTGATGTTGGCGGAGGAAGTACAGAGCTAAACGTTTACGAAAACCGAAAAAAAATAAATTCCAAGTCGTTTAAAATAGGCTCCGTTCGATTACTGGAAGGAAAAGAACATAAAGGAGCTTGGCGTAAAATTGAGGATTGGGTCGAGGATAATGTTGACGCAACCCGCGAAATTACGGCAGTTGGTACAGGAGGTAATATCAGCAAATTGTTTAATCTGGCCTCCAAAACCTCAGAACTGGAAACAACCCGAACCGAGATTGAACGCATTCGGGATTACATTGCGAGCTTCAGTCAGGAAGATCGTATCAACAAGCTTCGCCTGAATGCCGACCGGGCCGATGTGATTGTACCAGCCGCCGACATTTATATTTCAGTGATGAAGTGGGCTGGTGCCAACAGAATTATTGTGCCAGATTTGGGTTTAAAAGATGGAATTATTCAACAAGTGTACGCGCAACGGGGTAAACGGAAGTCTATGCCCTGAAAGGTTATTCCAGTTGGAATACGATGGAAATGATACATTCGTGCTGTAAAAAAAGTCAGCCTACCACTAACTTAATTCAAAAAATAAAGTAACTGGTAGGCTGACTTTTTCACGAGCGCATTAAATTTGGTTAATCTTTTATTTCCGGCTATATATTGCGGATTAGCCCGACAAAAGAAGTAATTATTAACTACCGTAACATGGATGTACTGCCAACTGCTCATTTACAGCAGCGACTTGATGCCCTGGCGCTTGAAAATACCTTATTGAAGTCTCAGATTGACCAGCAGGGAATCAATCAGCGCTTTCTCCTGGAGTTCTCAGACCGATTTGCCACGTACAAGGTTGGTGATGAGTTCTTTCACTCACTCGTTAGCTACATTACCGAGCAAACAAAGCTTGACTATGTATTTCTGGGCGAGTTGGTTGAACCGTCGCCGGGTGCATTTGCCATTCGTACGTATGCCCTTACCGCTAATGGCCAGACAGTTGGCAACATCCAGTACGACCTTCCCGATGGTCCCTGTGAGCAGGTTATTCAGGGTAAGCTATCTACCTACCCCAGCCAATGCCGGCGACTCTTTCCTAAAAACCAAACCCTGGTTCAGTTCAATGTGGAAGGCTATATTGGCTATCCATTATACGACACGAAAGGCCATGCGTTCGGGATACTGACCGTCATGCACCAATCGCCTATTAACGAACCAGAGTACATTGCCTCGCTTTTAAAAATTGTAGCCAAACGAGCCGAATTTGAACTTGAACGCATTCGCTACGAAACAGAACTGAAAGAAATCAATCAGACCCTGTTAGAAAAAAATCAGGAACTCATACACCGAAATGCCGAATTGGCCTCATTCAGTTATGTCGCTTCGCACGATTTGCAGGAGCCATTGCGTAAAATTCAGGCCTTTGGCGATCGGCTGAAGACAAGCTATGCCCCCAAATTAGACGAAGAAGGGACAGATATTGTTGACCGAATGGTTCTGGCAGCCAAGCGCATGTCGATGCTTATCAAAGACTTACTCGATTACTCCCGGCTCACGCTTCGCTCCGATAGCTGGGGACCTCAGCCCTTAGCGGCACTAATGGGTGTTGTAGTAAGCGAATTGGAAATTAGCATTCAGGATACGGGGGCGCTGATCCAGGTAGGCAAACTGGATACAATACCTGGCGATGCCAGTCAACTTATCCAGTTATTTCAGAACCTGCTTTCCAACGCAATCAAATTTATGAAACCTGGTACTGTGCCCCATATTCAGATTAAGAGTCGGCGGGTCAGTAGCACAGAACTCCCGGCAGCATTTTTGCCGATAGCTACCCAGACCGAATACTGCCAGATAGACATCTGTGATAATGGAATCGGATTCGATGCCCATCAGGCAGAACGTATATTTGGTACATTCCAGCGACTGCATGGACAGGGCAAATATCCCGGTACTGGCATTGGCCTGGCTATTGCCAAAAAGATTGCAGAAAATCACCGGGGATACATCATGGCAATGAGCCAACCCGGTAAAGGAGCCACATTCAGTGTCTACTTACCAACACAGGACGTCCTAAACTAACTGTACTCAAGTAATAGACCGTCCCGGTCGGTACTACAGGTAAAAGCGCACTCGTTTTCGCTGAAATGACAAACGGTTAAACAGCTTCCAGAACAGAAGCATCCATAGAATCAATAGAAACTAAAGAATCAACGTACTCTCGTTAGTTTCTGAATAACGATGGGTACGCACCGAACAGGCGGGCAGGCGCAGGATATGTTTGCCAGCGTTACCGACCGTTCGACAAAGCAGCCGAAGGCGCTGTATATTCTCACTCCATACGTCTCCGGTTTACCCGTACGCGTAAGATTACGAACAATAATCCCATCACTGGGTATTGGGTGGCTTTCGCCAGAAAATAATCCATTGTTTGCGACTTCATACCGATCCGTTGGCTCAAAGCCAACAATGCCCACCCACCCATCAGCCGCCGACTCCGATCCAGTACAGGTTGCTTCCTGCGCCTTAATAGTAGCCGTTGCGTTTGCTTTAATTGTAACTGTAACTAAGGCAAATGGTCGGCAATTGGCATCGGTAGGTAGGGGCTTTACCAGACCATAGACATAATATACTCTGTCTGTAGTTAATGTAGTTGGGGGGAAAGCAATGGTTCGCATAGTAGCGATGCCATTTGATGAAATCAGTTCGCCAAGAGACGTTCCATCCGTGCGATCATAGGGATTCGTTTGCGGGCTATCAAATCGTACTAACTCGATCTTATCCGGCCAGAAAACGCTGGTCTTAACCTGTAAGCTATCAATGATGTAGCCGGTACAAGCTGTTACCGAAGTCTGATCCGTGTTGGCAATTGTTGGACAATCAGCCGCCTGCGCTAGCGTAGTGAGAGGAGTTAAGAACGAAAACAGCACCAGCCAGATACCTATACCTATGGTGCTGATTAGTGATTTAGTAAAGGGAGTTGATTTTCCTACTTCAGATGAGGACTGATTACTCCCTGTATATCGCCTGAAATTAAGCGCTACTGCGGTTAGCTGCTTCATACATTTCGCTTCATTACGGTTACTCTGCGTTATGGGTTAAACCACAAAGACCGTTATTAACTGTTAAACCGGCCGTCACAATCAAGGACTTGCCGTTACTTCTTGCATGCTAGTATCGTCGCAACAAGTGATACAACATATTAACATGAACGAATATACTATCCTACTCCAACAAAACCCAAAACCAGCTGATGTTCCTGAATTTCACCAATGTGGTTTTCTATTTAATGACTACAATCATCTTCGGCAACAAGACGAAGGCTACCTTTATTTACTGACAGCCCTGAACAAAACCACTCGACGAGCCGATGCCCGATGTGCTTTTTTTATTCGTTCCAATGAGGCTGTTAGCCCTCAGGCAGCACCATTTGGCTCTATCGAATTTTCTAAAACACTCCCAGAGCCAGTTTTAGTTAATTTCCTGGATTTGCTTGTCGAAACTGCTCGCACAGTCGGCGTTGCTAGTTTGCGGATCGTTAATTACCCGAACTGTTATGCACCTGAACAAGCCAGTCTTTTGACTACCCATTTGATCAATCATGGTTTTCGCATACGAGAAACAAGTCAAACGTTCTTTTTACCCATTACCGCCAATCCGTTTGAACAGACGATTACCCCCGCTGAACGCCGACGATTGCATAAATGCAGGGAAGCTGACTTCCAGTTTATGCATTGGAAAACTCCAGACATCAGTGAGGTGGTTGAATTTTTACAGGGAACTCGCTATCAGAAAGGTTACCCACTCACTATAGCGCCAGAAAAGCTAACCAACCTACTACGAGGTTTCCCAAATCACGTTTCTGTTTTTACGGTAAATGATGGCGTTAAACCCATTGCCTTAACAGTAGCGGTGCGCGTTCGGGAGGATATAGTGTACAACTTCCTGCCAGCCTCGCATCCCGCTTATCACACATTTAGCCCTATGGTTATGCTCATAAGTGAGCTGTTCGCCTATTGTCAAAAACAAAAAATCAAACTACTTGACTTAGGGGTGTCACTCGATGATAACCACCAGCCTAAACCCAGTCTGATACGTTTCAAACGGAACCTGGGTGCCCAGGAATCCCCCAAACTGGTTTTCGAGAAGCTGTTTTGACAGGATTATTTTCAACAGGATCACAGGATTAACGGGATTTTCAGGAATCGAACCTGCTTAATCCTGTAATCCTGCCCAGTCGTATCTAACTCCGGTCTGCTATTTTCTTCGTTATTTTGTAAAAAAAAGGCTGCCTTAGTAGGAGCCTACTGCATGATTGAAGCTGGGTTTAATTCGGTTAATCAATTCCTGAGTGAGTTGTTTGCATCGCTGGTATCGCTACTGAAGGTGGCGATTCGTGGCCGTCATACTACCCGGTTACCGGATCGGCAACGGCCCATTTGCTCGGTGCTAGGTAATGGTCCATCTTTAAAGGAATCCCTGGTTGATCAGTTCGCCTTTATTAGTCAAACCGAAATTGTTTGCGTAAACAACTTCGCGCACGCCGATATTTTCACCCGCCTACGGCCGCAGGACTACGTCATTTCAGACCCCAACTACTTCGTTTTCACAGAACAAACCACCGACCGCGACGACATTCGCCGGACGTTATCTGTTTTCCTGGAGAAAGTAGAGTGGCCCATGCTTTTGTATGTCCCACACTTTGCCAAAGGCTCTTACCTGCTGGGCAAGATTGAGCAGGGCAATCCACTCATTAAGGTCGTCTATTTTAACTATACGGTTGTTCGTGGTTTCCAATGGCTGGTTTATTGGCTCTACGCGAAAGGACTGGGCATGCCACAGGCTCAAACGGTTATTATTGCTGCTCTGGCGCTGATGATCAACCGGAAGTTCGATGCCATTTACCTCTTCGGAGCCGATACATCCTGGCACGAGGAAATCCGACTGAACGACAAAAATCAACTATTAATCAAGCAGATACATTTTTACGACAAACCTAAAGACGTATCGCACCAGCCCGTGTATTCAGATGCACACCGGCAACGCACCTTTTCGATGGCGTCGCAGTTTCTGTCCTTTCACAAAGTATTTCGAGGGTACGAAGTAGTGCGTGATTACGCCGACCATCGGGGCGTTCGGATCATAAATGCCAGTGCTAAAAGTTATATCGACGCGTTTGAACGGGAACCAGTTAGTCAGTCGATAAGCCAATAAATACGTCCTAAACACCTATGCAAACGAAGTTCCTTTTCCTGCTTCTTGGTAGTTGTCTGCTTGGCAAACCGGTTGCTGTTGCGCAACAAAAGCCCAATATTGTACTGATTTATGCCGATGATTTAGGGTATGGCGACATAAGTTGCAATGGTGCCACAAAAGTCCGTACACCGAATATTGACCAGATTGCTAAGGAAGGATTACAGTTTACCAATGCCCATGCCTCCTCCTCAACCTGCACGCCCTCGCGCTATTCGCTGCTGACCGGTTCGTATGCCTGGCGGAAAACAGGAACGGGCATTGCTCCCGGCGATGCGGCTTTGCTTATTCCAACCGATCGGGTTACGCTACCCGGTATTCTTCAACGGGCCGGTTATAAAACGGGCGTTATAGGTAAGTGGCATTTAGGACTAGGCCCTAAAGGTGGCCCCGACTGGAACGGTGAAATCAAACCGGGTCCACGGGAAATTGGCTTCACCTATTCATTTCTTCTCCCGGCCACCGGCGACCGCGTACCCTGTGTATATGTAGAAAATCAGCGTATCGTTGGCTTAGATCCCGCCGATCCCATTCAGGTGAGCTATAAAGGTCCGATTGGCAATGAGCCAACTGGAAAAGATCATCCTGAATTACTCAAGATGAAGTACTCGCACGGGCATGATCAGACCATTATTAATGGCGTTAGTCGGATTGGCTACATGAGTGGTGGCAAGTCGGCGCGGTGGGTTGATGAAGACATGGCCGATGTACTGACTGGAAAGGTAAATCAGTTTATCGAAACCAGTAAAGGCGGGCCTTTTTTTGTTTATTTCTCTACGCACGACATACACGTTCCTCGTTTACCCAATTCCCGTTTTTTGGGTAAAAGCGGTATGGGACCGCGTGGCGATGCCATTCTCCAGTTAGACTGGTGCGTAGGCGAAGTCATGAAAACGCTGGATCGACTTGGATTAAAAGAGA
Source organism: Spirosoma migulaei (assembly GCF_054776855.1). Taxonomy (NCBI): domain Bacteria; kingdom Pseudomonadati; phylum Bacteroidota; class Cytophagia; order Cytophagales; family Cytophagaceae; genus Spirosoma; species Spirosoma migulaei. Next base: position 1,700 of record NZ_BAAHBG010000007.1, on the reverse strand, counting down.
ACACAATGGTTATCGTCAGCAGTGATAATGGCCCTGTTGTTGATGACGGCTACCAGGACCAGGCCGTTGAAAAATTGAATGGGCATAAACCCGCGGGTCCCCTTCGCGGAGGGAAATACAGTGCGTTCGATGCTGGAACCCGGGTTCCTTTTATCGTGCGCTGGCCTGGAAAAATAAAGCCGGGGAAATCAGACGCCTTGGTCAGTCAGGTAGATTTGGCCGCGTCATTTGCGACACTAGTTGGTCAGCCATTGGCGAAGGGAGAAGCCGCCGATAGCTTCAATACACTGGATACATTTCTGGGACAAGCTAAAAAAGGCCGGGAGTACGTTATAGAACATGCCATAAATGGTACGCTTTCATTGATAAGAGGTAACTGGAAATACATTGAACCATCCAACGGACCGACACTTAATACTGATACCAATATTGAAACAGGTTACTTGCCAAAGCCGCAACTATTTGATTTAAAAGCCGATCTGGGCGAAACGAAGAATCTGGCCGAGAAATACCCTCAGATTGTCGCCGAACTAGCCACGTTGTTACAGGCCGTCCGAGACAAACAAGATACGAAATAGACAGCTTTTTACACGGACCAACGGTCCACTCAGTACCTACAACCAATGCTTGATTTATCGAATAAATCCATTTTGATTACGGGCGGCACCGGCTCCTTCGGCAAGAAATTTGTCGAGATGGTATATCAACGTCACCCGGATGTTAAACGTGTGGTCATTTACTCCCGCGACGAACTGAAACAGTTCGAGATGGCGCAGTATTATCCCCAGCCCAAGTACAAGTCCATCCGGTTTTTCATTGGCGATGTGAGGGATGGCGAACGGCTCAAACGGGCCTGTGAAGGCATCGACATCATTGTGCACGCAGCCGCGCTGAAACAGGTACCAGCGGCTGAGTACAACCCGATGGAATGCATCAAAACAAATGTATTTGGGGCCGAAAATGTGATCAACGCGGCTTTAGATAACGGCGTAAAACGTGTGGTTGCTCTTTCGACCGACAAAGCTGCCGCCCCTATCAATCTCTACGGAGCTACCAAACTTTGCTCCGATAAGCTATTCGTAGCCGCCAACAACATGAAAGGCAGCCGCGACCTTCGGTTCTCGGTTGTGCGTTATGGTAATGTAATTGGCTCGCGGGGTTCGGTCGTGCCGTTCTTCCTGGAAAAGCGGAAAGATGGTGTTTTGCCCATTACTCACCCCGATATGACCCGTTTCAATATCTCCCTCGAAGAAGGTGTAGAAATGGTGTTTCACGCTCTGGAACATGCCTGGGGCGGTGAGATTTTTGTGCCCAAAATTCCATCCTACCGCATCACAGACGTAGCCACGGCCATAGGTCCCAACTGCGAACAGAAATTGGTTGGTATCCGTCCGGGGGAGAAACTGCACGAGGAAATGATTACCGAAACCGATTCGCTCAACACGGTCGAGACGGATAAATACTACGTCATTACCCCCTCAACGCCTACCTGGAGCATTGATGACTATATGCAGGCCTTCAACGGGCGGCAGGTTGAGATGGGCTTTAAATACAACTCCGGCACCAACACCGATTGGCTCAACGTCGAGCAGCTACGCGAGCAGATTCGGGAACACGTGGATCCTAATTTTAATGAATAACTGATGTTACGCAGGCCATCCTTAGATTGACAGCCTACTGATTAAATTTAACAAAAATTA
>NZ_BAAHBG010000006.1:315874-345112 GCF_054776855.1 Spirosoma migulaei | reverse complement strand
ACTGCCGATGGTACTGCTGTCACAAGCGGGAGAGTAGGAAGGTGCCACCTGAATGAAATTAAGTAAAAAGCCGTTTTTCGTGAGAAAGACGGCTTTTTTGCGTTCAACTAAATTTTGTGAGTTCTAGATATGTGATTCCCAAAACTCATTTATTAGTTCTAAAACCTCATCAACTGATGAGGCTACAATCAAAAGTCCACGGTTTTCAGCTTTCAGAAACCCATCTGCAACCATACGGTCGAGCTGTTGAAGCATAAGATCATAATAACCGTTCACATTAATTATAGCCACTGGCCCATCATAAAGTTTGAGTTGTCGCCAAGCCAGAATTTCAAATAGTTCGTCAAGTGTACCATAGCCTCCGGGTAAGGTGATTACGCCCTTAGATAATTGCACCATCTTGAACTTTCGCTCATGCATGGTTTCAACAAAATGTAGTTCAGTAAGCGTTGTATGAGCTACTTCAAGATCAGCAAGGAAGTCAGGAATTACGCCTGTTACTTCTCCTCCCTGTTGTAAAACGGCGTTAGCAACATTTCCCATTAGTCCAAACCCTCCTCCACCGTAAATAAGGCGGATGTTACGAGCGGCCATTTTTTCGCCGAGTTCAACAGCTATTTCGTTATAAATAGGATTTGTGCCCAGACTAGATGCACAGTAAACAACAAGGCTCTGCATAAAATTGACAGGATAAAATCTGCCTGTTAATAAATGATAATGAACTACCGTTAAAGTTGGGCTAAATTTTTAGTTACAGTATTTAAGTCTAAGCCCCCGAATGTTCCGGAACTCATCAATAAAAAGACTTGCGCTTCGTCATGTTGCTTCGTCAGATAAGCCTTCAAAGTACCAGCATCTGTAATGACGTGTAGATTTGATCGATCGAAGGCCGTTTGAATGTCATCAGCAGTGATAGGGCTAAGATGATTGTTTGCTTGTGTTTGCGTATCAATAAATACAATAGCTTCATCAGCCGCATTCATTGTGTCTCTATACTGATCCAAAAACAATTTATTTAGGCTACTAAACGTATGGAGTTCAACGACAGCTACCAACTTTTTGTCCGGGAATTGTTGTTTAACCGCATCCGTCGCAGCTTCGACTTTGGCAGGTGAGTGAGCAAAGTCGCGGTAGACGATTCGTTTCGGGGTTTCCGCAATTTTTTCCAGCCGACCGCTTACACCTTTAAAAGTTGGAATTGCTTCATAAAACTGATCTTCTGTAATCCCAATACGATCACAAACGGTTATAGCCCCTGCGATATTTTTTAAATTGTGCTGGCCAAACAGATGGATTGGTATGTGTTTACCCTGCTTTGTAATAAGGTAAGTCTGGCCATTAACAATTTCGCTCGGATGTGGAAAATAAGGCACTTTGGTAATATCAGCACGCTCTTTCTGACCAATGACATCAAGCATATCGTCTGACTCATCAAAAATCAGAATACCCGCTTTGGGCATGGCTTCGGCTAGTGACTCAAATTGATCGACATACTCATCCCAGGTTGGATACAAATTGATATGGTCCCAGGCAATACCGCTTATGAGGGCGATATGTGGCTTGTAATGCAGGAATTTTGGGCGAGAATCGATAGGTGATGATGCATATTCATCACCCTCAATAATAATAAGAGGTGCTGTTAATGATAAGCGAACAGTTGTGTCAAAATCCTCGACTGGGTCTCCAATCCAATAATCAAAAACACGGTTGTGGAATTTAAGTGCATGTAAAATCATGGCCGCTATGGTCGTTTTGCCATGACTCCCAGCTATGACTACGCGTTGTTTCTGCTGGCTTTGCTGGTAAATAAATTCAGGATATGAATAAACAGGCAAGCCTAATTCAAGCGCTTTTGCCAGTTCTGGATTATCCTTACGGGCGTGCATACCAACAATAACCGCATCTAAATTGGTATCGATTTTACCGGGAAACCAACCCATTTCGGCAGGCAGCAGGTTATGCTGTTGTAGCCGAGTTCGTGAAGGCTCGTAAATAGTCTCGTCGGAGCCAGTAATATTATGACCTTGTTGCTGGAGTGCTAATGCCAGATTATGCATAGCACTGCCGCCGATAGAAATAAAATGAATAGACTGGGGCATTCGATAAATCAGTCAGTGTAGAGAAGCAAAAGTACAGCTTCTTTTCGGTTTGCCTGTCTAACTTAAACAGTGGGTTGCTTCTCTGTGTTTTGGTACTATTAAATTTCTGCCATTTCCGAATCAAACCGTATTCTTTTTCGTTGACTAGCTTGCGAATAGGCTTCACTTGGAAAGCCCGAATGCCGGACTACCAATTTTAGGGGCCAAATTCGCGCCTGTTTTTCTACATCACAATCGCAACAGCGAAAAACCGGAGTTCCGGACCATCGGATTGCCGGGCTACACATTTTATGCGTCGAACGTAGGGATGAAGACATACTATGATCTGATTGACCAGACGTTTGAATTTCCGACGCGGGAATTCAACGTTGAGAACAACGAACTGATGTTCAATAATGTCCCATTGATGGACATTGTCAAGGAGTACGGTACACCCTTGAAACTTACGTATTTACCGAAAATTACGGAGCATATCGAACATGCAAAACTGCTGTTCAAAAATGCAATGAAGCGGTACAATTACAAGGGCAACTATACGTACTGCTACTGTACGAAGTCATCCCATTTTCGATTTGTGCTCGAAGAAGCACTGAAAAATAATATTCACCTCGAAACATCGTCTGCCTATGACATCCCCATTATTCGGGAGTTGGTCAAGATGGGCAAGGTTTCTAAGAGTACGTATATTGTTTGCAATGGCTATAAGCGGCCTTTGTATACGCAGTACATTAGTGAACTTATCAACGATGGATTCACGAACTGTATTCCGGTGCTCGATAACCTCAAAGAGATTGAGGCTTATGAAAATATAACAGCTGATACAGTTAATTTCGGTATTCGAATAGCTACAGATGAAGAGCCTAATTTTGCCTTTTATACGTCACGCCTTGGCGTTCGGTATAGCGATGTGAATGAGCTTTATCGGAGCAAAATCCAGTCAAATGAGAAGTTTAAGCTCAAAATGCTGCACTTCTTCATCAACACGGGGATTAAAGACAGTGCGTATTACTGGAGTGAGTTGAGCCGGTTTATGTACAAGTACTGTGAATTGAGGAAAATTTGCCCGGATCTGGATTCGATTGATATTGGCGGGGGAATGCCGATTCAAACATCATTTCAGTTCACGTATGATTATCAGGCCATGATTGATCAGATCGTGGAAAGTATTCAGTGGATCTGTAATAAAAGCAATGTGCCTGTCCCCCATATCTTTACCGAGTTTGGTTCCTACACAGTCGGTGAAAGCGGAGCGGTTATTTATAAAGTAATTGATCAGAAGCTTCAGAACGACAAGGAACTGTGGTACATGATTGACGGCTCGTTCATTACTCAGCTTCCCGATTCCTGGGGATTAGGGCAGAAGTATATTATGCTGTCGGTGAATAACTGGGATAATCCTTACCAGAAGGTGAACCTGGGCGGTCTAACTTGCGATTCGCACGATTTTTATAATACTGAAGCGCACAGTGCTGACTTGTACCTACCAATTTTCGATCAGGACACCGAAGATCAATATATTGGTCTGTTCCATACCGGAGCCTATCAGGAATCGTTGGGTGGGTATGGTGGCATTCAACATTGCCTGATTCCGGCCCCACAGCACGTTATTGTAGATAAGGATGAAGAAGGTAACCTCCGTACCCGTTTGTTCGCTCCTGAGCAAAATAGCGAGGTTATGTTGAAGATTCTGGGTTATGGTGGTGCCGAGCCGGGTATGACTGAATTGGAAGCTACAGAAGCTGCTGAAGAGCGTGAGGAAGAAGCTGAACTTGTGAAGGAGGAAAATTAGTCATTACTAAGTACGTACCGTACTGTTTTTGGCACTATTTTCGTTTAGTAATCTGAAGGTTAACGAGCAAACGGACTAACAACTTCATGAAAAAGCTACTGATTTTGGGGACTGTACTGGCAACCCTTTCGCTTGGGTCTTGTTCCCGCAAGGCAAACTGCCCAGCTTATGGCAGTACGCAGAAGCCAGCTTCAACGCAGGCACGGGTGTAGAGAACGGTTTATTACTTATAGAAATGTCCCAATTCTTCGCGAAGAATTGGGACATTTCTATTTTGCTTAAAAGCTAATTTATTGGGTTAATTAGGCATATTCCAAGACAAATCGGGAAGCTTCTAACAGGCTGGTAGCGCATCCATCGCAGTCAGCAGAAAGCTGAGGTTCGTGGGCAATACGAACCGTCCGAACGCCAACACGTTTTCCTGCCTGCATATCACGCAGTGCATCGCCAATCATCCATGAGCCATTGGGTTCAATATTGTATTTCGCCATTGCTTTTTCGAGCAATAACGAACCTGGCTTGCGCGTAAGAGACTCAGTATCGTATTTAGGGTGGTGTGGGCAGTAATAGATATCGTCAATAAGCTTACCACACCTATCTTGTAAATAATTATAGCAGGTCATTACATCATCTCGCGTATACAGCCCCTTGGCAATACCTGCCTGGTTGGTTATAACGATCAGTAGATAACCGGCATTTTTCAATAAACGCAGTGCTTCTGGCACTCCATCGGGAATGATAAAGTCCTCAACACGGTAGACATAGTCCGTACGATCTTCATTTAAAACACCGTCGCGGTCCAGAAAGATGCACTTGTTCATTGATGATGAGAAATGGTAGAAGGCAATAATACAATTATTTGGCCAAATAATTGTATTATTGCCTTAATAAATTATTGTTAAATAGTTCTGACAAAGACAAAACTCTGTCAGTATCAGTGGTTAAAGAGTGTCAAGAACAAATGATTAGTTAAGCTCCTAAATCTCTTAAACGCTGTTCCAATGCCTGAATCTTAGATTCTGCATCGGCAAGCTTCTGTCGTTCACGGTCAATAATTTCTGGTTTCGCATTAGCCACGAACTTCTCGTTCGAGAGTTTTTTTACTACCGAATCACGGAAGCCGATATTGTACTCTAACTCCTTTCGGGTACTGGCAATTTCCTGTTCAACGTCGATCTCCCCTGCCAGATTGATGAAAAACTCATCGCTCTTAATTAAAAACGAAACACCTAACGAAGACTCATTTTCAATATTCTCGCCAAGATAGCTGATGTCTGATACATTGGCCATTTTTTGAATCAGCGGTTCCAGTGTCTCGAAACGCTGGGGTGTAGCTGTTTTGATTGCCAGCGGGAGTTCGGTTTTGGGCGAAATCTGCTTTGCATTGCGGATGTTTCGAATGTTAGAGATAACCTCAAACAACGTCTCGAAATCAGTTAAAATTTGGTCGTCAACCATTCCCGCTTTTGGGAACGGAGCAATACAAATACTGTCGCCTTCTTTTCGATCACGAATGTCCTGCCAGATTTCTTCTGTAATGAACGGCATGAATGGATGGGCTAGACCCATCAATCGCTCAAAGAAATTGATCGTGGCCTCATACGTAACACTATCTATGGGCTGTGGTGTGCCAGTAGCGGCATCGAAAGCAGGTTTGATTAGTTCGAGGTACTGCGAGCAGAAATCGTCCCAGATAAGCTTGTAAACGGCCTGTAAAGCATCCGAAATACGGAACTTGCTGAAATCGTCTTCGATCTGGGTCAGTGTTGCGTTCAGTTTCGATTCAAACCAACTAATGGCCAATTGATTGGTTTTGCCGTCAATCGATTCGTTAACCGTCCAACCCTTTACTAACCGGAACGCATTCCAGACTTTGTTGCTGAAGTTACGCCCCTGTTCAACCAACTTTTCGTCGAACATCAGATCGTTACCAGCTGCCGAACTGAATAGCATCCCTGTCCGAACACCATCGGCACCGTACTTCTCAATCAGGTCGAGTGGGTCAGGCGAGTTGCCTAACGATTTCGACATCTTGCGGCCTAGCTTATCGCGGACAATACCCGTCAGGTAAACGTTTTTGAACGGCGCTTCGCCCCGATACTCATAGCCGGCAATGATCATCCGGGCAACCCAGAAAAATAGAATTTCGGGTGCCGTAACCAGATCATTCGTCGGGTAGTAATAGTTGATGTCAGGATTGTTTGGGTCTTTCAATCCATCGAATACCGATATAGGCCAAAGCCAGGAAGAGAACCAGGTATCCAATACGTCTTCGTCCTGTGTCAGGTCAGCTTCGGTCATGGCAAAAAGTAGCTTTTCATGCTGTACTTTTTCCAGAGCCTCGTGCTTGTTCTTAGCCACGATGACCGTTCCATCCTGCATGTAAAATGCCGGAATTCGCTGTCCCCACCATAGTTGTCGACTGATACACCAGTCATGGACGTTTTCCATCCAGGATCGATACATGTTTTTAAACTTGGGCGGAACGAGTTGAATCGTATCGTTCATCACGTTCTTGAGCGCTGGCTTCGATAGCTCGTCCATTTTCAGGAACCACTGCAACGACAGCTTCGGCTCAATAACGGCTCCCGTTCGCTCCGATGTGCCAACATTCGATTTATAATCCTCTGTTTTTACCAGATTGCCCGATTCTTCCAGCAGCTTAATAATAGCCTTCCGAGCTGCAAACCGGTCTATCCCGACCAGAATCTGCGCTTTTTCATTCAGGGTCCCGTCATCATTAAGCGTATCCAGAACAGGTAAGTTGTGCTTGATACCCAGCGCGTAGTCATTCGGATCGTGGGCAGGTGTAACTTTCAGGCCACCCGTTCCGAAATCCATCGTTACATATTCGTCTGTAATAATGGGAATTTCGCGATTGATGAGCGGAATAATAGCTTTTTTGCCGTGTAGGTGTTTGTAGCGCTCGTCGTTCGGGTTGACCGCGATAGCTGCATCGGCCATAATGGTTTCTGGCCGAACGGTAGCAATCGTGATGTAGTCTTTCCCTGCGCTTCCGGCGATCTCGTACTGGATGTAAACCAGCTTTTGCTGAATTTCTTTCGTGATAACCTCTTCATCAGAAACGGCAGTGCGGCCCTGTGGATCCCAGTTCACCATCCGAACGCCCCGATAAATCTGGCCTTTGTTATACAAATCAACAAATACGTCGATAACCGAATCGTGGAGAGCGGGCTCCATCGTGAAGCGGGTGCGATCCCAATCGCAGGAAGCACCGAGCTTGCGAAGTTGCTGAAGAATGATGCCACCATACTTATGTGTCCACTCCCAGGCATATTCCAGGAATTCGTCACGGGTCAAATCGGTTTTGTTTATGCCTCTTTCTTTCAGCATAGCTACCACTTTCGCTTCGGTAGCAATGCTGGCGTGGTCGGTACCCGGTACCCAACATGCGTTTTTGCCCTCCATACGGGCCTTACGAACCAGCACGTCCTGAATGGTATTGTTGAGCATATGGCCCATGTGCAACACACCCGTTACGTTCGGGGGGGGGATGACGACTGTGTAGGGCTCTCGTTCGTCGGCAACATCCGTTGGGGGTGTAGACTTGAAAAATTGGTTATCAAGCCAATATTGATACCATTTTTCTTCAATCTCCTGGGGGGCATATGTCTTTGAAATCATAATCTATGAATACCCTTCGTCGGTTTGCTGCTTGAAACGAATTCCATCCAGTAAAAACCGACTGAGGGAGTTATGGATAAAAGACAAAATTAGTTAAATTGGATAGGGCGAAAAAACGAAAGCGGGTCTTTGCTAGTTTTATCGGTATACTTCACCAACATAGGTTATGGAATTCGGAAAAATACAGAACCCCGATGCCGTAAATTTTTCGCTACCACCTGGTTCGTCGTTCAACGCGCGAATCTGGGCCGCTGTTGAGCCGAGCCACAGACCTATGGTATCTATTGGTGGACCAATCTGGGCCAATAAAGACTATGTTGGCAAGGTGTATCCGTCAAATGCGAAAGAGCGCGATTTCCTGCATTATTATACCCGACAGTTTAATACCATCGAGCTAAACTTGACTCATTATCAGATTCCTACAGCAGGAATGATTGAGCGATGGAAAGTTGAAGCGTCGTCTGGGTTTACCTACTGTCCAAAGTTTCCGCAGATTATTAGCCACGAGCGACAATTGATTGCTACGGAAGGACTAACAGAAGAATTCATCAATGCCGTGTTGAATCTGGAGGAATTTCTGGGTATGACATTTTTACAACTGCCACCAACCTTTGGACCAGACAAATGGCCTGTTCTGGAGAACTATCTTAAACGTTTGCCCGACGAATTGGATGTAGCAGTTGAGTTTCGGCATCCAGATTGGTTTTGTAAGGCAGCGGTCTGGCAGCAGACACTAGAACGACTTTATTTATTACGTCGGCATGTAGTTATTACGGATGTGGCAGGTCGGCGTGATGTGTTGCATATGGGATTGAGTAGCCCCGTGCTAACACTGCGGTTCATTGCTAATGAAGGCCATCCCACCGATTACACCCGCACCGATGCGTGGATTCAGCGACTTAAAACCTGGTTCGAAAAAGGGCTTCAGTCGGCTTACTTATTTATTCATGGCGGTGGTGATAACGATACCGCTCCAGAGCTGATTTTGTATTGGATTCGGGAATTGAATAAGCACTGTGGTCTAAACCTCCGCGAGCCAGTTTTGCAGCCTAAAGTCGTTCAGGGGAGTTTGTTTTGACAGGATTTTTGCCGAAGCCGTGCCACGGTTTCTGATGCCATATGATATACTGTGGCACGGCTTCGGCAAAAATCCTGTTTGATTTACAACCGCAAGCCTTTACCTTTGCCTTATGATTTTAGCAACCACAAACCATTGGCATCATCATTCTGAGCGGTAGCGCAGCAGAACAAGATGCTCGTGTTTGTGAATTCGGAGAGATAATCCTGATTACCACAATATACAAAGCCCGGTTCTGCTAAGGAACCGGGCTTTTTTAATGAGTGATCGGGGCCGCCCGTGCGGTTTAATGAAAAATGGATAATGCCGGCGGCAACATTCTTCATTATGCATTGTACATTATCCATTAAGCTTTATGAAAACTGTCATAATTAAATACAACGCGGGCAATGTGCAGTCGGTAATGTATGCACTGGAACGACTGGGAGCCAGTTACCTATTGACCGACGATGAAGCCGAAATCCGTTCGGCCGATAAAGTTATCTTCCCTGGAGTGGGCGAAGCCAGTACAGCTATGGCCTACCTGCGGGAGCGCGGTATGGATAAATTAATCCCTTCCCTGAAACAGCCTGTATTAGGTACATGTGTGGGTATGCAGCTTATGTGTCGCTATTCGGAAGAGAACAACACGACCTGCATGGGTATTTTTGATATCGACGTTCGGCGGTTTCCTGCTCAGCCAGAGTTTAAAGTACCGCATACAGGCTGGAATAATATCCATTCATTGAGAGGACCTTTGACTGAGGGCTTACCCGAGAGTGCCTACATGTACTTCGTACATAGCTATGCTGCTGACGTTTGCCCCGAAACCACTGCTGTTTGTGAGTATGTTCGACCGTTTAGCGCCATGCTACAGCGTGACAATTTTTACGCAGCCCAGTTCCACGCCGAAATTAGCGGGAACGTTGGTCAACGGATTCTGGAGAATTTTTTGAAACTTTCTTAAACGCAAAGACGCAAAAGATGCGCTAAGTACGCAAAGAAATACCATTGCGATCTTTGCGAAATCTTTGCGCCTTTGCGTTTCCCCTACCTATGCATATCATACCCGCTATTGACATTATTGAAGGTAAAGCCGTCAGACTCACCCAGGGCGACTACCATCAGAAGAAAGAGTATAACGCCCGGCCGCTGGAAGTAGCCAAGCAATTTGAAGATGCTGGTCTGACGCGTCTTCATCTGGTTGACCTCGACGGTGCCAAAGAGAAGCGCGTTATCAACTGGAAGGTACTGGAGTTAATTGCTTCCCAAACCACACTACAGGTTGATTTTGGTGGAGGAGTTCAGTCCGATGATGACTTGCGCATGGTGTTCGAATGTGGCGCCAAACAGGTTACAGGCGGGAGTATTGCCGTAAAGAACCCCGACGTGCTAGAGCGATGGCTTTCTCAGTATGGACCTGATAAGATTATTCTGGGTGCCGACGCCAAGAATGAGAAAATCGCAGTGAGCGGTTGGGAAGAAGGCACAGAAGTCTGGATTTATGACTTCCTGGAAAAGTGGACAGAGAAAGGTATACAATACGTAATCAGTACCGACGTCGCGAAGGATGGTCTGCTTGAAGGGCCATCGTTTGATTTATACCGTAACATGCAGGATCAATTCCCCGATCTGAATGTCATTGCCAGCGGGGGCGTCAGTAACATGTCCGACATTGAAATGCTGGCCGACATGGATGTTTTCGGTGTTATCGTTGGAAAGGCGATTTATGAAGGACGTGTGACGTTGAAGGAATTACAGCAATTTAATGGGTAATGGATCAGAAATACACTATCAGCACCGATAAAACTAAACTCAACCTGGAGGTAATTCACCGCTACTTGAGTCAGGAAGCCTACTGGTGCCTAAATATCCCGCTCGAAATTGTTCAGCAGTCAATTGAGAACTCGCTTTGCTTTGGGGTTTATCAAGGTGAAAGTCAAGTTGGTTTTGCGCGCGTAGTGACTGACCAAGCGACCTTCGGTTATCTGGCCGATGTGTTTGTTTTACCCGAACACCGAGGCAGAGGTTTATCGAAACAACTCATAGCGTTCATTATGGCTTATCCTCAGCTGCAGGGTTTGCGTCGAATCATGCTGGTTACGCGGGATGCACATGGCTTGTATACCCAATTCGGTTTTACGCCGATTGATAGTCCAGAAAATACAATGGCCATTAAAGCCTTTACTGCTTACTAATGCTTACAAAACGAATAATCCCCTGCCTCGACATAAAAGACGGTCGCACCGTTAAAGGCACCAATTTTGTCAATTTACGTGACGCTGGCGATCCGGTTGCCCTTGCCGCTGTTTATGCCGAAAACGGGGCTGATGAACTGGTATTTCTCGACATCACAGCCACCGTCGATGAGCGGAAAACCCTCATCGAACTCGTTCGAAATGTAGCACACACCATTAACATTCCGTTTACGGTTGGGGGCGGTATATCGTCTATCGCTGATGTTTCTGCTTTGCTCAACGCCGGTGCCGATAAAATTTCGATTAATTCGTCAGCCGTACGAAATCCAAATTTGATAAACGAACTAGCATTGGAGTTTGGGAGCCAATGTATCGTAGTGGCCATTGATACGCGATGGATTAGCGTGGAGCAAGGAGCGGAGAGCAGGGATAATGATATGGCCCAAACCGTGCCCCGCGCCCCGCGCTCCCTGCCCTACGCTCACATTGTTCACACACATGGTGGACGTAGACCAACGGAGCTACGCACTATTGCCTGGGCAAAGGAAGTAGAAGACCGGGGTGCCGGTGAAATTCTGCTAACGTCAATGGATACCGATGGTACGAAGGCAGGCTTTGCAATTGAACTAACTGCACAGATTTCAGGAGCAGCTAATATTCCGGTAATTGCATCGGGGGGAGCTGGCACGATGGATCATTTTGTAGATGTATTCACCGCTGGAAAAGCGGATGCAGGGCTGGCAGCCAGCATTTTCCACTTCAAAGAAATCGAGATTCCTGCACTGAAAGGGTACCTGCGTGAGAAGGGAATCGAGATGAGGATAACGGATTGATTGTCTTGAACAGCTGGAAGCTGTTCAAGACAGCTAAAACTTAAATCCTAATTCCAACGCAACAACCCGGTTTTTAGAAACCAATTCATTTCCACGTGCTACGTTTATCAAACCACGCTGATAACTCATTCCCAAATTGAAGGCATTATTCTGATTGATCTTATATTGTACGCCCGTTCCAAGCAGCAACTCAATATCCCCATAACCATATTGCCGACGGCTGCCCCCGCTCTCGGCAGTATAAAGACCATTCCGGGGCTCGTCTAAGGCTCGTTCCGCCAGTTTAAGGCTCAACAATCCGCCTGTTTGCACATAAAGCCGCACATTGGGAGCAATGTTATTGGCAAATAATTTTACTGTGGCCGGAATTTGTAGATACTGTAGGTTATAAACAGATTCTTTCTCCGGTGCACCAGGATTCCACTGGCTTGAACCAAATGTACCCGGCATTTGAAATCCCGATCGTTTGATAGTATACCAAAGCCCAGTACCGAAGGCGTATCGATTCTTGAAGAAAAAATAATCTAATGATGGTCCAACGCTCATCCGAACACCAGTACTGTTGGTTCGAAAACCGGCATAAGTCCCCGTTCCTTCGGCGGTGTTAAGGTTGAGCGAAGGCGCAAATCGAATGCTCATTTCAATGAGGTGCGTAGGCCAGGCATAATCAGGACCAGACCCGTAGCCATTATTTTCAGATGAGTTGTCGGTTGTTTGACTTTGCTTACGACGTCGGCGTTTACGATCATCGTCATAATCCTTGCGGTTTTGATCCTGACCATCATAATTATCGCCCAAGATCTTGCGGAATCGCTTTTCTGTAATGCTCGATTCTTTGGTGCGCATTTGATATAATGCGGGAGATGTTGATTGAGCCCAACTATAGCTAATCGTTAGGATGAACAAAATCAAACCTAACCCTGCAACTTTTTTCATAATTTTGCACGTTTTCTATATTGAAAACTCGTGATTTTCATGCGAATACAGACAGCCCTTGCGGGGCTTTTTTGCTTACTTTTATTGGCTTCGTGTACTAAAAACGAAGATGTTACGCTTATCCGGTTCGACCAGCAACTTTTTTCTGATAAGTCGCCCGACAAGATTAAGTCATTGCTGAATCAAAATCCGGCTGTCGCTCAATTGTACTTTAACGCGAATGGGGCCGGAAATGATACAGCGCTCGTCCATGAATTGACCAACCGGGTCAATAACCCGGCTCTCAACGAACTCAATGCCCAGGTTCAGAGCGAATTTGGCGATATGGCCGATATTCGCAGTCAATTGGCCCAGGCGTTTACAAACATAAAAAAAGACTTTCCGGATTTCCATTCGCCCAGAGTCGTGACTGTTATCACGGGTTTTCTTGGGCCGGATCTGGTTGTTACCGATAGTCTAATCGTTATTGGCCTCGACTACTTTGCTGGCCCGAAAGCGAAATATCGCCCACAGGGCCCCGAGTATCCACAATACATTCTGCGTCGCTACGCGAAAGAGTACATTGTTCCCGCTATTGTTTTCGCGATCTCTGACAAATACAATGCCACGAACCGGGCCGACCAAACGATGCTGGCCGATATGGTGTACTATGGCAAAGGATACATATTTACGAAAACGATGCTGCCTGATGTAGGGGGTGAACCCATTGCCGACAGCCTTGTTATCGGTTACTCAGACAAACAACTAAGCCAAACGTTTAATGCACAGGATGTTGTTTGGGGGCATTTTATTGATAATCAATTACTATATCAAACAAACCCGGCAATAAAACAGCGATATTTGAACGAACGGCCTTTTACCGCCGAAATTGGTCAGGCTTGCCCTGGTGCAATTGGTCGTTGGATCGGTTGGCGGATTGTGGGTCGCTATCACGACGAGCATAATAGCGTCAGTATCGCGGATTTGATGCATAACGCCGATACCCGGCAAATTTTTGAACAATCGGGTTATAAAGGACAAAAAGAATAATTGTTTACAGTTTTTAGTTTACGGTGGCTGACGCGTTATATAATCTCCTGCGTCAGCCACCGTAAACTAAAAACCGTAAACAGAAAACCATATTTATAATGGCAAAACGGGGACGAGGTTTTGGCGAAGAAGCCAGCGAAGAGGATAAAAAGAAATTTAGTAAGGAAGGCTTTAAAAAAGCCCTGAGCATATTCCAGTTTGTGAAACCCTATCGGTTTCAATACATCATCGGGTTTGTGTTTCTGATCTTATCGACGGGTACAACGATGAGTTTCGGATTGCTGATTGGTCAGATTACCAGCGTTATTCAGGGAAAGTCGGCGTTTACGCTCAATCAGGTAACACTGTTTTTTGTGGGCGTACTGATAGCGCAGGCCGTTTTCTCATTCTTCCGAATTTACTTCTTCTCGCAGGTAAGCGAGCGAGCCATGGCCGATGTGCGTCAGGCGACTTACAGTAAGATTATTACGTTACCAATTCGATTTTTTGAACAACGACGCGTAGGTGAATTAACCAGCCGTATTTCGGCAGATATTTCGCAGTTGCAGGACGTTCTGACGCTAACGGTGGCTGAATTGTTTCGGCAAGTAGGTACACTGACGATTGGTACGGCCATTATTTTATACGTGTCCTGGAAGCTGACCCTGTTTATGCTGGCCACCTTCCCGGTCATCATTGTTGCGGCAATGGTCTTTGGTCGGTTTATCCGCAAACTGTCGAAACAAGCACAGGATTTGCTGGCTCAGGCCAATGTTATTGTTGAGGAAACACTTCAGTCGGTAAACGTGGTAAAAGCATTTACCAACGAACGGCTCGAAATCAATCGCTATGGAACTGCTTTGCAACGGGTTGTTGGTACAGCGCTGCGGGCGGCACGATTCCGGGGAATATTTGTATCCTTCGTGATTTTTGCCCTGTTTGGTGGCATTATTGGTGTAGTATGGTTTGGTGGCTCACTGGTTTTATCGGGCGAAATGCCGTTTGCTGATTTGCTGACATTCATTGTCTACACAACATTTATTGGTGGCTCTGTAGCTGGCATGGGTGATTTATACGCTCAGTTACAGCGAACGATTGGCTCATCGGAGCGGGTGCTGGAAATTCTGGAAGAGCCATCAGAGGTCGACGCTAGTCAGGAAACTCCCTTGTTTGTACCAGTTCATGGGCAAGTCCAGTTCGAAGATGTTCGGTTTTCCTATCCGTCTCGCCCTGAAATACCCGTTTTGAAAGGAATCTCCTTTGATGTTGCTGCTGGGCGGAAAATTGCCCTGGTTGGGCAGAGTGGAGCCGGGAAGTCCACCATTGTTCAGTTGTTAATGCGCTATTATCAAATTAGCAGTGGTAAAATTACTGTTGATGGTCGCGATTTAACAGGTTTCAATATAACAGAGTTACGGAAAAATATTGCCGTGGTACCCCAGGAGGTGATGTTGTTTGGCGGTACGATTCTGGAAAATATTCAATACGGTAAACCCGGCGCTACAGAAACAGAGGTTCGGGAAGCAGCACGGAAGGCGAATGCACTTCAATTTATCGATTCATTTCCCGAAGGATTGCAAACGATTGTTGGTGAACGGGGCGTTAAATTGTCAGGAGGTCAGCGACAACGGATTGCTATTGCCCGGGCTATCTTGAAAGACCCAGCCATTTTGATTCTGGATGAAGCTACGAGTTCGCTCGATGCCGAATCTGAACGGTTGGTACAGGAAGCGTTAGATGTGCTGATGCAAAACCGAACGACCATCATTATTGCCCACCGACTGGCAACGATTCGGAAAGTAGACAGGATTTACGTGATGCGCGAAGGCCAAATTGCGGAGTCGGGTACTCACGACGAACTAGCTACGCAGGAAGACGGCATCTATGCAAACCTGGTTAAATTGCAGTTTGAGATAACAGAATAATAATTAATGTAAAATGGATAATGCAGCAACTAGTTATTATTCATTTTACATTATTAATTAATAAACCATGACATTGGCCGAAAAAACCCTGAAAGACTTTAAGCTCCGCCATACAAATGGCCGGGAGGAAGTACTTGATTTGTTTCTGAACGCTGGTCATGCACTGGCGCACCACGATGTGGAAAATGGCTTAAGTCCAGACCACGACCGTGTCACGATTTATCGGACGCTACGGACGTTTTTAGATAAGGGACTTTTGCACAAAGTTCTCGATGATGAAGGTGGTACTAAATATGCTCTCTGTCGCGAGCGCTGCGCCGATGGTCATCATCATCACGACCATGTTCATTTTAAATGTGAAGCCTGCGGTCAAACCACTTGCCTGGATCAGGTTAGCATTCCTTCGGTTGCCCTTCCTGAAGGCTATAATCGAAAAGAAATGAACTTATTAATTCAAGGCGTTTGCCTGGATTGTAATAAATAACGTGGCCCGGCCGCGTTACACTAATGTCTACTGAAACTAGTTTCCTAAATCGCCAACAACAATTTATTCGGGACGAACAAGCTGCTCAACGTCAGTATAATCAACTAGCCTTCTGGAGACTTGTCTGGTTTATTGGCAGCGTCGCTGCTGTCTGGCTACTTATCCGACTTGATTATCAATTAGGGGCTGCTGGCAGCTTACTGGCCGGATTGATTGGTTTTTTGGTACTCCTCAAAAAACACCAAACCGTCCGACGTAAACGTGACCTGAGCCATCAGTTGACGTTTATCAATCAGGACGAAGCCGCTCGACTCAAACGACAGTACCTGCGTTCTGAAACCGGAGATCAGTTTGCTAGTTCAACGCACCATTATTCCGGCGATTTAGACGTATTTGGAAAACATTCACTATTTCGGCTTCTAAACCGGACGCACACCTACGAAGGGCAGAATCGACTGGCGAACTGGCTCAAGTCTCCCTCTAACCCCGATGGTATTCGACTCCGCCAGCAAGCCGCTTCCGAACTGAAACCCCAACTTGACTGGAGACAACAGTTTGAGGCCTTTGCCAACCTAGAAGAAACCGTTGGTCGCTCACCCGATGCAGTGGTTAAATGGGCAATGGCTGAGAGTTCAACGTTGCCAGGTTACCTGAACATTGTCCGGTTTCTATTTCCGGTTATTACCGTGAGTTTATTTGTTGCCTGGCTGTTAGGTTACATGCCGGGTACAGCCGTGTTGCTCGGATTAGCCGTTCATGGTCTGGTTCTTAGCCAGACGGCGGCAAAGGCAAAAGAAGCTAGTGAACAGACATTTGAGATTTCGACGGCATTGCGGGCATTTCAGGCGCTTTTTAGAGAGGCTGAACAGGTAAAAGGAGATACGGTACGACTGCGAGCTATTCGGCAGGCGTTGATGTCCAAAGATAGGTCTGCTTCAAAAGCCATTGGCCAACTTGGTCAGCTAACGGAAGGGCTGAATTACCGCCGAAATCCATACTTTTTCCTGCTCTTTGGCATAGCAACTTTATGGGATGTTCATTACCTGTTTCGACTCGAAGCCTGGCGGCAACAGTATGGGCCGGATCTCAGCCGCTGGTTTAAAGCGTTGGGGGAGCTTGAAGCACTCAATAGTTTGGCTGGCTTCGCCTACGCGCACCCAGCCTATACAACGCCCGATATTGTTGATGATGAGTTCATGCTGGATTTTACACTGGCTTCCCATCCTTTATTACCAACCGACCGTAGCGTCGCAAACTCACTCACCCTAAACGGAGCCGGAAAAACGGTGCTCATCACGGGTTCGAATATGTCGGGGAAAAGCACCTTCTTACGTACCGTTGGGGCCAATGTCATATTGGCATTGGCGGGGGCAGTTGTCAGTGCTGAACGATTCTGGTGTTCGCCCGTACGAGTCTTTACGAGTATGCGAACGAATGACTCACTTGAAGAAAGCACATCATCGTTTTACGCCGAATTAAAACGGCTACAAACGCTAATTGGCCTGACCAAACAAATGACGGATGATAAGCAGGCAGCTTTATCGCAGGATCGCCTGCCGGTTCTCTATTTTCTGGATGAAATTCTGAAGGGGACAAACTCGGCTGATCGACACAGAGGGGCAGAGGCACTTATTCGGCAGCTACACCAGACAACTGCCTCTGGATTTGTTTCGACCCATGATCTCGAATTGGGTCAACTTACGGATGCCGATAGCTTTGTGCGCAACTTCCATTTTCAGTCTGATCTTCACGATGGCGAACTCGTGTTTGATTATAAACTCCGGAATGGTATCTGCGAAAGCTTTAATGCCAGTCAATTAATGAAAGCAATTGGAATTGAGATGGATGCCGTCCAGAAGTAGAGCGCCTTACATACATCTTTTGTTTCAGTCGTAACGCTTAGACGTTCACTACGGAGAAAATTGTAGGCTGAAGTTGACTTCGAGAGCTTCAGTTCTATAAAACAACCCCTTTTAACACTTGTTAGCTACTATGAAAGCAGTATATTTGCCGATGTAAAAAATAGTATGCAAGCATACTATTACTGTGTTTGTTCACGTACTTTTTCAATCAGTGGAAACGGATTTAATAAATATAGGAGCAATAAAAAAAGCCTTCCCAATGGGAAGGCTTAACGTTAGGGTGGTGGTGATGGACGGAATCGAACCGCCGACACAAGGATTTTCAGTCCTTTGCTCTACCAACTGAGCTACATCACCCTGAAACGTGGGTGCAAAAGTATATATAATGCGCCTTTTTACAATGCATTGACTAAAATAATTTTCAATAAAGTGTTGGCGATTACGTCAATTTATTGATTATCAGTTATAATAAGCTCAAATACGAATGGAGATTATTCAACAAATTTTGTTTGTAGCGGCTCTAGCCGTAACAGGTTGGTATATAACTAAGCGCGTTAGGCTCATCACACGTGCTATTAAGCTTGGCCGTGCCGAAAATCGCTTCGACCATCCAGACGAGCGATTGAAAACGATGCTTCTAGTAGCCTTTGGGCAAAAAAAAATGTTTACCAATTTGCTGGTTGGCGTCATGCACTTTGTTATTTATGCTGGTTTTCTCATTGTTAACCTCGAAGTACTTGAAATTATTCTGGATGGTATGCTAGGAACGCATAGGCTATTTGCCCCTTACATTACACCCGTTTATCCAATTTTAATTGATGTCTTTGAGCTATTAGCGTTTGGCGTGCTGGCTGTTTGTGTCATTTTTTTATGCCGTCGGTTTATTGCGAAAGTACCTCGTTTTCAGGAAAAACGCCATCGTGAAATGACCCGCTGGCCCCGTACTGATGCTGCCATCATTCTAACCGCTGAGATTTTACTTATGATCGCATTCCTCACCTGGAATGCATCCGATAGCGTGTTACGTGATCGGGGTGTTGGGCATTATGCTGAATTGCAGGGTGTTGTGCCTGACTTCCTGATCAGCCAATTTTTTAAGCCGCTTTTTGCCGGGTTTAGTGATACAGCTCTTACCGTGTATGAACGCACAGCCTGGTGGTTGCATATTTTAGGGATTCTGACTTTCGCTGTTTATGTAACCTATTCAAAACACCTCCATATTGCCCTTGGCTTTCCGAATGTCTATTTCTCGGACCTACAGCCAAAGGGCGAAATGCAGAATATGCCAGAGATAACCAAAGAAGTTCAGCTCGCGCTTGGCTTGCCTGTTACGACTGACGCAGATGGATCACAAAACAACGATAATGGCGAGCAGCCAGCGGAAGTTGGGAGGTTCGGTGCTAAAGATGTGCAGGATTTGAAGTGGATCAATCTTATGAACGCCTATAGTTGTACTGAATGTGGGCGTTGTACATCAGTCTGTCCCGCCAATATTACAGGCAAGAAACTGTCGCCCCGAAAAATCATGATGGACACCCGCGACCGACTTGAAGAAATTCAGCGCGGATGGAAAACGAACGGATATGACTACAAGGACGAAAAGTCTTTATTGAATGACTATATAACTGCCGAGGAGCTCAACGCCTGTACGACTTGCCAGGCCTGTGTAAATGCCTGCCCGATCAATATAAACCCATTGGATATCATTCTGCAATTACGCCGGTATCGGGTTATGGAAGAATCGCAGGCACCAGCTTCCTGGAATGCCATGTTTAGTAATATTGAGAATAACATGGCTCCCTGGAAATTCTCGCCCAGCGATCGGTTTAACTGGGCTGATCAGGTGAATGAAAAATAGGTTAGGGTATTCGGTTTATAGCTCACGGTGGGCTAATGCAAGAGCAACTGGCGCGTCAACTTACTATAAGCTGTAAACCGAATACCGAAAACATCCCAACTATGTCAACTGAAAAAACATACAAAGTACCAACGATGGCCGACATGGTTGCATCGGGCGAAGAACCGGAAATCTTGTTTTGGGTTGGGTGTGCTGGCTCATTCGATGACCGTTATAAACGGGTAACTATTGCCTTCGTTCGTATTCTGAATCATGTTGGTATTAAGTTCGCTGTGCTTGGTTCCGAAGAAGCCTGTACGGGCGATCCTGCCCGACGCGCTGGGAATGAGTTTCTGTTCCAGATGCAGGCCATGGCCAATATTCAGGTGTTAAATGGCTACAATGTCAAGAAAATCGTGACAGCCTGTCCGCATTGTTTCAATACGCTTAAAAATGAGTACCCTGAATTAGGGGGAAACTATGAGGTAATCCACCACTCACAGTTTTTGCAGGGGCTCATCAACGAAGGACGTGTTCGTGTGAAAGATGGGCAGTCGTTTAAAGGACGTCGTATAACGTTTCATGACTCTTGCTATCTTGGCAGAGCTAATAAAGTGTATGAGGCTCCACGTGAAGTGTTGGCAGCACTAGATGCCGACCTAGTCGAGATGAAGCGTGTACGGGCCAATGGCTTGTGCTGTGGAGCAGGTGGTGGCCAGTATTTCAAGGAACCCGAGCCTGGTAAAAAAGATGTAAACGTGGAGCGCGTTGAGGAAGCGCTCAGTACAGGTGCCGATATGATTGCTGTAGCCTGCCCATTTTGTATGACAATGATGTCTGACGGTGTTAAGAATAAGAACCGCGAAGATTCTGTGCGTGTCTACGACATTTCGGAACTCATCGCCCAAGGGCAAGGGTTGTGAGATCAATAAATAATGTAGAATGGACAATGAATAATGAGGGAATCATTCACTTCATTTATTCTACATTATTCATTGTCCATTCTACATTATTTATTGACTATGTACATAGATTTTGATAGACTGCCGGATACCGCCCGCGTATGGGTGTACCAGGCAAACCGTTCGCTTACGGATGGTGATATAAAAACGATAGACGAAGCGTTACAACCTGCCTTGAGCCAATGGGCGGCACATGGTCAGCCATTGTTGGCATCGGCAGAAGTGGTTAACAATCGATTTGTTGTAGTTGGCGTAGACGAAGGGTATACCTTACCCAGTGGCTGTTCAATTGATGCTTCGATGCGGACTGTGCAGGAAATTGGACGTCAATTGGCAGTGGATTTTTTCGACCGTTCGGCGGCTGTTCAGGTAGCAGACGGAACGGTACAGACGTTTGCTTTGCCGGCCATTAAAGGAGCCGTTGCCGATGGATTGATAACACCTGATACAATGGTATTTAACACATTAGTGAAAACAAAAGCGGAGTTTATGGCAGAATGGCGCATTCCGGCCATTACCTCATGGCTCAAACGATATTTTAAAACAATTGAGGCTTAACGAGCCGTTAAAGAGATTATGGGGCCAGTCAGATGCTACTAATGAGTAGGATTTGCCTGGCTTTAACGTTGTCAGGTATAGGAACGTTCACTGCCAAATCGTCATATTCGATTAACTTTAAACATTCTTTTCAAACAAAGGATTAATTTTTGTGGTGTAAGTTGTGTAACTCAGCGAATCTGATCGTCTTATTATTGAATTCGTTGGGTATGGCCGATAGTAAACGGCAATTTACTCTTACTTTTATGGCGACTATTCCCGAAGTTATGTCAGATACGCCAACTCGCGACGACGACCAATTGTTACCCGACAGCGACCCGACCGAACAACCCTCGGCAGATACTCCCGCTCGTGGTTATTCCGATGCGCAGAAGTACCAGATTTTTAATAAGGAGTTTATGCCACACATTGACTCCATGTACAACTTTGCTTTTCGGTTGACAACCGACGAGGACGACGCAAACGATCTCGTACAGGATACTTACCTAAAGGCATTTCGGTTCATTTCGTCCTTTGAGCAAGGAACTAACGCCAAAGCATGGCTGTTTCGGATTCTGAAGAACAGCTTCATTAACGATTATCGGAAAAAAAGTAAGGAACCCGCTAAAGTAGATTATCAGGACGTTGAAACGACCTATAACTCTGAAGATGCGGAATCCGAACATACGGTCGACCTTCGGGCCGAATCAGTTTCCGACTTAATCGGCGATGAAGTGGCAACGGCTTTAAACTCGTTGCCTGTGGATTTCCGGACAGTGATTATCCTCTGCGATATCGAAGGATTTACGTATGAAGAAATGGCTAAGATTCTGGACATCCCAATAGGTACTGTACGATCTCGACTACACCGGGCTCGGAACCTATTGAAAGAAAAATTGCGTGATTACGCATCTTCGATGGGCTATAAAGAAGAAAATGAAGAATAAACCGAACTTTTTCTAAGCCTAAATTGGTTCTGCTGATAACTTAATGGTATTATTATTCTTGGAATAAATAAAATTTTTCCAATGCAAACTTCGTTGCCGCCCTCATCTTCATCTAGCGCAAAACCAGAGATGAAAGAACATTGTAATCACAGCGCCGACTGTCTGAAGATGATCCAGTTGATTCTGGATGGAGAAGCCACCGAACAACAGCTTGTCAGAGTGAAAGCTAATCTTGAATCATGCAGACCCTGCATCGAGATGTACCAGCTTGAAAAGGAAGTGAAGGAGTTATTGACTAAGCGAATGGAGAAACGATGCTGCCCAGAGCAGTTAGTAGCAACGATCAAATCCAGAATTCTGAGTTTTAGTTAATAGTAGCCAACCTAATTGGGGTAATTAAGGAGTGCGTACACCAGCAACCTTAATTACCCCAATTACTTTTAGTTAAATCAACCCATTACCCACTGTGGACGGTAAGCTTATTATTTTTTCAGCCCCTTCTGGTTCGGGCAAAACTACAATTGTCAAGCATTTGCTGGCCGAGAACAAGAATCTCGGCTTTTCTATTTCAGCCTGCACCCGCGACCGCCGGGGCCGCGCTGAAGAAAATGGGAAAGATTATTATTTTTTGACACCCGAAGAGTTCAAGCATAAAATCGATGACAACGAGTTCGTTGAATGGGAAGAGGTTTATACCGGCGCATTCTATGGCACGTTAAAGTCTGAAATAGAACGAGTGTGGTCTACCGGCAAACACGTTCTTTTTGATGTGGATGTTCAGGGTGGACTAAAGCTGAAAAACTTCTATGGCGATAAAGCACTGGCCGTTTTTGTAAAAGTACCAGACGAAGAGACGCTCCGCCAACGTCTAATAGGCCGTGGTTCTGAGACTGAAGAAAGCTTGTCCCGACGCTTGTTTAAAGTCCACTTTGAAATGAGTTTTCAAGATCGTTTTGATGTCATTTTAATGAATGATGATCTGGAAACATCACTTCAAAAGGCGCAAAAACTGGTCGACGATTTTATAAAGGAAAATAAAGTACCCGTGAAAGCGACAGTAATTTAATAGTAGTAGTTAGGAGCGAATATTGAGAATGGCTGGCTCAAAATTAGGGCGGTAGTTGTTATCCCTGCTCCTTGCTTCTCGCTCCTTACCCCCATGAAAATCGGCTTATTCTTCGGTTCCTTCAATCCCATTCATATTGGCCATCTGATCATTGCGAATACGATGGCAACCACAACCGATCTCGAACAGGTGTGGTTTGTGGTGTCGCCCCAAAATCCCTTCAAGAAGACCAAAAGCCTCCTGCACGAGTTCGACCGGCTGGATATGGTTGAACGGGCTATTGCGGATAATAGTCGCCTAAAGGCCACGAATATTGAGTTCTCGATGCCAAAGCCCAGCTATACGATTGATACTCTGACACGGCTCAGCGAAAAATATCCTCAGCATGCCTTCCGACTGATTATGGGCGAAGATAATCTGGAGCAGTTTGCCAACTGGAAGAATTACGATAAGATACTGGAATATTACGGTTTATATGTGTACGAGCGCCCCCGCACAGTAGAAAGCTCATTTAAAACGCATGCCAGTGTTCGTGTTGTAGAAGCACCCTTACTGGACATCTCGGCTACGTTCATACGCGACTGTATTCGCGCCAACCGATCCATACGGTATATGGTGCCGGAAGTGGTGGAAGAAATGATCGAGCGGAAGAAGTTTTATGTGTAACGCGGACATCCTGTCCGTCTGTAACGAAAAGAACGATTTTTGGCTATGCGAACAACTTGTCCGCGTTACTAAGGTGTTCCATTTTGAAACGTTACTTCAGTAGCTACACCAATTGCACTCATCCGAATTGCCACGGAACGGCTGGTTGATTTAACGCCAGCTTGGTCGCACTGGGGGCCTTTTTCCAGGAAATAAATATAGAATTTCTGATTTCGGTCGGCAATTTGATTGATATCAGGGCGGCCAAGGAGTTCACCAATAGTGTTGGTCGTTTTGCCTTTCAAATTTTGAATTTCCGCTCTAAAAGCGGGTTCAAGTGTAGCCCGAACGCCGTTACAACCTCCCCGATCTCCCCGCCATTTTTTTACATCAAGTTTGCCAAATGTATCCGGTGCAGGTCCACATCCGGTAACTAAACTGATCAGTGTGCTAAAAATAAAAAGCCGTAGCCCTTGTTTTGCCCCTTTAATAGCTCGCTCGTTCACTAGGTTCGGCTTATTGTTCATTATAAAGTACCTGTAACAGCGTTTGGCCAACGGCCTTAAGGGTGCCCCGGTCAATGTTACTCATATTGTCTTCTGCGGTGTGCCAGGCCGGGAAGAAACCTCCCGTAACCACATTCGTATGAATAATGTCGATCATCGGGATTTTGGCAATCGTGTTGGGAGCAACGTGGTCATCGGTAATTTGACCGCCGGGCGTATCAACAAAATATTGGCTGTATCCGGCACGACTGGCCGTTTGCCAGACATTGTTAACAACTGTCGGAGCAAACTGCATCGAAAGGCCCTCTTTAGCAAATGTAGCGCCTTTAGCACCAACCATATCTAACAGAATGCCAAAATAAGCTGAATACCCAGGCTTATGCAGGTTTTTGGCCCAATAGCGTGAGCCTAAGCAGAATCCGATATAATCGAACTGATTACCGCTGGCCTGTTCAAAATCGTTACTGGCTTTTTCGCCATTGCCCCAGTCTTCAGCATCGAAAAAGATAATATCAATGCCTACGGTTGGTTTTTGCTGACTCTGCTGAATAGATCGGGCTAGTTCGAGCAACACACCTACACCACTGGCTCCATCATTAGCGGCTGTAACGGGCTTTGTCTGGTCAGCTTTGTCTTGGTCCTGATCAGCATGCGGGCGTGAATCCCAGTGCGATGCTAGTACAATACGCTTGGTAGCACTAGGGTTGATGCTGCCTATGATATTACGGGCATTTAATTTCTTGCCATCCCAGGTGGTTGCTACAAATGACTGCTCAATAACAGTACAACCAAATTGCTTTAGTTTGGCGGCCAGGTAATTTCCAGTTTGGACATGAGCGGGTGTATTGGGCACTCGTGGCCCGAACTTTACCTGCTGATCAACATAGGAGTAAGCCGAATCGGCATTAAAAGCGGGAGCCGTAATGGTAACGGGTTGCTGTGTGGTATCGTTCTGGGTCTGCTTGGTACGGCAGGCGCTAATAGACAACAAGACAGCCAGAAAGGAAAGGATGATTTTTTTCATGACAGAGCAACACATCCCTTTTGGACTGGGATCGGGTGTTGTAAAACGATTTAATACCGCTTTTGTATATCGGCCTGCAAAAATACCGAAAAGTCAGCCGTTTAAATAATCAAATAGTAAGGTCAATTGACGCTTAAAGGGAGCTTGGTGTTTTTGAGTAAATCAAACCAATTCCCTTTTCTTTTATTGGCTTTTAATCTGATTTTAATGTGTTCTTT
This sequence comes from Spirosoma migulaei, assembly GCF_054776855.1. NCBI lineage: Bacteria > Pseudomonadati > Bacteroidota > Cytophagia > Cytophagales > Cytophagaceae > Spirosoma > Spirosoma migulaei. Next base: position 319,534 of record NZ_BAAHBG010000006.1, on the reverse strand, counting down.
TTGCTGTGGGATATTTATTAGCGATAAAGAGTATAACCTGCAGGCTATAAGCCGATGACCGGGATGTAGAAGGCGAATTTGAATTTTTTCAAAACAATCACTAGAACACATTAACTGAGATCACTCAGACCTTTTTGTTCATAAAGAAGGGGCTTCGCTAATGAGTGTATGGTGATTCTATTGCCCACCGAAGAAATTGCCCAGGTACAACCCGGTGAAATTTTTTTTCATCGGAATGTGGCCAATCTGGTTGTGCATATGGATATGCTCTCGGTTTTATAGTATGTCGTAGAGGTTTAAAAAGTGAAGCATGTTATCGTATGCGGACATTATGGCTGTGGGGGCGTAAAAGCTGCCATGTCGAATAAAAATCTTACTGATTAATAGATGGTTATGGTCCATAAAAGACGTTTGCCATTGGCGTGAACAGGAGCTGATGCTACTGGCTGATGAGCAGGAACGTTTTGAGCACTTAGTCGAACTGAATGTTCAGAAGCAGGTAAAGAAGCTGGCCCAAACAACAATTATTCAACGAGCCTGGAAAAGATTCAAAGCTTCCCATTTGCACGGATAGGTGTACGGATTGAAGACCAGTCTGATCAAAGAGATTTTAAATCTACCACCAGGCAGCCCGGAAGTAGCTGTGTATACCTACGATTTTGAGTAAAAAAGAAGCCCGGCTGTGTTACAGCCGGGCTTCTTTTTTACTCAAAATCGTAGGTAGTTAACTGCCAGCAAAGCTAGACTATTGCATAGACCGATAAGGACCGTTTATAGGGTGACTGAAAGGCCAGCACGATTTGCTCTGCACCCAAATGGTAAACTACCCACAGTTGCTAAAAGACCCTCTATAAAAATTACGAATGTTTTGTAGCGTTTTGATAATTCCTCCCGACTTAGTTGATAAGTCATTAATCTAACTTCTTAAAGCGATGAAAAATTTATTATTCCTGGGAGGATTATTAACCATCTTAGCTGGATGCAGTCAGGACATACAGCCTGAAAATACCCCTAACTCGTCCAATAGAGTGGCCAATGGAGCTACAATCACAGGTACGTTGCAAATCAATAAATCAACGACTGATTCGACTCATTGCCAACCTTCAACTTGTAACATTGTTGCTACTAAGATTGATATTAATCAAATTGTTAAGCGAGATAGTACTGGTATAACCTATAGCGATACGCTCTGGAAAGAAACCAATACGAAGCTCAAAGTAGTGTCAAATATCAACCAGTCGTTTAAGCTTACAGATGTTGTTGCAGGCTACTATAAACTAGTCTTAACCACAACTCCTTGTGGGTTTAGCCAAACCATTGATCGGGTTAAAGTTGCTGACGGGGCTAATGTCAATCTAGGGTCAATCCATTTTTAATTGTGGGCTGTAAGGGGGCATGACTATGTTCCTGTATAAAGTAGTCGAACCCGCTAAGGGTTATATAGCGCGTTACTCACCAAAGTTATATCGTCAAAACATACAGGAGAGATTCTCCCAGGATGAATTGGTAAAATCAATAAAACAAGCTCGCCGGGAAATAAGCAAAGCCTGTTTCGTTGAGAAGGTGCCGTACATATGACAGCTGAATTACTGGATTGTACACCACAGGAGCAAGAATGCCTGCAGGGGTGCCGTGGAGATAATCCGAAAGCACAGGAGATGGTTTTTAAACGGTACTACAGCTTAGTATATGGAATCTGCATACGTTATCTTTCATCGAAAGAGCTTGCGCAGGAAGTTGTCAACGACTGTTTTTTTAAACTGTTTCACCAGCTTAAATCAACCTATCCCAATCCCACCTATTTCCGGCCCTGGCTTCGTCAATTAGCCGTGCATACGGCTATTGATGCGTACCGGAAAGAAAAACCATATTTGCACCAGAGCACCATCGACGATCTAGTCACAGAGGTAGGATACCCAGAATATGTACATGATAGCCTGAACGCCGAGCAAATTTTAAGCCTAGTAGCGCTACTACCCGACTTATGGCGTCTAACCTTCAATCTTTATGAAGTGGAAGGGTATGCGCATGAAGAAATTGCGGTGTTACTAAACATTCCGGTTAGTAGTTCCAGGGTGTACCTGACCCGGGCTAAACAACGGCTTAGAGAATTGCTGGGGCAACATAATGCTGTGCGAACCTATATGCCCATCTACTATACTTCTTCTGCTGATCGTCCGGAAGACCCAGACTGGGCGCATTTTAGGGAAACGCTACGCAGTTACGAACCGGTAGGTGATCCAAATGCCTGGAGCCGGTTTCAGAAATTTCAGCGAGGCTCTCGCTCTCCCAAACAGGGGCGCTTGTATAAGCTGATTCTGCTGACGACGGTGGCAATTATTTGCGAAAAATCACAGCACATTGTTCCACATTGGTTGCCCACGCAGGCTGCTGCCATAACGGTGAAAGCAGGTACTATTGCCACATCGAATAGCCAGCAGGGGCCGAGATTTGTTGTGGAGGAACCCGAAAAACAGTCTACTTTTCAATCGGCTAAAGCTGATTCGGCTGAACTTGAGCCGGTTGCACCAGGCCTGAAAATGGTTAAAACCGATGCCATAACGCCCTCCTCACTGGTATTGGTGCCTGCTGGTGGGTTGTCCTATACCGCAACGAGCATCGGGAAAAGGGCTGAGTATAAAGTTGAACTGGCGGATAAAATCGCTTTTGAAACAAAAAAATCGCTACCTACGACAACTACTCTAAAACCATTCAGAAAAGAGGAATCTCATTATAAATCTGCATCGACAACAGTTATTCAAGCTCAGCGTTCTCGGGGGAGAGGCTCCTCTGCTCCGATTCATGTTCGTCTTTTGGATGATTCTCGGTTTGATTATCAAGAAAATAGATGGGTTGGAGCCCTAAAAAATAGCTCAACGGCAAAAACACCTCCCTATGCGAAGGAGCCGTTGTCTAAATCTTTGGGGACGAGTAAGGCAGGGGGGCGGCTTCCCGAAACGACCTCCACTTCAGCTGGACTAGTTAGGTTGCAGATAAATAAGCTAGCGACCAGACCATTGTCATTCAATCATATATCTGCCAATATACCCGCCAGGATTCACTTCTTACCGCAGGTTTCTGTCTCGCCAAAGTCAAAATCGGTTGAACGGCCGGTATTTATTGGCGCCATAGTGGGGATGCAGGCTGCATACATACCGCAGGGAAAGCCCACCTGGGTGTTATAAGTGGAGTTTGGGTTGACAAAATGCTGACTCGTAAGCTTTTTTTGGGGACAGGATTAACACTGTCCCCAACGCAGGTAATACAGGCTGGAAATGGCCTGGCCAGCCAGGATTCGATTACTAGGCGGGAATTGCTGCAACAAACTAATCAGTGGTGGCAGATTACGTTGCCGCTTTCGATTCGATACACGTTTATGGATACAAAACGGGTAAGTTGGTGGGGGGCGATTGGAGTATCATCGGCTTTAATATTTAGCGAAAAGCGTACCAGCCAGTATCAGGTAACAAGAGTAAATCCAAACCCACTTGACTCGACCCAGCAGGTTAAACCGTATACCGAACAAGTAGTACAGCGCACACCTGCCAGTGTATTACTACAACCGTTTCGTTGGCTAACCTTGTCTACTGGGCTTCGGATGGCGACGGTTGGGAAGTACGAGTGGTGGACAGAACCCTATTTTAGCTACCCAATTGGCGC
>NZ_BAAHBG010000006.1:303957-315753 GCF_054776855.1 Spirosoma migulaei | reverse complement strand
ATTTTATTCGTATTCACAAAGCCCACCTTATCAATCCCGATCAGGTTCATAGCTGTGTGGGTGAGTATGGCTGGTGTACGTCTCAGAATCCGGCGTACGCGTTAGCGTGTGACTGCTGGGTAGTTTCTTCCAACAGAGTATTAACGGATCGTTCGTAATAAGCGCCAGCTATCAGCTTAAGGCTTCTTAATCGCTTGATGGACTAAATCGCGTGCCGTACTAGTTTTAAAGACTACTCTTCATAAGCCCAGTCGATCTGATGTTTCATGTCTTTAATAGCCAGCCCCTGCGCTTTGAAATACGAGCGAATTTGATCCACTTTATCATACAGGCGCTGCTCTTTGTACTCCCGGTACAGGGTTAGCAAACCTTCCAAAACCGGCTGGTTGCTCGTACCTTCTTCTTTCAGTCCCAATACGTCGTTCATGAACGATACGAATGACTCTTTCAGTAGATTAAATACGTCTTCGCCGAGGGCTTCTGGTTGAAGTTGTTTCAGGTACAGCATATTGACGTACTTCAGCAATGTGAACAATTGGGCAATCCCGACAGCTGTATTAAGGTCATCGTTCATGGCCTCGTAAAACTGCTGAACTGCCTGCCGGATTTCCTGCTGCTTTTCTTCGCTTACAGAAACGCTTTCGCCGGACGTATCGTAGGTTAATGTTTTAACGATACGTAAGCCATTGGCCAACCGACGATACCCTTTCTGAGCCGCTTTAAGCGCATCATTCGAAAAGTCGAGTGTGCTCCGGTAATGCGACTGAAGCATAAAGAAACGAACCGTCATGGGGCTATACGCCTGTTCGAGCAGTTGGTGGCTACCAGCAAACAACTCCGCTGGTAAAAATGAGTTGCCCAATGACTTTGACATTTTCTGCCCATTAACGGTCAGCATGTTCGAGTGCATCCAGTACCGAACGGGGTCAACGCCACTCAAGCCATCTCCCTGCGCAATCTCGCACTCATGGTGTGGGAATTTTAAATCCATTCCACCGCCGTGAATATCAAATTGTTTGCCCAGGTATTTAGTGCTCATGCAAGTGCATTCCAGATGCCAGCCAGGGAAACCTTCGCCCCAGGGTGAGTTCCAGCGCATGAGGTGTTCGGGTGCAGCGCGTTTCCAGATCGCAAAATCGAGTGGACTGCGCTTTTCTGACTGGCCATCCAGCTCGCGGGTTTCATTCAGGAGGTCGTCCAGAATCCGCCCCGATAGCTTGCCGTAATTGCCACCCCGCTTATTGTACGTTTCAATATCGAAATAAACCGAGCCATTTGATTCATAAGCGAGCTCTTTGCTTAGTAACGACTGTACCGCTTCAATCTGCTCTACCATATGGCCGGTTGCAGTAGGTTCAATACTCGGTGGAAAGGTATTGAACTGGGCCATTACAGTATGAAAATCGTTCGTGAAGCGTTGCACGATTTCCATGGGTTCAACTTTTTCCAGCTTTGCCATCCGGCCAATTTTATCCTCACCATCGTCGCCATCACCAACTAAGTGGCCTACGTCGGTCAGGTTACGGACGTAGCGGACTTTGTAGCCAATAAACGTCAGGTAGCGGTAGAGTGTATCGAACGTGAGGAACGTACGAACGTTGCCCAGGTGAACGTAATTGTAAACCGTTGGTCCGCAGACGTACATGCCCACATAAGGGGGATTGAGCGGTTCAAATAGTTCTTTCTTGCGAGAAAGTGTATTGTATAGTGTAAGCGGTTGCATTGGGAGTTTGACTCTGGTTCAACAATACTGATAAAGGAATAGAGCTGCCCGATAGACAACTGTAGGCGAGGTTAAGCGTTCAGCGACAACAGTGGGCTGGCAAAATGAGGATTTCCTGGATCAGCATGGCAGATAGTAAACTGTTCATGAGGGCGAAGTTACGGATTGTTCGTTGGAAAACGGTAGCCCGCTCACTTTTGGTTATATTCGCGTTTTGTTTTGACAAATCGCCCGCTTAGGTTCAGGAATGCAGGTAGTTGAGGTGGGCGCAAATGCCCAATACCAGAAAGAATTTATTCAGTTTCCCGTTCGTCTTTATCGCAACGATCCAAATTGGATTCGCCCGTTAGATGCCGATGTCGAGGAAGTATTCGACCCGGCTCGCAATAAACGCTTTGAGCATGGCGAGTGCATTCGGTATTTACTGTTGAACGATAAGGCTGAAACCATTGGGCGCATGGCCGCTTTTATCGACTACGAAATTGCGAACCTCGATAACGATCAGCCAACAGGTGGGATCGGATTCTTTGAGTGCATTGACGATCAACAGGCCGCTTTTACCCTGTTTGATGCCGGAAAAGGGTGGCTCCAAAGCCGTGGTATGGAAGCCATGGACGGCCCAATCAACTTTGGTGATCGCGATCGCTGGTGGGGTTTATTAGTCGATGGGTTCGACCGGGAGCCAAACTATTGCATGCCGTATACAAAGCCGTATTACATTCCATTTTTTGAAAATTACGGCTTCAAAGACTATTTCAAACAGTTTACGTTCGGGATTCCAACAACCTGGGCGAAGTTGGTTGATATGTCGCAGGCGGTAAAAGACCGGGCCCAACGGATTTACCAGAACCCGGATTATAGCTTTCGAACAATCGATAAAAAACATCTGCCCGCAGCGGCCGAACAGTTTCGGCATATTTACAATGCGGCCTGGGGCGGTCATAGTGGTGTTAAGGAAATGTCGGCTGGCCAGGCGCAGCTACTAATGGAGAAGTTGAAGCCGGTTATTGACGAGAAAATAATCTATTTCGCGTATTACCTTGATGAACCAGTGGCTTTTTTCGTTTGCCTGCCGGAGCTAAATCAGGTTTTCAAGCATGTGAATGGTAAACTTGATCTGATCGGAAAGTTGAAGTTTTTGTGGCACATGCTGCTGAAAACAAACCGTAAGGCGTTTGGTGTAGTCTTTGGTGTAGCTCCTGAGCACCAGGGGAAAGGGGTGGAAGCCGCTATTGCCCTCCGTATGCCGCACGAAGCCGACCATAATCCCAATTTTCAATATACCGAACTAGAAATGAACTGGGTTGGCGATTTTAACCCAATCATGGTACGTTTTGTAAGCCAGCTGGGGTCGAAGATCGTTAAAACCCACGTTACCTATCGGAAGCTATTCGATGAAACCAAACCGTTTAAACGTTGCCCGGTAATTGGGCGGAAGAAATAAATATTTAGTTTGAAGTTTATAACGATCCGCCGTTGCGGTTCGAAGTTCGATGTTAGCAATGCTGCATAAACTTGAGCTGATTGGTACAAACTTCAAACATCGGACTACAAAATTCAAACTGTAATAAATGAGCCTAGTTACTGTTGGTTCCGTAGCGTTCGACGCCCTGGAAACCCCGTTCGGCAAGACCGACAAAATCATCGGCGGAGCCGCCACTTACATCACCCTGTCAGCCTCGTACTTTACGAAAGAAAATAATTTGGTTGCTGTGGTGGGCGACGATTTCCCGCAGAGCATGATTGAGGATCTCAATCAGCACGGAATCAATACGGAAGGTTTAGAAATTCGGAAAGGAGAGAAGACCTTTTTCTGGTCGGGGAAATACCACAATGACATGAACAGCCGCGATACCGTGGAAGTCCAGCTGAACGTAATGGAGAATTTTGATCCGATCATTCCCGATTCGTATCAGGATTGCCAATACCTGATGTTAGGAAATACCGCTCCGGCAATTCAGCAGATGGTTATTGAACGGTTGCATAATCGCCCAAAGCTCATTGTGCTCGATACCATGAATCTTTGGATCGAAATTGCCAACCCAGACCTAATGAGCTTACTCAAATTAGTTGATGTACTGGTAGTAAACGATGAAGAAGCCCGCCAGCTAACGCATGAGTACTCGCTGGTACGCGCTGCGGCTAAAATCCGGGCGATGGGTCCGCAAACTGTAATCATCAAAAAAGGGGAACATGGTGCTCTGCTGTTTAGCGAAGGGCAGATTTTCTTCGCCCCAGCATTGCCGCTTGAAGAAGTATTCGATCCGACCGGTGCGGGCGATACGTTTGCGGGGGGCTTCATTGGCTACTTAGCCAAAACCGACGATATTTCGTTTGATAACATGAAGCGGGCTATTATTTATGGATCAGCCATGGCTTCATTCTGCGTGGAGAAATTTGGTGCTGAGCGGATTATGAATTTGACTCAGGATGAAATTCAGGCGCGGGTAAGTGAGTTTGTGACGCTATCTGCTTTTGGATTACTTTAACAGGACAAAGTCTAAAACGCAAAAAGCCGCTGGTTAACCAGCGGCTTTTTGCGTTTTAGACTACTACTTATTGTTAGGCAAAGAAAGGTGCAACCAAAGGCAGAACCTGTTCTTTTGTTAGCGGCTCATCAAACGCCTGCATAACCATAGCCGGAGTAATCCGGCTATCGCCAGCTAGTGCAGAAGCTAAGTCAACACCCGCTTGCACGGTGTTTTCTTCACCTTTATAACTGCCGTCAACAACCGATGGAAGGCCTTGCATTGCAGCAGTACCACCCGTGATCCAGCCTTTTTGGCCACGCATATAGCGTACGTTAGCTGCGTGAGCAGCTTCGGTAGCGTGAATTTGTAAAGCCACCTGCAATATAGCTGGGGCAGCCTGTAGATTAGGAGCCTGACCTTTGTAAGCGCGAACGCCTGTATCTTCAAACGTTTGGGCAATAGCCGAGAACGTTGCGAAGTTGGTAAATGTATCCATAAACGTACCTTTGGCCGAGAAATCGAACTTAGGCATTGGGATTGCTTCTGAGCCTAGTACCGACTTCAGCAACCGAACGTGTACTTGTTCATGCTGCCGAATTAATTCAAATGCTGGCTTATAATTATTGGGAATCATCGCCAGGTTATGACCGTAATCATAAAAAGTGAACTCTAGGTACTCTAATGCGAGCGCAAAGTTAAGAACGTCTTTTACGCCTTGTGGTAATGCACTAGACTGCCCATAAGATTTGGTCAGGGCAGATGCCATAATGGCTGGAGCAGCCACGGCAATCGTTTTTTTGGTCAGAGAGCTAAATAAGCTCCGGCGTGAGACGTGTGCTAAGCGATCAAATATTTCGCCATCCACCTTCTCAATTTCGCTAAATAAGTTTTGTAAGTTCATCGGAGTTGAGTGGTTTATGCTGGTGTCAGGCTTTTTACTAATGCGCTTGCATCCAGGGTTTCATTAATATATTTCTGTGCGATAGGCAGCACAAACGTTGGCTCGTAAGCAAGATGCAGGCCTGTATCGCTGGTAACGATAGTTGGGCCAGCAAACGCGTCTGAATAAGGATACTGCAATTCGCGAAGAATTGAGTGGTGACGAGTTTCAACCGATACAATCTTACCGGCCAATGTCAGATAACCTGCATCTTTAATGTATTTACCCGCACCGTTGTAAGCACCTACGCCTGTTTTTTCAAAAGCTTCTGCATTCGAAAGTACGTCTGCACGGTTGTTGAAGTCGATACTTGAGAAGTTGAAGGTCAGATCTGGAACGTTAGCGGCTGTTCCGGCACCCACAGCTGCTTTGAAAAGCGCACGGTGAATAATTTCATGGCCACGGATATCGCTCCACAAGGCCATATCCGACGAAGACATATTTGGGTAAGGTTTTGCGAGAACCATTTCGTAGAAGGCAGCTTCGAGCTGTTCCAATACGTATGCAAAGGCAAGGATACCAACATCACCAGTAGGTAATGAAATGGTTGGGCCAGCAGCGCGGGCACTACCATTGGGTGTGACAGAAGATTCGTCCGCATGGGAGCAAGCTGTCAGCAAACCGCCTGTTACAGCAGCAGCACCCGCTACTCGCAGAAACGACCGGCGGCTAGCTGCAGCCGAAGATGTCGTTTCGGGTCGATTAGTAACGTTTTCCATTGAGTAAAATAGTTAGGTGATTTTTAATGCTTAGCTATTTGGCAACTAAGATGATGTATCTACGGGGTCACCTAAAAAATAGATTTTGTCAATTAAATAAAAGAATATAAATCCTAGATAAGTATACGGTAAATGAATTAGTAATGAGGAGTATATGGGTGATGTACTTGAAAAGTTTATTGAAAAAATACAAAATGATTTAAAGAGGAAATCATAGCCATAAGCAGGTTATGGCAGCCTTGTTAACAACACGGGCCGTTTTGGCTGGAGCCTTACCAGATAAAATGATCGTTGTGCCATCGGAACCTAAGTCCCAAAGTTGCCCCCGCAGAAATACGTTCATCCCTTTTATGATACCCGCTTCGGGGATAGCTCGCCCGGCCATAGCATGAGCGAGCCAGGCTTGTCCTTCGGTTAGTTTACCAACATCTGCACGGGCATCCGCTGGGGTTGGTGTGCCACTGTACCCCTGCCAGATTGTTTTCCAGACTCCATTGCCGGCTGAGTAGGAGGGAACCGCTAACAGGGTAGCCCTTTTTTGCTTTAGTGTTTTATATACGGGAGAATTCCAGGAGTCTGCGCAGACCAATACACCTAACCGACCAACTGGCGTATCGAAAACAGGAACGTCTGCCGGATTGGTCGGACAGACAAACGGGAGTTCATCGGCAATGGGGTAGACCTTTTTAATAAGTTGCGGATCTAGTTTGCCATCCGGACGAAACACCGCAGAGACATTATAGAGAGGGCCTTCGCCTACAACCAATTTCCCGTTTTCAACGGATGGATTGGGCAATAGAATAGAACCAGCCACGATTGTTACCTCAAATTGTGCTGCCAGTATATCGAAGGTGAGCTGATACTCGTAGGCCATTTGCCGGGCTTTCATGGCGAAGAGACCATACTTTGTTTTATCACCCACACTGTCGGGGGCCGTTTGGTAGGCCTTCCAAAAATTGATGGGATGGCTAACGACCATTGCCGTTAATCCCTGCTGAATGGTGGAGGCACTGTATACCCGCTCAGGTTCATTCATAACCACTAGCCAGGTGCCAATATATTCGGGCAGGATGACAATGGTTTTTTGAGGTATGACCAGCCCACTGTCTTTCGCAGTTTTCAAATACCCGGCTAATTTTTCGCGGAAAGTCAACCCTGTACGATAATCGGCGGGCTCCATCCAGGGCTGAATCCCTAACAGATTCCCACGGTCTGATCGAGTGCCGAATTGCTCGAATGAGCGGATTTGCGTATTCGCTTTTGAGGATTTTGCGGGCTTATCCTGGCCACCAAAGAACCATATAGTCCATAAGCCGAACAACCCGTAGCATAGAGCCAGGCCTATTAGCAGGATAACCGTGTATTTTCTACGATTGATTGCCATAAAAACGATGCATGAGCCACAAAATAGCATTATTTTCAGCGTTTAATTAACTGCTTCTTCGCTGCGGATGTCTACGTTTACGAATCAGATTGCCTTCATCACCGGTGCTGGCTCAGGCATTGGCCGGGTAACCGCACTGGCATTCGCCAACGCAGGTGCGACTGTTGTTGTCGCTGAAATTAACGAACAAAATGGCCGGGAAACTACTGAGCAAATTCAGCAGCAGGGTGGTATGGCGCTGTTCATTCCTTGCGATGTTTCTAATCCAGATCAGATAGAAAAAGCTGTAAGGCAAACTGTGGATGTGTTTGGTCGTTTGGATATCGGTATCAACAATGCGGGTATTGGGGGTAAGTTTGGCCGATTACTCGATCAGACAAAGCAGGATTTCGATCAGATAATGGCCATAAACGTTGGCGGTGTATTCTATGGCATGCAGGCCCAGATTCGTCAGATGCTCACTCAAAAGGCTAATAGCTATCCAGCCGGGGACCATCCAGTCGGGGGTAAAATTGTGAATGTATCAAGCATTGCAGGGGTGCGGGGTATGCCTATGGGGGCACCCTACAGTGCTTCTAAACATGCCGTTATTGGATTGACGAAAACAGCTGCGCTGGAATATGTACGGCATCATATCCGAATCAATGCCGTTTGCCCGGTATATACGCACTCACCAATGGTCGATGAATTGATTGGTACTGCACCTGGCATGGAAGAGCGAATGCGCCGGATGGTGCCTATGGGCCGTTTTGGGCAACCCGAAGAAGTTGCTCAGGCCATTCTATGGCTTTGCTTAGACGACAATGCTTTTGTTACTGGGCAGGCTCTTCAGATAGATGGCGGGTTAACGGCCGGGTAAGTTTACAGTTCGATTCGCCAGTTCATCAACCATGGCAGGGACTTCGGGTTCACCCTTGAAAAAAGCTCCTTTTTTGCCCAACGTTAACGCCCAGCGGTGTAGCCACGAAATGCCGCCTTTGCCGTAATAGTGATCTACGGAACGGTAAGCTGTGTCAGTCAATGCTTTATCTAACGAGACAAAAGTGTACCCCTGCTGTTTTAACCCTGCCAGTAATTTGCCCAAAAAGTCGGCGTTGATGGTATTGGCATGAATTAGTAAGATCTGTGAAATCTGCCGGTTAAAAAGCGAGTCACTTTGTGCCTCATAATAAGCTGCGCAATTGAGCATATACGTCACATACTGTTTACCAACTTGAGCCGCTAGTGCTGTATCGCTCAGAAGCAAAGCATTGTCATAAGCGCGGGAAAAGAGCCAATCTGAATTATCAATGGTAACAGGTGCTTCCTGATAGCCGCGTTGTTTTAAAAATTGCTCCAGCGAGTCTTTTTTGGCTTGGGTATCACCTTTTCGTAAGTAGGGGTGCCGGAAATAACGGAAAGGCCTCTCTCGTTGCTGAACTAGATTCTTCACAATTGACTCACCCCCAATAATATCCGCTTTTGAACCCTCAAATGATATGTTGTTATAATCTTTGTGTGCCAGAGTATGATTTCCTAATTCCAGACCGGCATTTAACCATAGTTTTAGAAGTCCGATCTGGTTAGAATCGGGTTTGGAGTTTGTCCGTAACGAATTGCCGATTACAAACCCAATGGCCGGAACCTGGAATGCTGTACAGTGCGAAAGTAATTTCTTTGTCAGATTAAGTCGGCCTTCCGGCGTGGCATAAGCTTTTGATACGGTCGGCAGATCGTCGATGGTAATGACTATTTGTTTCTGTGCTTGTACGGAAAAAGCCAGAAAAACTAACAAAGAGAGGAGTAGACGCATAGACTGGGAACGTTAAGGCAGGTAATGGGTTAGCCATTCTTCTTCTTTTGCCCGCATTTGAGCTGCTTCTTCATCGGTTTTATCGCCATAGCCACACAGATGAAGGAGCCCATGAGCCAGGACCCGACGCATCTCTAGATCAGCCGATATACCCAATTGCGTTGCATTATCGGCCACGCGCTCCACGCTGACGAAAATGTCGCCCTCTAGTTTGCTCTCGTCTTCGCTTTGATCAAACGTAATGATGTCTGTATAGTAGTCGTGCTGGAGGTAATCCCGATTAACCTGTAGCACATGCTCGTCGGAACAAAAAATATAATTTAACTCACCAACCGCATAGCCTTCCCGTTTAGCCTGCTGGTTGAGCCATTGGCGGGTTGCTTGCTTCTGTGGAAGCTTATAGGGTACGTCCTCGTTAAAAAACCGAATCATGCGTTTTTATCCAATTAATTGCGTTACATCAGGCCATACGTATCGGAACGCATCCGAGAAACCTCCGCCTGGATTTTCATCTCTCACCAACTCCTGGTTCGTTGCACCTAAATGCTCGTAGAATCTTCGGGCGCTGGTGTTTTGCGACAATACCCACAAATAAAACCCTGATTGAGGATTCATCTGGTACGACCAGCGAGCTGCCGATTTGATCAGAACCGTGCCAACTCCACGTCCTTTCTGATCACTATGAACGTGCAGATTATCAAGTAGCGTTCCCCAAACGGGGTCATCATCGGCGTAAGCACAGGCAAATCCGCAAATTACCCCATTCGAGTCGGCTATAATAACGTGCTGGTTCGGGCTGGGTTGAGTAAGCCGTTTCTGCCAAACGTCCTGCCTGTTTTCAAGGACAGGGCCATTCAAAAAATCATCTCTCCAAATACCTCTGTAGTTTTGTTGCCAACTGAGGCTATGCAGCCGGGCAATCGGATCTGCATCGTCGGCGGTAGCTTCTCGGTATGTTATCATTGCCTATTCAGACGTGTTGGGCAAATATAAACGGTCCGGTAGTGTCGTGCGAATGTATTCCTAATTATGACTCAGTCCATGAACGCAGTTTATCTCGGAGGTACTCACCAACCCGTCCAGCTTATTGATGCGCCCATACCAACCGCCGGGCCGGACCAAGTACTGGTAAAACTTCAGGCGGCATCGCTCAATCATCGCGACGTGTTTATTCAACAGGGCTTATATCCTGGTATTAAACTACCTGTTATTCTGGGTTCAGATGGAGCTGGGGTTGTTGTCGATACAGGAGAAGGCGTTGATGCTAGTTGGCTGGGCCAGGCGGTCGTCATTAATCCAGGGATGAACTGGGGCGATAATCCGAAGTTTTACGGAGCCGACTTCCAGATTCTGGGTATGCCCACCAACGGTACGTTTGCCGACTATGTAGTTGTGGGCCGTAACTATATTCATCATAAGCCCCAACATCTCACGTTCGAGCAGGCGGCTGCGCTCCCGTTAGCGGGTCTGACTGCCTGGCGAGCACTAATGACAAAAGCTGAGCTGAATAAAAGTGGTAGTCAACCTCCTGAAAAAGTATTGATTACTGGCGTTGGTGGTGGAGCGGCCCTATTTGCCTTGCAATTTGCCGTAGCGGTAGGGGCGGAGGTTTGGGTTACATCCGGATCTGATGAGAAACTAGAGAAAGCGAGAGAGTTAGGAGCAACGGGGGGTGTCAATTATCGCCAGCCTGATTGGCACAAACTTCTTCTTGCAAAAGCAACTGAAGGGCAAGTAGGGCATCCAGCCCGAGGTTACTTTGATGTGATCATTGACAGTGCGGGTGGACCTGGTTTTTCCAGGCTTATCGATGTAGCTGCTCCGGGCGGACGGATCGCTTTCTTTGGCGGAACCACGGGGACAATCAACGACATTATTCCACCTAAAGTATTTTTTAAACAACTATCAATTTTTGGAACGACTATGGGCACTGAAAGCGAGTTTACCGATATGATTAAATTAATAAGCGACCAACAGATTGTGCCTGTACTAGATGAGATCTTCCCGCTCGTGGCTACCGAAACAGCGATGCGTAAGATGGAGGCTGGAAAACAGTTTGGTAAAATAATACTCTCAATTGGTAACTAGATGTTTCTTATGTTGACAATGTGTTTCTATTGGTGTCTCTTTTCTTTTATCCTTTAGCCTGAATATTACCTCAAATTAAAGTTATCCACAATCAACATGTGGATAACTAAGGACTTACACACATTTTCGCAATTGATGGTCTGAAATTGTTCAACGTTAAAGAGGGCCGTTTTATCTTTGTCGCTATGGCTATAGTGACGCACTCAGTTGCCCAACTTGTATCAGATCGATTAGCTGCTTATCAGCAAAGCGGCCTGTTGCGTCAACTGCGTATTGCAGATGGTTTAGTTGACTTTTGTTCAAATGATTACCTGGGTTTTGCCCGGTCTGCCGAACTGAAAGCGGCTATCCAGCAGGCTGATGTTGCGCAGACACGCGCTCGTACAGGGGCAACCGGCTCGCGATTACTGGCAGGTCAAACGGCCCTGGCCGATGTAGTTGAACAGGAACTGGCTCGTTTTTACAATACCGAAGCCGCGCTTATTTTTAATTCGGGCTACGATGCTAACCTTGGTTTGCTGGCTTGCCTACCCAGAGCAGGGGATACTCTCCTGACCGATGAGTTGATTCATGCCAGTATGATTGACGGCGCACGTCTCAGTTATGCTAGTCGCCAGCGTTTTCGTCATAACGATTTAGAAGACCTGGAGTATAAACTCCGCCAAACTCACGAATTGCA
>NZ_BAAHBG010000006.1:0-303864 GCF_054776855.1 Spirosoma migulaei | reverse complement strand
TGGTAAACCGAAGTAAAACTGGACGAACCGCATACCATCGGCAAAGCCCTGCCCCGGCGGGGCAGGTCTTTGTGGCTGTTGAGTCTGTCTATTCGATGGATGGCGATGTGGCTCCTTTACGCGAACTGGTTGAGCTTTGTGATCGCTATGACGCGGCTTTACTGGTTGATGAAGCACATGCTACGGGTCTGTATGGTCCTAATGGAGAAGGCTTAGTGGTTGCATTGGGTTTACAGGAGCGCGTATTTGCCCGAGTTCACACCTTTGGAAAGGCATTGGGTGTTCATGGCGCGGCTGTTGTTGGTCCGGCCGTACTGCATGAGTATCTCATCAATTTTGCTCGCCCCTTTATTTATACAACAGCCTTACCTCCGCATAGTTTGCTGGCCATCCGCTGTGCTCATGTGTATGTAACGACCAATACCGATAACCGAACCCAACTGTATAAGCGGCTTACCCATTTTCGGCAACGAGCCAGCGAACTGCTGCCCGATGCACTGTGGACAAACAGCCGGTCGCCGATTCGGTGTTTGATCATACCGGGTAATGATCAGGCTAGGTACGTGGCCAGCCAGGCCCAGGCGGTGGGGTTAGATGTGCGGGCTATCCTTAGCCCAACGGTTCCGGTCGGGCAGGAACGGCTTCGCCTATGCATTCATTCCTTTAACACAACAGACGAAATAGATCAGCTTCTTACAGTTTTACAAACCGCCTTGCTTGGCGAGCTTAAGATATAGGCAAGTAAGCAGAAGTAGATTCATCATATTTTGTGTGACCCCATCGGAGTCACACCGGGAAGTAAAATGATAAGTTGTCCAATCTCTCAAGAAATAGTAGTAAATGCCCTCTCAACTCATTATAGCCGGAATCGGAACTGAAATTGGTAAAACGGTCGCGTCTGCGGTAGTCGTAGAAGCGTTGAAAGCAGATTACTGGAAACCCATTCAGTCGGGCGAGTTGGCTAATTCCGATACGGATGTTGTACGCAGTCTGGTTAGCAATTCAACGTCACAGTTTCACCCGGAAGCCTACCGACTAACGCAACCCATGTCTCCTCATGCCGCGGCAGCGTTAGACGGCCTGACTATTCAGTTGGCTACCATCAACTTACCTGAAACTAATAATGCGTTAGTTGTTGAACTGGCGGGGGGATTGATGGTTCCGCTCAATAAGCACGAACTAAATATCGATTTGGTTAAAAAACTGGGTTTGCCGTTGGTGCTGGTATCCCGAAATTATCTGGGAAGTATTAATCACACACTCCTGTCGGTGGAAGCCTGTAAAAGCCGTAACATTCCATTGCTCGGTATCCTATTTAACGGGCCTACTGTGGAGGCTACCGAATCCTTTATCTTAGACTATACCGGCTTGCCCTGCCTTGGGCGAATAGGGCAGGAGGAGCGTGTGACGAAGGAAGTTATCCGTACATATGCAGGAGCTCTACTACCAACTCTTCGTCAAATCATCGAACCGCTCTAATAGAAATTTGGATTTCGGCCCCGGATTTCCATCACCAATTATCAGTTCGCCGATCTGGACAATAGACAGTACTTTTTTGGTTGAACTGGTGGTGAACGCTTCTTCTGCATCATACAGCTCAGAAAGTAAAACTGGCCGCTCTTCAATTTGAAAGTCGCTCTGAGCTAATTGAAGGATGGTTCGACGTGTGATGCCATGCAGAATATTCCGGTTTGGGGTAATCAGACGGTCGCCCTTGATAAGGAAGAAATTGCTGCGGCTTAACTCACTGATTTCGCCCCCTTTCTGATAAAGAAGGTCAGAAGCTCCGGCCGATTTTATGGCTTGCGCCATGAGAATCACCCGTTTATAATCCGTGCTTTTTACCTCGGCCATTTCCCGAACGTACTCATCCAGAATCACTTTGATGCCCTTCTCATACTGAATTGGCGGTACTGGATGAACGGATTCCGTTAGAATAAGCAGATTAGGACGTTCAATGGTAATACTATCGGCGGAGTAACCACCCGTCATGACAAACCGAAACGCAACATCAACGCCACCACTCCGCTCAATCAGGTCAAGCAAAATGCTATAGGTTTCTTCTTTCCCGAGGGGCAGCGGCAAGTGCATCCGGGAAGCCGAATTCTGAAATCGCTCCCAGTACCAATCCCATTGAAATGGTCGCCCGTTGTAAGTCAAAAAATAATCGAATAGCCCGTAGCCGCGGAGCAGGCTGAGATCCGTGATCCCAACAGAAAGCTGATCTGTGGGGGCAATTGTGCCGTTGAAATAGCCGTAATGCATAAACGTAGCGTTGGTTACCCGGATTCAAAGATAGAACAAATGGACTTACCATTCTTAGTGAACAGGCAGTAGAAAAGATCCATCGTAATATTGCGATTGATCTTTTTTCTACTACCTTTGTGTCATGGGCGTTACGAAAACTGAAATCTTTACTACTGAACAAAACCGAATTGCCGATTTGGCGAAGGCATTCGCTCATCCTGCACGGGTGGCAATTCTGCAAATGCTGATTGCAAAGAAAGCCTGCGTTTGTGGTGATTTGGTAGGTGAGTTGAATTTAGCTCAGGCAACCGTTTCTCAGCATTTGAAGGAATTAAAACGGATAGGAATTATTCAGGGCGACATTAACCCACCACGTGTATGCTACTGCATTAACCCCGTTGTATGGGAAGAAGCGCAGCAGGTATTTGGAGCTATGCTGAAATCCAGCACAACGGTCTCCTGCTGCTAGTTAGTCGCCAGGCCGACGCTTGGGCAGGTATTTTTTTGCGTTTATTAATCGTAATATTACAATTAATCGATAGGGGGTTTATGGAAACTGCTGAACAAATCAAGGAAGTTGTACGCCAGAAATACGGCGCTATTGCCGAACAGCCGGACGATGCCGTTGGCTGTTGTGGAACTGCCCAACCGGGTCCTACGTCATGTTGTGGGCCGGAAAAATCGGTAAGCGTACCCATTGATATGACGGTTGGTTACGATGAACTGAACGGGTATATAGCTGAAGCTGATTTGGGGCTGGGCTGCGGTTTGCCAACTCAATTTGCCCAGATCAAACCAGGTGATGTGGTGGTTGATCTGGGCTCAGGGGCGGGCAACGATTGCTTTGTGGCTCGGGCAGAAACAGGAGAAACCGGGCGGGTAATTGGCCTGGATATGACTCCCGCTATGATTGACCGTGCTCGTAAGAACACCAAATCACTTGGTTTTACCAATGTTGAATTCGTTTATGGCGATATTGAAGACATGCCGTTATCAGAAAATCTGGCCAATGTAGTTGTGAGTAATTGCGTGATGAACCTGGTACCTGACAAGCGCAAAGCCTTTACCGAAACCTATCGGATTTTGAAACCAGGTGGTCACTTTAGTATTTCCGACATTGTGCTAAAAGGGGAGTTGCCTAAAGGCTTACAACGCGATGCCGAATTGTATGTTGGCTGTGTATCGGGGGCAATCCAGAAAGACGATTATGTACAGTTGGTGCAGGATGCAGGATTTACCAACATTCTTGTGCAAAAAGAGCGCGAAATAGCCATGCCAGATGAAGTACTGAAAAACTACTTGTCAGATCAGGAAATCGCTGATTATCGTCAGAAAGATCAGGGTATCTACAGCGTGACTGTCTTTGCCCAAAAGCCTGAAGTTGCTATCAGGCCAACGGTTTCGTGCTGTGGTCCAGATTGTTGCAATTAATCCATTACAGATCAAACAATGAAAAAAATTTTAGTACTCTGCACGGGTAATTCGGCCCGCTCTCAAATGGCCGAGGGATATCTGCAGTATTTCGCGGGTAGCCGGGCGGAAGTTTATAGCGCCGGTGTGGCTCCTCACGGGGTGAACCCGCTGGCTATTCAGGTAATGGCCGAAGCTGGCATTGATATTTCGCATCATACCTCAAATCATGCGGATGAGTACGTTCATATTCCGTTCGATTATGTCATTACGGTTTGCGACAATGCTCGGGAGCAATGCCCATTTTTTCCTTCGGCTGGTGAGTTGATCCACCACAGTTTTCCTGATCCAGGTCACACAGAAGGAGAAGATGATTTGACGTCATTCCGCCGTGTGCGGGATTTGATTAAGGTTTATTGTCAGGAATTCATCGAAATCCGTTTGCCAGCAAGCGAACCGAGCACTCACTAATCAATGGCCTTACACATCGAAAATGCCCGCCCGGAAGACAAAGCGGCCGTTGTCTCCCTGTTGCAGCAGGGAAATTTACTGACCGATGATTTACCGACTGATCTGCCTGATTTTGTCATTGCCAAAGAACAGGACGCCTATGTTGGTGTAGCAGGTTTAGAACGATTTGGCCCCATTGCCCTCCTGCGTTCTGTAGCAGTTGATCCCAATTATCAGGGTAAACAAGTCGGTGCTCAACTGGTTGGGCAATTACTGAAAACTGCCAAAGCAGACGGACTAGGAGAACTGTATTTAATTACAACAACCGCCGACCGTTATTTTGCGCGTCATGGCTTTAGTGTGGTTTCTCGCCAGGATGTACCGGCAGCTATTCAACAGACGCAGCAATTCAGTGATCTATGTCCTTCATCGGCCATTGTGATGAAGCGGCTGGTAAACCAACTGGAAGCATGAAGTCAGCCAGACTATCGTTTCTCGACCGTTATCTGACCTTGTGGATTTTTCTGGCGATGCTGATCGGGGTGGGGACTGGCTATTTTTGGCCGCAGTCGCAGCACTTCATAAATGGATTCAATTCGGGCACAACAAATGTTCCGCTGGCTATCGGACTGGTGCTGATGATGTACCCGCCTTTAGCGAAGGTGCGCTATAGCGAATTGCCGAAGGTGTTTGCGAACACGAAGATTCTTGGCCTCTCGTTGCTGCAAAACTGGATTATAGGTCCATTGCTGATGTTCGGGCTGGCCGTAATTTTCCTGCCAGACAAGCCCGAATACATGACAGGACTGATTCTAATTGGTATTGCCCGCTGCATTGCTATGGTTATTGTCTGGAACGACCTGGCGGGTGGAGATCGGCTCTATGCCGCTGGATTGGTAGCCTTCAATAGTATTTTTCAGGTGCTGTTTTATTCGGTCTATGCCTGGCTGTTTATTACATTGTTGCCTCCCCTGTTTGGGATGCATGGCTACGCAGTAGCTATTACCATCGGTGAAGTTGCTCAAAGTGTATTCATTTATTTGGGCGTGCCCTTTCTGGCTGGTCTGTTCTCCCGATTACTTCTCACACGGTTGAAAAGTAAGGAATGGTATGAGCAAACCTATTTGCCCGCCATCAGCCCCATTACGCTTATTGCTCTCCTGCTCACAATTGTGGTTATGTTCAGTCTGAAAGGACAACTCATTGTCTCTATTCCACTTGATGTGCTGCGGATCGCATTGCCCTTGACAATCTATTTTGCGATTATGTTCTTTTCGGCTTTTTACCTTGCCAAGCGAGCCGGAGCCGATTATTCAAAATCGACATCACTTGCCTTCACGGCAGCGGGTAATAATTTCGAACTGGGAATAGCGGTGGCAATTGCGGTTTTTGGAATCAATTCTGGTGCGGCTTTTGCCGCCGTTATTGGACCGCTGATTGAAGTTCCAGTGCTGATTCTGCTCGTCAATTTTGCTTTGAAACAAGAAAAGAAGTTTGCTCCGGATTCTAAAAAGGTGTTTCAAACGCAACGATGAGGTATTTCTTTTTCGTAGCTACGCCTTATGCTGAATGGGTGTGTAGCCTTGTAATCACGGGGCTATATGTTTTTTAACAGTTGAACCCCAATTGCCTCGGTACTCAGAATTTTGTCGGCTGGTGTGGCTGCGTCTGCAATATCACGGGTGCGGAAACCATCTTTCAGCAGTTTGTCCACGGCCTGAATAATTGCGTCGGATTCAGCCTTCATGCCAAACGAAATATCAAACATTAACGCAGCCGATAATACCGACGCAATTGGATTCGCGATGCCTTTGCCCATAATGTCGGGTGCTGAACCGTGAATAGGCTCATATACGCCCGTTCCATCGCCAATAGATGCGGATGCCAGCATGCCCATCGAACCTGCAATCTGTGAAGCTTCGTCCGTCAGGATATCACCAAATAAATTAGCTGTTACTACCACATCGAATCGGCGGGGCGCTTTTATCAGTAACATGGCCGTTGCATCGGCATATTGGTGTTCTACTTCCACGTCAGGGTATTCCAGTGCCATTTTTTGAACAACTTCGCGCCATAATCGACCCGTTTCCATTACATTGGCTTTATCGACAGAACAGAGTTTTTTCCGGCGGGTACGGGCGGCTTCAAACGCCTTCCGGGCAATGCGTTCGACTTCATAACGGCTGTATTCGGCCATATCGAACGCGGTATCACCGTTGTTTCTGCGGCCTTTTTCGCCAAAATAAACATCACCAGTAAGCTCCCGGAAAAATAAAATATCGGCACCTTTCAGTACGTCGGCCTTAATGCTCGATGCGTCTAGTAATTCATCGAACAGCTTTATTGGCCGAATGTTGGCATACAGTCCCAGCTCCTTCCGCATTTTAAATAAGCCCTGTTCGGGGCGCATGGCGGCCGTGGGGTCATTATCATATTTGGGATCACCTACGGCCCCAAATAAGACCGCATCCGACTCTCTCATTTTCTCCAGCGATTCATCAGTCAGCGGGGCTCCGAAGGCTTCAATGGCTACGTGACCGATTAGCACCTCGTCGTACGTGAATTCGTGTCCAAACGTAGCCGCAACTTTCTCGACTACCTGTTTGCCTACAGCGGTCACTTCCTGTCCGATTCCATCGCCGGGAGCGATGATTATATGTTTTTTTGCCATTATCGTTTTAAGCTGAAATTGGTGAAACTGAAAAAAGTAGGCACAAGGCTAGCGCCTATGCTGCTGAAAAAGGCTGGCTGAAGTAGCCCTTTCCGGCAGCAAAATCGCACGTATAGGATGAGTTTGGGGAAGATAAAGTGTTAATCATCCGGTGTTAGATACGCCATATCTCCAAGATATGGCGTATCTAACACCGGATGATTAACACTAATCGGCAAAGTCGAGGTTTTCGGTGATACGGGCGCCCTTGTTGACCAGCGTATCCATATAAAGGCGAATCCGGCGCTTCGCTACGTCCAGGTCTGTGTTGTTGAGGTTGATATTCAGCAGATCAATGAACCAGGGTGGTTTTACTTCGCTCTGCATGTAGGTGTCGGCAATTTCCAGGGCAATAGGCAGCGTGGTCGTTTTCGAGGAGTCAAATACATCTTTGTTGCTCGCTTTGAGAAGTTTGTCATACTCCTGGTCCCGTAATGTTTCATACAACGCTTCCGAGAAGACGTCGCCAGCTTTTGTTCCCGTTTCCGAATCGTCCTCTGTCAGAATGGCTCCTTTATGCGCCCATTCCCAGAGAATACTCAGTCGGATTTCGCCAGTAGCCATATCTTCCATCAGGTATAAAATATCATCATTACCGAAGAAATCGGCGGGTTTCAGGGCAGCAGCCTGCATGCCCTGCCCAAAGGCATTGCCGTATTGCAGAGCAACGCTCAGCAGGTTACGGGCCCCGCGAATATCGGTTGGAGCGGGTTCAATCAGGATTAAGCCATCGGCGTCCTGCTGCGTGTATGTAAGCCGGGGAAATGCTCGGCCTAACTGGTTGGCCTGTCCGACTTTCTCCCAGACAGGGCGGACGATGTGCACCATTTTCCAGTGGGCAACCCACTTACCACTGGCTCCTTCGCGTTGTTCCCGTTCGGCACCGGCCACGGCTTTTTTCATACTGGCCGAAACGCCTTCTTCGGAACCGACAGGGATATTGGGCTCCATACCGCCCTGCCACAAGGCGAAATTACCGTTTACATCCGGCGTATTAACGGCCCGCCGGACGCGGTCTTCGTAGTTGCGCATGTAGCCATAGGTCATCGTGATGGCTTCAATGTTGGGATTAATGAAGGTTTTATCCCAGGCCATGGCATCGGATACACTGTTAATGTAATCCCAGCGACCAGTGTTATAACCCACAAAGTGCTTTCCAAGGGCCGCCCGAATTTCCATCAATTGGTGAGTCGCTTCGAGCTGTTCGACCAGTACATAGACTTTGATCGTTCCAATTTCCAGCCCAACGTGGCTTTCCAGGGCGCTAAGTAGTTCATTCCAGACACCCGCTTCTTCGGCAGTTTGTATCTTCGGCAAGTATAGCACGATAGATGACCCGGCGCTTTGCAATGCCTTATAGTTATTGACAACGTAAAGGGTGGCGTCAACGATGGATGCGGCCAGGGCTACACCTTCTGCATCGCGGATATGCCGATCGTCGAGATGAAGGCCACGAGCGCGGAATATCTTGGTGGTAAAGTTCAACTGGGTTTCCCAATCGGTGATGGTTTCTCGTCCTAAGAAGGATTTCGCCCAGCGATTCATTTCGTCGGCCACTTTTTCGGCTACTTTCAGGAATAGCGGGTCTTTATGAATAGCCAGTTTCAGGTTCCGCTGGTTGTCGAGCGACATCGTAGTGACCTGTCCCAGCGCATCTTCACCATCGAACATCCAGCCATCGGCACCCGAGAGCAAGGCATAGGCTACGTTCCGGATGCTGTTTTCAACCGAGGCATTGGGTTTGGCCGCAGGGCCCGTTCCCTGAATCCACTGACGCTGCAAATCGGAGGGGACGATTCCGCCTTCGAAGTTGCCATCGCGTGCATCCTGCACCTTGATGGTGGTCCCGGGAATCGTACTTTCAGGATCGAGAAACGTTATTCGCGTTTGTGTTTGTTGACGCGCTGCCCGACGCTTCATCCTGGTATCCATGACTTCTTTAATGCGTTTGTTAAAGGGAGCCAGCGTAGAAAGGGCTGAAAGGGCTTCTGCGGTATACACATCAGGGTAGATGTCCTGTAAGTTGTCTCTAATGGTAAGGTTGTTCATACGTCTAAATCAGAGTTGGTACGCAAAACTATAGTTTAGTTGGGTTGAGTGGTAAGTTGTACTCAGGAGCGACTTCTACCAGGAATGAGTGGCTATTCTTCCAGAAAATTCAGGTCTTTCCCAAAGGTTTCCTCCATTTTCCAGAGTCCAAGGAAAGCTATGGCAAGTGTAAGCAAACCGAGCAGCCCGGCGCCTTGTATAATACCGAACTCCCCTCTAAACAGCAGGAATAAAGGCGTCATGATGTTAATACTCCCTCGTACGAAATTTGGTACGGTAGTCGCTACCGTTGCGCGGAGGTTCGTACCAAATTGCTCGGCAGCAATGGTGACAAATAAGGCCCAGTACCCAACTGCAAAGCCAAGACAGCTACAAACAGCATAAAAGGCAGTGGTCGAGTGCAGCGGCACATATAAATAGACGGCAACCAGGGCAGCGGTTAAGGCCAGAAACAGACCTAACACTTTTTTCCGGCTGTTGAAATATTGACTTAGGATGCCGCTCGATAAATCGCCGATAGACAAACCAATGTATTCCCACATAACGGCCTTCCCGGCCACAATAGGCCCATCAAGATGGAGTTCTTTCCCGAATTCTGGCGAGAAGGTCATGAGAATGCCTGCCACAAACCAGACCGGCAACCCGATGAGAATACAGCGCAGGTATTTCAGAAATTGCTTTCTGGAGGAGAATAGGTGAAGGAAATTACCTCTGGCAACCGCCTGCTCCTTAACCTGGGTGAAAATACCGGATTCAAATACGCTAACCCGCATAACGAGCAGCATCAAGCCCAGCCCCCCACCAATAAAATAGGCATTCCGCCAGGCAAACTGTTCGGCAATGAAATAGGCAAGCACCGCACCCAAAAGCCCTACTGAGGCTACTAAGGACGTACCATAGCCCCGAATTTCTTTGGGTAATACCTCTGCTACCAGCGTAATTCCAGCTCCCAGTTCGCCTGCCAGACCGATCCCGGCGATTAAGCGTAAGATGGCATATTGATCGACACTTGTGACAAAGCCGTTGGCAATGTTGGCTAGCGAGTAAATCAGAATAGAACCGAACAGTACGGAGAGTCGCCCTTTTTTGTCGCCTAAAATGCCCCATAGAATGCCGCCGATGAGCAGACCGCCCATCTGCATATTGATGAGGTAGATTCCCTCGTTTAACATACCGGCGTCCGAAACGCCTACATCTTTCAGGCTTTGTACCCGAACAATACTGAACAACAGCAAGTCATAGATATCGACGAAGTAACCCAGAGCTGCCACGATCACCGGAACCTGAAACAGTTGTCGGGCAATGGAAAACGGAGTCTTCGCACCAGTTTGGGGGGAATCGTTTTTGTAGATGGGCTCAATCATGTGGGTGGTCTAGTTAGGGGCAAAAAGGTCATTAAACACAGAGGCACAGAGAACACAGAGATATTTATCTCTTTCCATCATGTGGGGCACAGTCTATGGAAATGTAGATTAATAATACAAAGACAACTCTGTGTTCTCCGTGTCTCTGTGTTTAATGAATTTATTATCAGCTAATGCCGCCGAAGCACAGGTATTTGATTTCCATGAAGTAGTCCATGCCATACTTTGAGCCTTCGCGGCCCACGCCTGATTCTTTTACGCCACCAAAGGGTGCTACTTCCGTTGAAATCATGCCTTCATTGATACCTACCATGCCATAATCAAGGGCTTCGGCTACCCGCCAGCAACGCGAAATATCTTTGCTGTAGAAGTAAGACGCCAGACCATAGGGTGTATCATTGGCCAACCGGATCACCTCCTTCTCGTCGGTAAACCGGGCGATGGGTGCTACGGGGCCAAAGACTTCCTCTCGAGCAATAATCATATCGGGTGTTATATTGGTCAGGACAGTGGGTTGAAAAAACAAGCCATCCATCTCATTCCCACCCACAACGACTTTGGCTCCTTTCGACAGGGCGTCTTCCAGATGGTGCTTTACTTTGTTGAGCCCCTTTTCGTTGATCAAAGGACCCATTTGCGAATTGGTATCCAGGCCATTCCCAACCCGTAGCGCTGCGACAGCATCCGATAACTTGCCGACAAATTCATCGTACACCTTATCATGCACATAGAGTCGATTAACGCATACGCAGGTTTGCCCATTGTTTCGAAACTTCGATGCCATGGCCCCTTTCACGGCCGCATCGATGTCGGCATCGTCAAAGACAATAAAGGGGGCATTGCCGCCCAGCTCCAGGGATATTTTCTTCAGGTTGGAGGCACACTGGCTCATTAACAGCTTACCAATGGCCGTTGACCCCGTGAAGGATAGCTTACGGACTTTGTTGTTTTCACAGAGTTCCAGGCCGACTTCGGCATTTTTGGAGGTCGTAACGGTATTGTAAACGCCCGGTGGAAATCCAGCTTTTTCGGCCAGATACGAGATGGCCAGTGCCGTAAGTGGTGTTTCGGAAGGTGGTTTCACAATGACCGGGCTACCTGCGGCCAGGGCTGGCCCGACTTTGCGGGTAATCATGGCCAGCGGGAAATTCCAGGGTGTAATAGCTGCCACTACACCAATTGACTGCTTAATGACGACTAGCCGCTTGTCTTTGGTATTGGCTGGAATCACATCGCCGTAGGTGCGTTTCGCTTCTTCAGCAAACCATTCGATAAACGAAGCTCCATAGTCGACTTCGCCGAGGCTTTCCGATAAGACCTTGCCGCACTCCATGGTCATGAGTTGCGCCAACTCGTCCTTGTTCTCCAGAATTAGCGAAAACCATTTCCGGAGTAAATTCGACCGTTCTTTAGCCGTCAAATCCCGGTAAGCGGGCCAGGCCGCATGGGCCACTTCGATGGCTGCACGTACATCGGCCTGCCCCATATCGGGAACAGATGCAATGACGCTACCGGTTGCCGGGTCAATCACGTCAAAAGTTTCTCCGCTGGCGGCCGTTACCCACGTACCGTTTACATACGACTGGGTTCTGATCAGCGAATTAGTGACCTCCCGTTTTGTTGATGTGTGCGTTTCGTTCATCATCAGAATGTGATTATCTGGCGAATGGCTTCGCCTTTTGCCAATCGTTCAAATCCTTCGTTTACGTCTTCCAGACGTAGCTTATGGGTCATCAATTTATCAACAGGCAGTCGACCCGATTGGTAGAGGGCAATATAGGCCGGAATGTCCCGAACGGGAACGCAGCTACCGATATACGACCCCTGTAATGTCCGTTCATCGGCCACCAATTTTGTTGGCGAAAGCTGCATCATCTTGCTGGGGTGCGGTAAGCCAGCCGTAACCGTTTTGCCACCGCGACCCGTGGCATTGTAGGTGAATTCCAATGCCGCTACGACCCCGGCAAACTCAAAGCCAATATCTACGCCCCCGTTGGTTAGATCTTTTACCTGCGTTACCGCATCGGCTTCCGAAGAATTAACCACGGCATGGGCTCCCAGCTCGAGGGCTTTGTCTAATTTCTCTTTGTTAACATCGGCTACAATTATTTTACTGGCTCCTCCGGCAAGTGCGCCCAGCAAGGCGGCAAAGCCAATGCCTCCCATGCCGGTGATCAGTACAGTTTGACCGAGCATTAATTTCGCCGTATTGATCACGGCCCCAACACCCGTCATGATGGCGCAACCAAACAGGGCGGCAATGTCGAAGGGGAGAGTGGGGTCTATTTTTACAACCGACTTTCGGGATACAACTGTGTATTCGGCGAAGCCAGACACGCCCATGTGGTGATGAATGGGTTGTTGCTGCTGATCTTCCAGTCGGAAGCCACCGCCTAACAGTTCCCCTTTGTTATTGGCGGCAAGCCCATTTTCGCAGAGAGCCGGACGGCCCGTCATGCAGGGCATGCAATGGTTACAGATCGGAAGAAAGGAGAACACGACATGATCGCCAACGGCAATATCATGCACGTCGGGACCTAGCTCGACAATAACTCCGCAGGCTTCGTGACCCAGCACCATTGGCATCTGGCGCGGCCGATTTCCGTCAATGACCGATAGATCGGAATGACAAAGGCCAGCCGCTTTAATCTGTACGAGGATTTCGCCACTCCGGGGAGCTTGTAATTCGACTTCTTCAATCGTCAGCGGATGGCTGCTCGTATACGGGCGTTCTTTGCCCATTTCATGTAGGACGGCTGCTTTTATTTTCATGATGATGTTCGTTGTGGTCATGGGTTGTCATTGATAGTCATTAGTTGTCATTTAGGGATTAGGAAGGCTTCAGCAATGCATGCCTATAAATGGCAACTAATGACTATCAATGACGTTCCTGTAAAAACTCTTCAATGTTGCGCCCCACTTTTTCCATGAGTAATGTGCGGGCTTCAATACTGGCCCAGGTAACGTGTGGAGTCAAACCCAGACGGTCTTTGTTTGTTACATGCAACAGTGGATTTTGCGGATTTATGGGTTCCTGTGTGAACACATCGATACCCGCGCCGGCAATCAACTCTTCATCCAGCGCTTTTGCTAAATCCGCTTCATTGACAATGCCCCCCCGGCCTACATTAATCAGAATGGCCGACCTCTTCATCTGCTTCAGCCGGTCATAGTTCATCAGATTGGCTGTGTTTTCATTCAGTGGCGCGTGAATAGACACCACATCGGATGTGCTCAGGAATTCGTCCAGGTCCAGACGCAGGTAGGGCTGATCCGTATTCTGACCCGAGGTGGAATAATACACAACTTCAGCCCCAAACGCAGCAGCTACTTTTGCCACCTGTCGGCCAATTGCGCCCAGTCCGATAATGCCAAATCGCTTGCCGTTCAACTCCCAGAAGCCATTACCAAAATGGGTGAATATGTCGGTTTTGGAGTAGTCTCCTCCTTTTACATATTGGTCGAAATAAGGAATATTGACCAACAGGTGAAACAGAATAGCAAAAGTGCCCTGGGTAACGCTTTGGGTCGAATAGTCCGAGGCATTTTTAACCGGAATACCCCGCTTTTCGGCGGCTACTTTATCGACATTGTTGGTGCCGGTGGCTGAGATACAAATGAATTTCAGCTTATGAGCTTGTTCGATGATGGATTTGTTGAGGACGACCTTATTGGTAATCACAATATCGGCATCCTGTATCCGCTCCAGCGTCTGTTCAGGTCGGGTGGTTTGATAGTAAGTAACGTTGCCGTACTTCTCTATCAGTGTTAGATTCGGGATGTCTCCCATTGTCTTGACGTCCAGAAATACTAACTCCATTTTCGTTTATGTGTTGAAGCAATGAAAATTTATTAACCACAGAGCGGTTCGCCGTTGCGACACAGAGAACACGGAGCTAGACATTAATTATTCTTTGTGTTCTCTGTGTCGCAACGGCGAACCGCTCTGTGGTTAAATTAATTTTGATTTAGACAACTACTGTGCGGCTTTGACTTTGACGACTACTTTTTTTACCCCATCGTACCCCTCCACCCGGTTACTGGGATTGTGCGCTTCGGTGGGGGTGGCTATGAAGAAAACTCCGGGCTCGGCTACGTAAAAATTTCCGTTGTCGATGGTATAAAACCCGATGTCCTTGGTCGAATTGTAATCCTGGTTAACCTTCGCGTTGGCTACGGGCATGACACCAATTTTTTCTTTTCCTTTCACCACAAAATGAATGTCGCAATAGGTGTGGTGAGCCTCCCACTTTTCATTCGAAATTTCTCTTGGCGGGCCTTCGCTGATGGTAGCATACACAGTCTCATCGTCAATTGGGTATTTGCCCACCCGGAGCTTCGTGAAATCGGTATCTCGCAAAAAGGCAAACGCTTTATCCCAGGCCGCTTTATTGGCCTGATATTGCTTGGCAAACTCCTCTTTGTTGATCGTTTCAGACGGTTTGGCCTGCAGGCCATTTAGCCAGGTTTGGCTGGCAAACCATTTCGCTGTTTTTTCGGTAGTTGCCTGCGCCTGGCCTGGCAACTGAACAAGCAGGACGGCCAGCAGGGTAATTGCCAGAGAGAGCTTTACGCGTGTTTTTTTCATAATCTGTTTAGGATTTCGGTTACAGGAAGACAAGTTATGGGCATTTTTTGTCATTCCGACGTCAGGAGGAATCTCAAACTTGACTAATGAGAAACTCGAGATTCCTCCTGACGTCGGAATGACAAAAAATACGTATTTGTGCATATCCTAAACAATCTTAATATGGGCGAATATCAAACTAATTCTTGGTTGCTTTCTTTACCTGACCAAGACCAAACTGATCGCCAGCGGCAACGGGCTTGCCACCGCTGAAATGGATTTCCACCATTTTCTCGCTCTGTACATCGTTATGATCCTGATCTTCCAGGGAAGCCACGATTTTACGGGTCTTCACATCAATCACATCGCCGGTTGCGGGATAGGCGTATTTGCCATCCAGGCTAAAGGTGATCCAGCCGGGCATATCTTTTAACGCGATCGTTGTTTTCTGAACGGGCGGCATCACCGTATTGTCGAAGACGTGCAGTCGGTAATTGGCACCATCGCACAGCCAGAGTTCTTTTTCGTCGGGCGTTAGGCCAATACCGTGGCTTGGGCAGCCATGCCGTTTTACTTCACCCATATTCCAGCCTTCAACTACAACCCGGTGCAGGAATTTCCCCGTTACTAAATCCCCGACTTCGAAACCCAGCAAGCCATTCACATTCACATAAACGAGCGTCTGCGAACCGTTAACCGTAAAGGGGCGAATATCTGCCCCGAAAGGGCCAACCTGCTTGGTTACCGTGTGCGTTTTGGTGTCGGCCACGTTCAGCATGGTTGATTTGAGACCAGCCAGATAAACGTAATTGCCATCGGGGCCGTAAATGGTGTTGTGGGCACCCGAATTGGTAACGATTTTCTTGATGATATCGCCCGTTTTGGCATCCAGTACGTTCCAGAACTCTTTTTCTAAAGACGGAGCATAGATAATCTTGCCATCGGGGGAGATGGAAATCCGGTCAACGCCACCTTCATATTCTTTTTCCCACAGCGTTTTTTCCGTGACCAGATCGATACATTGTATGGCTTCTAGGGTGCTGATATAAATGCAGTTATAAGCTAAACTAACATCGACGCCCTTTACATTCGATGGAATGCCTTTTTTCATCGTACCAGTAGGAGATCGAGCGTCTTTTTTTAACAGACCACCAGGAGTGCTGATGAACTTGACAAACTTGTGGTTATTATCCATATCGAAGACCTGGATGCCGTGCCCACCATAGCCCAGATAATTCCGGATACCGGGTGTGGCTACATAAAGATAGCGCTGGACTTTAGGGGCCGGTTTGATAAAGTTGACCGCGAGTTCGTGTTTAGGAGAGGATATCCAGGCTGTTGCCGAGACCAGGAACAGCGCGCCGATCAGTAAGCGGAGTATAGTTCGTTTAGAATTCATTATCGTTATTATTTGAGGTTAAACATGGAATTAGTCTGCATACTTGAAATCGGGAAATGGCTTAATTATACCCGGGATTTTGAGGAAATATAGCCGGATTGTTAATTAATTGAATTTGGGCAAGCGGTATGGGGAACAAGGTGTTGAAGGCCCTCATACCATATTTCTGCATGACTGTGAATGCCTGTCCGGTGCGTACTAAATCAAACCAGCGGTGGCCTTCAAAAGCCAATTCTCGACGGCGTTCCAGAACGATTTGATCACGTAAATCTGCCTGCGACAGCGTTCCAAGCGCGTCAATCCCGGCCCGGGTGCGGACTTGATTCAGGTAGGGTAACGCGGCCGATGCTTTCCCATTTTCATTCAGGGCTTCGGCATACATGAGTAATACATCGGCATACCGAATCACCTTCCAGTTGGCAGGGCTGTCGTTGGCAGTGGTGATCCGCGCAATGTATTTGCGCGTATAGGCCGACATGTTGTTCGATGAGATAAGAATCGGAATAAACTTACCAGTTGCATCCGTGTAGCCTCGCGAAGCGGTAATGTCTTTCCGTTTATCCTTAGCCTCAAACAAATCGAACAGCACCTGGTGGGGGGTATTCTGATCATCGACGGAGCCTGCAATACCGTAAAACGCAATCATCGACGTCACTTTGGGTGTAAAGCGGTTTGTATAAATGCTGCCTTCTCCGCCTAATCCCTGCTCGTATTCGATGTCGAAAATGTATTCGCTGTGGTGCTCGTTTTTGGAATAATCCCACAAATCGGCCCAGTTAGGTAATAGGGCATAGCCCATGGTGGTTACTTCCTGTAATTTGGCTTCGGCCTTCACAAAATCCTTGCGGGTCAGGTATACTTTGCCCAGCAGTGCTTTCGCAGCGCCTTTGGTGGCCCGGCCCACATCGGTTCCGGAGTAACTCGCAGGTAGTTTGGACTCCGCATCGAGCAAATCTTTGATGATAACTTCATCATAAATTTTGTCGACTTTTTCGCGGGGCGTTTTGTAGGATTCATCAATAGACAAGGTTGTGGTAACCATAGGAACATCCCCGAAAATTCTGACCAGATCAAAGTAGGCCAGGGCACGAAGGAATTTAGCCTCGGCCGTGTGGCGATCTTTGTTCTTTACCACGGCTACATCGGCCGATGCGATCCGTTCCAATAAGGTATTGGCCCTGGTGATGGCTTTGTAATAATTTCGCCAGGTCGTGATTAGTAAACCATCATCATTTGAAAGGGTAAAATTATCAACGGCACCCGGTGTGCCCTTTACCAGTTCATCCCAAACATCATCTCCGCGGATATCGCCGAAATAATACATATTCTGGTACTGATCCTGGTAAATACCATAGATACCAATGACGGCGTCCTGATAATCTTTATCGGTTTTATACAGCCCATCAAGCGTTACCGTATCAACAGGAAGGATTTCAATAAACTGCTTATTACAGGCGGTTAATAGCAGCGAGCATACAGCGAGTAAGGTTAGGATCTTTTTCATGCTATGAACTTTTTAACGGGTTAGAAACCCAGATTAATGCCAAAAATTAGCGCCTTCGCAGTGGGGTAATCGTAGCGCTCGTTGCCGGGGGTGAGCGGGCTGGAACTCAGGCTGACATCCGGATTAAAGCCAATGTATTTTGTAAATAGAAATGGATTGTTAGCCGTGAACGACAGGCGAATGGCGCTGAAAGTGAGCTTTTTAGCAATGTGTTCGGGCAGGGCATACCCAAAGGCGATGTTATTGATCCGCAGATAAGAACCATCATCCAGCCACCGTTGGCTATACGTCCCTCTGAAATTGCCGGTCGGCACATCATTAGGCCGTACGGCGTATCCATTTCCCGGATCGGATTCCGATTTCCAGTAGTTATTCATGATGGCATACTGACGGAACCGGGCTCTATTGTTGGCTGATTGCTCTCTGGACAAAGCCAGCACGCTATTGCCCTGAACGCCTTGCAGACTGATACTTAACGTAAAGCTTTTATACGAAAAATTATTGGTCATGCCATAATAGAAATCAGGATAGGGCGATCCCATTATGGTTCTGTCGAAGCTGTTAATGATCCCATCCGGTACGCCATTGGGGCCGCTAACGTCCACAAAACGAACATCACCCACGCGCGAAGCATCGCGTCCGCCGGGATTCCACAGGGGACCTTTGTCCAAGTCAGCTTTCGTGGCAAAAATGCCGTTTGTCAGCCAGCCGTAGAACATACCAACGGGTTGACCAATCATCGTGATGTTGCCGCCCGAAATGATCGGGTCGCCAGATGGGCCCAGCTTGGTCACCTGATTGCGGTACATGGAGAAATTGAGGCTTGTCTGCCAGCGAAATTTCCCTTCGATATTGACGGTGTTTAGGGCAAATTCCCAGCCTGTATTTTTGACTTCGCCGATATTTTTCAGGGCTGTATTGAATCCCGTGATGTCCGGGACATTTACGTTCAACAGCAGATCGGTGTTTCTGGAGCGGAAGTGATCGATGGTCAACGCAACCCGATTGTTTAAAAAGCTCACGTCGATACCGGCATTGATCTGCTCCTGTTTTTCCCAGGTCAAGGCTGGATTTCCCAATCGGCCAGCCGAATAGCCCCCGATTCCGGTATTGCCCAATACGTATTTTTCGTAGTTGATCGTTGCCAACTGGTCGTAGTTGCCAATGTTGTTGTTCCCCGTTTTCCCGTAACTGGCTCTCAGTTTCAACTCGTTCAGGACACGGATATCCTTCATGAAGTTTTCGTCCGAAACGCGCCAGGCTAAGGCTAACGAGGGGAATAAACCATATTTATTGTCTGATCCGAAACGAGATGAACCATCCGTCCGAATTGAGGCCGTTGCGTAGTATTTGCTGTTGTAGTTGTAGTTGATACGACCTAAATAAGAGACCAACGACCATTCGGCTACGTTGGAGGAGCCACCCGTTAACAGGCCACTCACCGCACTTAGGGTCGGCACCAGGTTATTGGGGTATCTGTTGCTAGTGAGCGTGTTGGATTCAAACGTTTCGCGTTGGGTAGTGTAGCCCAGTAAGCCCGTGAAGTTGTGTTTACCCAGGCTTTTGGTATAATTCACCGTTGTTTCTGTAATCCAGTTCAACCGCATGGATGCGTTATCGGAACCCGTAGCCAGTTCATTTAAAAAGGCGGGCAGTTGGGGTTTGAAGTAACTGCCTTTAATGTTCATCAGGTTAATCCCCAACATCACATTTACTTTCAGATTATTCAGGATGGAGTACTCAAGGAAAGTGTTGCCTAAAAAGCCAAAGCCTTTTTGTTTACCCTTCACCTCCTGGGCCAGTGCGAGTGGATTTTTGCTGGTTACGACCGCATCCAGGCCGTTGCCAAATGGATAATAACTTCCATCTGGGTTATATAACGATTGATAGGTTGGGATTACGATGGCATTGTATAAGGGATTGTTCGTGATATCGCTATAGGTTGTTAGGTCTTCGGCCCCAGCTCCACCAACGTTCGTTTTATCGGTATAGGATGGGTTGAAATTCACTTTTAGGGTAAGTTTGGGCGTAAGCCGTGCGTCGATATTAGCCCGGAAGGAGTAGCGTTTGAAATTGCTGTTGAGAATAATCCCATCCTGATTGAGGAACTCACCACTTAAGGCGTATCGAACATTCTCAGTACCACCCGTGGCACTCAGCTGATACTGATGTTGAGGAGCTGTGCGTAGTATGGCATCCAGTGGGTCTTCATTGGTTGTTATTTTTCCCGAAAGAACATCGACAATCGTTTGCGGAACCGGCGCTTTCCAGGTGGTGGGGTTTCCTGACACGTCATTGCCTTCGTCGATATTCCGGTTACGAACGCCATCCAGATAGTGCTGGGCTTCTTCCAGTCCTGTCTGATAAACGGGTCGTTTCGCTATACTCTGGAAGCCAAGCTGATAGTTGAGGTTGATAACGGCTTTGCCGCTCTTTCCCCGTTTGGTATTGATAATCACAACCCCATTCGATCCGCGAGATCCATAAATGGCGGTAGCCGAAGCATCTTTCAGGACGTCAATGGTTTCTACATCGTTAGGATTCAGGGTCTGTATGCTGGAAATGGGGAATCCATCAACCACATATAAAGGACCACCTCCGGCCGAGATGCTACCCACACCCCGTATTCTGATTTGTGGTGCCGCACCCGGCTCTCCCGAAACGGGCTTTACTTGTACCCCGGCAACTTTGCCCATCAGCGCCTGATCCACCCTGGGAACAGCCAGCTCCTGGATGGATTTACTCCCAACCGAAGAAACCGACCCGGTCAGATCTTTCTTCTCGATCGATCCGTATCCGATTACGACGATCTCGTCGAGCGTCTTGTTATCGGTTTTCAGAACAATGTCGATGGTAGCCCGATTGCCAACCACAACTTCCTGAGGCTGGTAGCCAACAAAGCTGAAAATCAGCGTAGAGGACGCATTGGGCACATCCAGTTTATATCGTCCATCGGCGTCGGTATTTGTTCCTTTTTGTGCCCCTTTGAGTACGATACTCACACCGGGCAATCCCTCGCCTTTATCATCCTTTACTGTACCCTGAACTGTAATGTCGGCCGCTTTTTCTTTGTAAACCTCTACTTCGGTTCCAGAGTCGGATGCGGACTGGCGGGTATCGGTTTCATTTTCCGTTTTGTCGGAATGCGGGGGAAACACCACCGGGATCGGCTTAATATTGACTTCTGTTTTTTCGGCAGGTTCTTTCCCCACAACCACATAGCCGCCGTTTTTTACTTTCTTATAGCGAAGTCCCAACGGTTTAAGGATGGTCGTAAGGTTCGTTTCAATATTGGTATTGAAATTAACGGCATCGGCCGCCACCGTTAGTCCATCTACGTTGCGATCAAAAAACAGGATATCGATGGCATAGTGCTCCTGCAATTGTTTCAGTACGTCTTTTAGCCTTTTCGACGACGCTTTCAGGGCTGGTTCCCGTTGCTGAACCTGTTGCGCCCGGGCCAGTGTTTGTGAAAAACCAGGACGTACTCCGCCCAGCCCTACTCCGATGAGGAGTAGGAAGAATATACTTTTTTTCATATTAGATAGGTTTTGGGTTAATGGGGCTGGGTAATCACGATGGTGTCACCCTGTTGTCTGTAAGTCAGATTTGATGCGCTAGCCAATGTTTCGATAAGTTCTTTTGCATTGTAGGCGGTGAAAGCTCCTGAAATGGTCCATTGGGTCAGGGCTTTATCGGGTATCTGAAGTGTGATCCCGTAATTCTCAGCAAAAAGACCGCTGATCTCTGCCAGCGTTGTTCCGTCAAATACAAATCGGTGTTCTTTCCAGGATATAAAATCTTGTGGTTTAGGTGTTTGTTTTACACTGACATGTCCCTCTTTGTCAAACGTGACCAGATTACCTGGCTTCATCGTTAGCTCTTTATTCGCCTTGCCTTCCTGATACCGAAGCCGAACTTTACCTTTATTCAGTACGACTTTTGTTCCTTTCTCGCGGGTATTTACCAGAAACTCTGTGCCCAAAACCACTACTTCAAAATTCTTATTGGTCTGAACAACAAACCGTTGGTGGTTGGGTAAGTGTTTTATGGAGAAATCGGCCTCGCCCAATAAAACAACCTCCCGGGTTTCCTCGCCGAATCCGAAGCGAGGTACCCGTAACGATGAGTTCGCATTCAGCGTAATCTGACTTCCGTCAGAAAGGGTAACCGAACGCGTTTCACCAAACGTAGTGCTGTAGGTTTTAAACCGTAGGTTGTCTTTGAAAAATAGACCACCTAGTAAAAGCAGAACACCTACCGAAGCTGCAATCAGGCTACGAAACCAGAATGGCTTCAACCAGTGCGTTATGGGTTCACCTAAGTTGCCCGGAGATTCGTTTGTGGGCTGGTTAATGATACGTTGCTGATGCCGCTTTAGCGCTTCATTGCTATCTGCTATGAATTGTGGATTCTGACTTTCCCATATGGCTAAACACTCAAAAAAGAACTCCCGGTTGCTGTCGTCTTTCGCCCACTCATCAATCAACTGCTTCTGCAAGGCGGTTGCCCCACCAGCGAAGTAGTTGAAGAGTGTTTCTTTCGATACCTGATTTTTCATGAGAGAAGCGTTAGAACAGTGTGTGAGTAGCGTTGGTACCAGTATGACTGTTTCAGGTATTAAAAACACGTAGTCATCAGGCTAAAAAATAATAGTTTAGTACCAAAACTGACCAGTGATACAAATTATCATCAGCCATTTATCTTTTAGCGTACTTCGAATCTGACGCATCGCCTGATACACATGGGCTTCAATCGTGCGTAACGAAAGGTGAAGCTCATCGGCTATTTCCTGGTACTTCTTTCCTTCAAAGCGGTGCATAACATAAATCTGACGGCGCTTTAGGGGCATGGTATTGATTGCATTTTCTACATCATGATATAACTCTTCATACTGTGTAATTGAATCAGGACTTTGGGTGATATGGGCTGGAATTAAATCGGCTTTATCAAGCGAGGTGGTATGGCGCATTTCGGCCCGAACATGATCGAAAGCCCGGTTTCGGACCATCGTAAACAAATACGCTCTATACGAAGACGTGATTGTCTGGTGTCGTTGGTCAACCTGAAACTCGTAGAATATATCCGATACAATATCTTCGGCAATGGCCTTGGAGGAAACATAGCGGACAGCATGGCTACACAGCATAGCGTAGTAATGCCGAAACAAAAGGCTAATACCAGCGTCGACATTTTGCTCAAAGGTTTTCCGCAGAAACAACTCTGTATCCAGGGTTCCTTTTATTGAAGATGTATCCTCTGCTTCTTCCAATATTCCAACATGTGGTTGACCTAGCTCTTTGCTCTGAATTAATTGTCGGATTTGTCCCATTGGTATTGGTGAATGAAGCTAGTGGTTCATTACTCTGCAAACTCGTACCCCAATTGTTACCCCCCGGTTTATTCCTTTACCCTGGAAGCACACTCTGGGATAGAGACGTTAACGGACTGAAATACCCTTAGTCGTTTTTTAATTATTTTCTTTAAAAATTGAATTATATAATGTGGGGGGAGTGGTAAGAGGGAAAAAATAGGCGCTAAAGAGTATTGCAGAGTAGGGTTGGCAAAGTCACTCCAGACGCGTTCTCGTGGTTAGAATAGAGCAACAGAGCCAACCGTAGCCCATTAGACGGCTATAGTCCATAGCCGAAGAGCCGCTAATCTGGAAAGTAGCTATGAATTAATTTGTCCTGACTCACTTTTTAATGAGTGAGTCTACAGTTTCTAAAAATGAAGGCTATGTGATAGGGAGATCTGTGAACTATTTATTCACGAACTGTCAGCCAATGAAAATAGTAGAAGAAGCTTTGGAGTTATCGTATGTAACTCATTTCTGAAGCGCGCTGTAATTGGCTTTCCTTTGTAGAGCTTCCAGGGCGGTGGCCAGATACACCAGTGGGGCGTTCCAGTTGATGGCAATTTCGTTAGATGCGTAGGAGCAGGCATCGTCGAGATAAACCTCATCGGCAACTGTAGTGGTGTAGCCCGCACATTTATCCTGCCGGGCCGCATTGGCATTGGTACCACCCGATAACAGGCCTGGAACCGGAGCCTCGATCCCATCGGCCACGGATGGACGGTGATGCGGGTGCATTGTTGATTTACTGCCAAAGCCAGTTACGAACGAATAGCCCGTTGCGTTCCGGCCCAGTAAATAATCCAGGTTGGTTAGGGACGCATCCAGATACGCTCGGTCATTGGTGAGCCGATACGCCTGAATCAACGCAATTCCCTGATTGGCGGCTACGGCGCTGCTTCCCCAGATATAGTCGCTGGCCGATTTGCCCATGACGGTTTGATAAGCCTGCTCGTCTACATCCTGCCGAAGCTGGTCGGCAAATTGGATCAGTCGCTTTTTAAGTTGAGGTAAGTCTTTTTGAGCGATTGGCGTCAGGTCGTTTGCAAAGCGGGCAAGTGAGTAATACGCCAGTGTGCGTACCTGCGGCCACGAAGGTAGTGGCGTCTTCTCATCGGGGAACAGATTGACTGCTGTATAGTACGTATCCTCTTTTGTGGTCAGATAAAGTTCGGCAGCGGCCCAAATCCATTCGTCAGTAGCGTCACGGTCTTCGTAGCCGCCCGTTACTACGTCCGGCTCAAATTGCTTGTTCATGGCAGTCTGGTCGTAGCGGGCGTTGGGGTTCTGCTTGGCCCATTGCCAGGCGCGGGTGGCTGCCGTCACACACGAATCTGCCAGACCTGGCAACTCCTTGTTATATCGTCGGAATACACGACTTGCCTGCGCCAGTACAGCCGCAAAATCAAGTGCAGCTGTGATGCTTTTCTGAACGACATAACGCTCTTTATCGGCCTGATTGGGCATAACCATCCCATCGAAGCGAGCGTTGGTGAGCTTATGATAAACACCGCCATCGGCTGGGTCCTGCATGGTCAACATCCAGCGGAGATTCCATAAGGACTCATCCAGCAAATCGGGTAGATTATTTTTACTCTCTGGAATGTTTGTAACAACTGTACGGCAGAAATCGGGGAAGTCTTCGTACAACGACAGTAACGTACCCATCGTAATACCTGAGTTAACGATGTATTTGTTGTAGTCTCCCGCATCGTACCAACCTCTTGGCGATGAGATCGTTGTACCCTCCAGACGAGTAGCGGAAGCCGCCGATGGGTGAATGAGTACGCGCGTGTCCGGGTGACCCGCTGGTCGATGCCACTGTCCGGCGTAGGTTTCGGGCAAATCAATGGATGCTCGCTGATAATAGAATCCTTTTAGAGCACCAATAGCCAGATTCCGGTGTATGTTCGGGCGAATCGAAAATGGATAGGAGTGGCCCAGACCGGGTACAACCACTACGAAGGTACCGGTTGAACGGAATGCCGAAAAGTCAGCCGTTCGGGCAGTTTTACCGGAAATGGCGTTCTGGCGTGGCTGACTGAGGGTTCCAGAGAAAAGGACTTTCTTGCCGTCTGCTGAGGTTATCTGAAAGGGGCCGGATACATCGCCCAGAACGATGGCGATTTTGGGTGCATTGGGGTAAAAGCCAAGTTGATTCAGGCGAATCGATTCGGATACGGCTTGCCCATTAACGCCAGCAATCGCAAAACTGATTAGCAAAATACTGAAAATCAGTGATTTGTTTAGGCTTGAATTAGCAAGGCCGTTTGCGTTTTCGAAAGTCCGTTTTTGCAACGGCATAATCAACTTGAGGTTTTTCATCCTATGTCAATCCCAACTAAGATCAGGAAAATGGTGAGCAAGATACGGAACGTTCCGCTCAGGGCTGACGCCAGTTGGGAAGTTCGTCGCGGGTAATAACGTCGGGATCGGCGTAAACGGCTTTGAGTTGCTCAATTGGCTGTTTTTTTATCCAGTCGGCACCGTTCCAAACGGAAAACCACGACCACCAGGTACCAACCCCACGAATTTTGTCCGGACTTGGCAGATTACCGGTTTCTGATAACGTCACCAGCTTTTTGCCATTAAATCGGGCTTGAGTGCTGGTCCAGTTGGTGCTTAAGTCGGCGGCTGAATCTGCGTAAATATCCAGCCCTACAATGTCAACGTATTGATCACCAGGATACCAGTCTGGGTTCACGGTATCGGTTCCGGTATATACCCAGATCAGGTTGTGCAGTTGATGCTCGTTTGTCAGGCGGTTGTATAGAATTTGCCAGAGTTCTTTAAACGGACCTGCTCCTTTAGCGCCCCACCAGAACCAGCCACCGGGCGCTTCATGTAGAGGACGCCAAAGCACAGGCACATCGGCATCCTGAAATTTCCGGAGTTGCACCGCAATAGTATCAATGTCGCGTAGCAACAGTTTATAGCGTTCTCCGTTTTTATCCGCCAGTGTAGCCGACAGATCAAAGGTAGTGGCGCGGGTATAAAAGCCGCTCCACCAGAGTTTGTCGGGTGCCTGATTGATCAAATCGGTGGGAGCGTTCCAGTGCCAGCATAAACTAATGATACCCCGGCCTTCGCCTTTTTTCGCCCAGTTGATCATGGCTTCGCTGGTACGGGTTGGCGATCCGCCAAATTGAACACGGCTGGGTGAGTAGTCAATTAAATCGAACGCGCCAATGGCGGGCTCTTTACCAGTTTTATCCAGAACGTATTCTACGTCATCCTGCTGACCTGAAATTACTTTACGCCCATATTGGTCCGTTAAATAAGCGAATAGGTTTTTTGTTGATGAGGTGGCCTGGGCATTAGCAAGTTGGCTTGCTGGTTTGGTTGGTAGTGTGGGCGTTGTTGGCTGCTGTATCGTGTCGGGTACGACAACAGATTCGGCAGCTTTACAACTGGAAATACTAATTGCCAGGAATATGGCTAGAAGAGAAAGACCAGGTTTCTGCGGTAAAAATGAGAGCATACGGATAAAATGACTCGGTAAATAAACTTCCCGAATTGGTCGCTTTCCCTCACCCCCGACCCCTCTCCCAAAACGGGAGAGGGGAGAATGCTGGAGCAAAAATTTAGGGATTAACCTTTTGATATTCAGGGGAATTTTAGGAGTTTCAAACTCGGAAGTTGAATGAAAACCAATGCTCTACTTCACCAGCATGAGGTCATCGAAATAGAAGGTCTCATCCTGTTTATCCGGCCCCTGAATCCGGAAACCGACCTGCGTTAGGGTTTTGCCAGCGATCCAGAAGTCTATCGCCGACAGCTTGATCTTGAAGTAATTCCAAACCCCGGCTTTTACATTGATCTTATTTGTCTCAACGAAATCCCCGAAGCCAGCCTTGCCTGCATCGGTCGTTAAGTAAAGCGAGTAATCGGCCGAAGCGCCTTTGATCCAGCCCGTTACATAGGTGTAATCCGCAGAGTACGGAATGGCCGATCCTGACCAGTTCGCAAACGCGATCAAATGCCAGTTGCCTTTCTGAAAGTTTTTGCCAATGGAGGCTGTTCCCGATGCAAACTCTTTGGTCGATACGGCAGCTGCATCGCCCCAGGAGCCATCCTGGAAACCAGTGCCATAGGCATCCGTAAAGATTTGGTAAGCTTTATCGACATTCACAAACTCCTGCGGAGACGTGATTCGCCCGGTGCCGTTAGTAATGCGTAAGGGAGCGCGGTTCAGTGTCGACGTGGGCATCTGGACAACTAATTGCGTTTTTGCTTTAGAAACAATCGTTACCGGGTCCGACACGCCTTTCACCGAATCGGTCAGCGTAACCGCCGTAACATCGTCGAAGTTGTTACCAGTGAGGGTAATGACGGTCCCTTTCGTGAAATTATAATTCGAGACCGAGGCCACCGTCGGATAGGCCAGCGCCTTGAACGGAACCTTCAGCGTATTACCCGCGCTGTTGGTGAAAATAATGTTCTGGGTACCGCCCAGCACCTCCGAAGGTACCCGAAAAAGAATAGCTCCTTCGGTATTGAGCGTGGATTGAAACCCGGCAGGTACATTCCCTTTTTCAAAAACAATACTGCGAATATCGCCCAGGCCCGTACCCGTTAACGTAACCAGCGATCCACCCGCTGCGGAGTCGGGCATGAGCTTGGTGGCGACGGGATTTCCGGGGGCAATTTGCGGACTTCCGTCGGTATCTTTTGTGCAGGAACTTATCGTGAAAGCAGTTACTGCTGCCAGGAATGATAAGGTTGCTAATTGATTGAATTTCATTGGAATATGGTTTGTGGTTTACGGTATTTGGTTTACTGTTCTCGGTTCCGCTATGCGGTCCGTTGGTACGGTCAACTGGGCATCTACCTTGCTGGCATCAGCCCATTTTAAACCGAAAACAGTATACCAAAACCAGACCCGGCCAATAGTTTAGTTGTAGTAAGGAACTGGATCTTTGCCCAATTCGGGGTCTTGAACGATCTCGCCAGCCGGAATCGGCAGAAACATCTTGTCTTCCGTGAAATTGGTGAGATAGGTTGCTCCCGTCACCGTTCCCCGGTTTTGCTTCTCAATGATCGACTTCGCTTTGGCAAATCCCTGCCGCTGAATATCGTACCAGTAGTCGCCCTCGAAGGCAAACTCGACCCGACGTTCGTGAAGAATGTTATCCTGTGTAAATGATGTTCGGGGCGACAAACCCGCCCGGCTCCGGACTTTATTCAGGGCGTCAAGCGCTTTCGCATCGCTGGTCGACGCGGCACCCGCCAGGGTAGCCTCCGCGTAAATCAGTAAGATGTCGGCATAGCGAAGAAGCACGACGTTGTTGCCCGAATTCTGGCCTAGCACCGCTTCGCCACCAAAACTTTTCCCTGGTCCCGCAAAGTACTTGACGATATTGGAACGGGTAGCGTTCAGGCTGCCGCCATCTTCGGTGGGTTGCAACGTATCGTACTTAAATCCATTGGCCATAAAGGCGTTGTACTTGGGCGCATTGGCGCGTTGGGGTTTCCAGTTCGGATTAGTCCAGCCCTGTTCCATTACTGACCACTTCCGGCGTAGATCGCCAAACTCGTATTCTTTCAATAAATCGAGCGAAGGAACATACATTTCCCAGGCATCGGCTTCGGCGGTACGCAACGCACCAGCGCCACGATCCGGGTTTTTGATATTGCCCGTTCCCCAGGGATCACCCGCCAATTGGTGCTGAATCGAGAATAAGGTTTCGGCATTATTGTTCAGGCTCATTTTCGTGAACATGCCCATATAATCGTCAACCAGCGCGTATTTGCCCGAGTTGATGACCTCTTCGGCCTTCGCCTTCGCATTGGCGTAATCCTTGTTATACAGGTACAGTTTGGACATCATGCCCTTCGCCGAGTACTTCGTCAAGCGGCCCGGTACATCTGACTCGGGTAAGCCTGTTTCGGCCAGTTTTAATTCATCGAGTGCAAACCGAAGCACATCTTTTTGCAGGTAACGGGGAATATTAAAGTTGCCGGACAACGCCGTTGCGCCTGGATCGGTGATGATCGGTGCAGCACCCCAAGTAC
Source organism: Spirosoma migulaei (assembly GCF_054776855.1). NCBI lineage: Bacteria > Pseudomonadati > Bacteroidota > Cytophagia > Cytophagales > Cytophagaceae > Spirosoma > Spirosoma migulaei. The sequence goes on along the minus strand of NZ_BAAHBG010000006.1, from coordinate 274,793 downwards.
GGGCAATGTAGAAATAGATGGTACCCCGAATGAAATGACATTCGGCGATAGCCGGGTCCAGGTAAGCGGCCCCACCACCAGCAGCTTTCTTCTCTTCAAACGTTTTGATCATGACGTTGGCATAGCCAATGATCTTGTAAAACGCACCCCAGGCCGCGCCAACCCGATCGGAAGCCGACGAGACGGAGAAGTTCAGGTATTCGACGTCGGTGTAGGTAAACATATTCCCGCCCATAACGTCGCCGATGGCATCCTGTGCGCGGCTTTCGTAGTTGCGCCAGGGTAAGCCGCTGTAAAGTGTACTGGTTGCGGCCCGTACTTCGTCCGCATTGTTGTAATAGTTTCCGGTTGTGGTACCCGACAGCGAAGGCCGGTCAATGAAGTCTTTCGAGCAGGAAGACAACAGCACCGCCGGAAGTATCAGGGCATATAGTGGCTTGAGTTTCATCTTTTTAAACGTGAAAGAGTGAATGAGCGAAAGAGCGATTATTGCCTATCGTGAAAAAGACTTCGAGTGGTAAAAGGGTATGCGTCAGCAATCCGCTCTTTCACTCGTTCGCCCTATCGCTCTTTAATTTAGAATTGCAGATTGGCGCCTACGGTGAACGTACGTGGGTTCGGATAGTGGCCGGTGTCTACATTCATCAGCTTAATACTGTTGTTGAACGCGCCGATTTCGGGGTCGTAGCCAGAGTAGTTCGTGAAGGTCTTCAGGTTCTGAATCGTCCCGTAAATCCGTAGGTTCGATACCTTCACCTTGCTAAGCAACGTTTTGGGTAGTCGGTAGCCCAGCGTAATGTTCTGAATACGCCAGTAAGAAGCATCCTCCACGTAGCGGTCCGACATGGCGGTATTGTTCTTGTTGGTGTTGGTAAATCGCGGCAGTGAGCCGTTCGGGTTGGCTTCGGTGTAGCGATCCGTTACCGTTTGTAGCTGGTTGGTATAGGCATTGTTCAGACCCTCCAACTGCCAGCGCAGGAAGTTAAACGCTTTGGCCCCCTGGCTCCCTTGCAGGAACAACGAGAAATCGAAGTCGCCGTAGTTGAGCGTATTGGTAAAGCCCCAGGTGAATTTCGGTAATGGACTGCCAATAAAGGTGTAGTCCTGCGCGTCGATCTTGCCATCGCCGTTGATGTCCTTGAAGCGAACATCGCCCAGCCATGTCTCGGTCTGGTTCACCTTGTAGCCAAATTGGGGGAGGCTGGCGTCCAGTTCGGCCTGCGTACGGAATAACCCATCGGTTTTTAATCCCCAGAACGAGCCAACCGCGTTGCCGGGTGTGGTATGCGTGATCAGGTAGTTGTTGTAATACACTTTTCCGTCCAGGGCCGATGCAGCACTGGCCGCTTTGTCATAACGGTTGGTGAATTGCGTAAATACGACATTCGTCTTCCAACTGAAATTACCCTTTTTGATGTTGGTGGTCGTCAGGCCAATATCAACACCTGTATTGGTCATTTGACCGGCATTACCCAGAGGGGCTTTCAAATCATCCCACTGGTCGCCAACGCCAATCAGGTTGGGGCCGGTGAGGAAGATGATCATGTCGGACGTAACTTTTTTGTAGACATCAATCGTTGCGTCGATGCGCCCGTTGAAGAAGCCCAAATCAACCCCAGCGTTGGTCGTTTTTACCGACTCCCATTTCAGGTTCGGGTTCGGAATACCATTGATCATGTTCGAGGAACCGAACCCAACCGGACCCGAGAAGAATTGCACAGCTCCTACGTAAGCAGGGTTAGGGGCACCGCCGGGGAAGTTCTGATTACCAACCACCCCATAGCCTACCCGCAGTTTTGCATAGCTCAGAACCGTGGCAATAGGCCCTTTCATGAATTTCTCGTTCGAGATTGTCCAACCCGCCGATACACCAGGGAACGAACCCCAACGATTGTTTGGCCCGAAATTCGACGAGCCATCCGTCCGGAAACTAGCCGACAGCGAGTACCGATCATCGTAGGTATAGTTGGCACGGGCAAAATACGACTCCATGGCCCATTGGCCTTTGCCGCCACTCAGGCCCCAGGTGGTCTGATCGGCGCTACCGGTGTTGAGGTCAAAAATATTGGCCTGTAAATCCACTTTGCTTCCCGAAATAGATTGGTAGTAGGAGTTTTGTACCTGATGCCCAACTGTTGCCTGAATACCGTGTTTTCGGAGGTTTTTTGTATAGCTCAGGTAGTTGGTGAGCGACCAATAGTAGCTATCCGAACGGGAATCGATCAGTTTGCTCCGGAACGACGTACTACCCACATTACCAGCTTTCTGGTACGCAATGTTATTGTCCTGCCCTAGGGAGTAGGAAAGTTCGTTCCGTAACGACAGGTCTTTGGTAAACTGCAATTCAGCGTAAAGGCTACCAAACACGTTGTTCGAGGTTTTGGTGTTTCCCCGGTACTGGCTGTTCCCGACTAGGTTTGATCCGTAGTACTGCACGCCACCTACTGTTTGGCCACCACCCCAGGTCCCGTCAATATTTTTTACGGGCGTTAATGGGCTGGTCGAGGCACCCCACCAAATGGTTCCTTCGGCGGCATCGGCCAAGGATACGTTCTGGATACTGCGCGATACGTTGGCGCTGATACCCACTTTGGCCCAGCTTTTCAACTGCGTATCAAGGCTGAAGCGGGATGCGTAGCGTTTAAAATCGGAACCCAGCAAAATCCCTTTGTTGTCGAAGTAATTCAGCGACAGATAGTAGGTGGTTCGGTCTTTACCGCCCGAAAAACTCAGCTGATGGTTACTGATCGTTCCGTGCTGAAACATAGCCTCCTGCCAGTCGGTACCATTGCCCAGTAGATCGGGGTTTTTGAACTCATCGGCTACCGGATTCCCGATAATAGGCAGGACTTCGTTCTGGTAACGGGCAAAATCGGGCAACTTCATCAGATTCAATCGCCGGGCCACTTCCGAAACGCCCGTGTAGGTTTCGTAATTGATCTTGCCTTCGCCCGATTTACCTTTTTTCGTCGTAATCAAAATGACGCCGTTAGCCGCTTGTGATCCGTAAATGGCTTGTGCTGAAGCATCTTTCAACACATCGATGCTTTCGATATCGTTGGGGTTCAACATAGCCATTACACTGTTGCCCGTCTGCCCATCGCCACCACCCAAACCCGCGTAGCCAGTGCTATTCGAGGTATTACCTCCCACAAACGGCACACCGTCGATTACAAATAGAGGGTCGTTGCTGTTGATGGACGTGACCCCGCGCACTTTAACCGATACGCCACCACCGGGTTGTCCGCCATTGCTGGTCACAGTCACACCGGCTGCTTTGCCCTGAAGCAATTGATCAATACCAGCCGCTGGAATGTCTTTCAAATCAGCCGCTTTCACGGTCGTAATCGACGACGTAACATCCGAACGCTTGGCTGTACCATAGCCGATAACGACAACTTCGTCCAGCGATTGATCGCCCGTTTGGAGGGTGATGTTCAGATTCGTTCGCGAGCCAACTTCAATTTCCTGCGTTTTCATCCCGATAAAGGAAATAACCAGTACTTTGGCGCCCGCAGGCATATTGATCGAGAACCGCCCGTTCACATCGGTGGTAGTTCCCAGTTGCGTGCCCTTCACCGATACCGTTGCGCCCGGAAGTGTATTTCCTTTTTCATCGGATACAACTCCCTTTATCAGGGCTTTGGTATCTGATGGCGTGTTAAGAATAGGTCTGGCCGCTTTTATGGTTGCCAGTGCAGGCGGGTTCTTCTCCGTAGCTGTACTGGTAATGGCTCGCTCCTGTGCGTGGACAACTATCCAACTGCTCAGGACGAAGGCCCCCGAAAGCACATGTTTAATCATGAGGAAAAAATTAAGAGTTAACTTAAACAATAGACTTGGTAGATAATTCTGATTTTATTGTAACTGCTGGCTGATTTTTTAGTCAGGTGTACTGGCTATTAAGCGGAAATGGACGCGGATTTTAGCAATTTCTGCATGGGTAGAGAAATCATGACGGAGGTGCCTTTTCCGGCTTCACTCTGCCATATAACCTGCCCGCCCAGGTAAGCGATACGTGATTGAATATTGGCGATACCATTGCCTTGTGACGGTTTACTGTCGAAATTATACCCCCGTCCATCGTCATCTACACTAATCAATGTGGTTTCGTCACTGGTCATTATCTGGATGGTAACGGTTTGAGCATCAGCGTGTTTTAGTGCATTGTTGAGTAGCTCCTGCACAACCCGATAAATCATGACAGAAGCCTCATCACCCAGATCTGGAACTTCGCCATAATGTTCCAGAATCAGTTTTGTCTGGTTGACCAGATTTAGTTTTTGGACCAGATCTTCCATCGCCGGAATGAGGCCAAACGTAGATAGCGCATAGGGCCGTAAATCGTTGGAAATTAGCCGTGTCTCCGTACAGGCTTCATCCAGAAACTGGTTCAACGGTTCTTTTACCGATAAGGGTAACTGCTCCTGATGGGCTTCCACAAACAGCTTAATCCGGGATAGTTGGATACCCAACCCATCGTGCAGGTCGCGGGCAATTCGGCTTCGTTCGCCCTCCTGACCTTCGATCATCGCCCGCAGCGATTTCAATTCCAACTGCCGAATCTGCTGTTGCGCAATGACCGTTTCCTGATGCGCGATCAACTTTTGCTGACGACGCAAGAATATCAGAGCGCCTACGCCTAATACGCTGATAAGCAATCCAATGGCCAGCATGGAGTTCAGCACATGCTGATTTCGGCTTTGTTCTTCAATCAGTTGCTTTTCGACCGCCAGCGTCTTGATCTGACTGTCCAACTCCTGGAGACGAATGCTTTTGGTCTGCTCGGATGAGTAAAACTGGTTCGTAAAATCAAGGGCTTTGAGCGACCATACGTATGCATTTTTGTGATCATCCATTCGCGAATAGCTATCGGCCATATGCTTGGATAATTCCCGTAGCATAGACAGGTTATGCTCCGATTCAGCGATGACGAAGCTCTTCTGGTATTCCTCAATCGCTGCCGTTGACTGATTTCTGAACTGGTTGACAATGCCGAGGTAAAAGTGATTCAACGCAATCAGCCAGTTAATCTTTAATTGACGAGACATCGTCAAACTTTTTGCTACGAAATACTCCGCAGAATCCGGTTGTTTGACCCGCGAATAGGTGTTTGCCAGTAGATTCAGGGCGTAAGCCTGCGAATACGTTTGCTTGTATTGGGCGCTTAATTGCTCGGTTTTACGCAACTGAGTTAGCAAATCGCTGGGTATAGGTTCTCTTTTTTGAGCAATGTTCGCAAATCCCAGGCGACATTCGATAACCTTGGGCATGTTGTGGGTTCGCTCAAAATACTGTTGTGCTTTCCGCAAATACTTCTCGGCATAGGGCTGCATGAAATAATCATGCGTGTAATAATCGCCGATAACGATATGCTCGTTGTAATAGCCCAGCGAATCACCAATCAGGTTGTAATACTTCAATCCGCTGAAGTACGAATCCATGGTGTATTTGTTATAGCCGTACTGCTGATGGTATAGCCAGCCTAAATGCTCATACGATTTTGCCGCCAGTCCATATTTCTTATCCTGAACCAACTGTTTGATCTGCCTTTTCAAGCTATCAATCGACGCCGATTCCGACCCAGCCCTAACTGGCTGGAACCCGCCAGCTAGCCCAAGGAGCAAGAGGGTTATGATCCACCAGGAGGAGAGTACAGAAGACGTAGAATTGGGTTTCATCAGGGTAAAGGGCACAACGTCAATCAATATAGTGCATTTCCATAGCCGTCTTAATCAGCAAAGCGGTATTGGGAACCCCGAACTTCATCAGCAAACTACTCCGGTGAAATTCAACGGCTTTAGCGCTAACAAATAGCTGAGTTGCCATTTGTTGGGTTGTCAGTCCCTGCGCTATGAGCGTCAACACTTCCGATTCGCGGGGTGTCAGGTTTGGTTTTATAGCTGACCCAGCAGTCGATTTTCGAGTCTTAGGCCCGTCGTTTAACAGAATATGGGTAATGGTATCGTTGAAATATTGCTTCTCATGATGAACCGTCTGGATCGCCTGAAGTAGCTCAACCTTGGTTGTATTCTTTAGTAAATAACCTCTGGCGCCTTTTTTTACGACTCGTTTAATGAGACTGGCATCGTCGTGCATGGTTAGCGCAACCACTTTTGTCTTTGGGTACAGGCGGGTTATATGTTCACAGAGATTAAGCCCATCTTCAATTTGCGGGAACGAAATGTCCAGCAAAACCACATCAATTGTTGTCTGATTTAATCGCTCAATAACTGACTGAACCGTATAGCACCGTTCGGTCACCTTGATATCCGGGGCGCCCGAAATAAGTGACTCGATGCCTTCGACAAAGACATTATGGTCATCTGCTATAAGTACTCGTATCATTTACTTGATTTTATAAGTAGCGTGGGAACATTGCTGGCTTGCTTCCCTTGTTGATTTACCCTCCATCCTCATGCTTACGCTTCTGGGTAAATAGAATTTTGTTTAGCAAAAATAGGACTAATGATACGGCTTAGAGAATAGTGAAAACCCAACTTTATATAAATTTAGGGAAAACCCTATAGTAGCTGCTAACCTGGAAATTCTATAAAATTCCCAGGTTAGACTAACCAGTTTCCTAAAAGAGGACTTATGAATAGAAAAATGGAATGATGTATTAAGTAAGTTGATGGTCAGTTAAATAGGACGTAGTGGCTTATTATTTCAGGCTTTATAAAGGAAGTATTTACCCCAAATCTTTGACAACGAGTTGCACGGTATAGCGGCTTTTCTGCTCTAGTAATAATCTTTTGTTGACCAGAACACGGTCGATGGTGCCCTGATCGTAATAACGAATCGTAATTAACTCCAGACTATCGTTATAACTAACCCGAAAATCTTGCTTTAATAGGGTCAATAGGGCAGGTACCCGGTCAGGATTATTATCGACAACGACCGAAAAGCTGATCGCTGTATTCTGCATCAGGTTGATTTTCACCCCAGCCTGGGCAAAACGGCCAAAAATTCGGCTTAGATTATCTTCGGCAATAAATGAAAAATCGTTTGGGCGAAGTGAGATCAGGACCTGATTAACCTTAAAAATAAATGAGGGTGTCGACAGGTGTTGCTCGAAATTGCCAATAACGGTTCCGGGTGCATCCGGCTTTAAAAACGACCGTACATAGAGTGGTATTCCCTTGTTTTGCAGAGGTTTAATCGTTTTGGGATGAATGACCGTAGCCCCATAATAAGCCAACTCGATTGCATCCTGATAGGTTAATTTGTCTAATAGTATCGTTTCGTCAAACCAGCGTGGGTCGGCATTGAGCACACCCGGTACATCTTTCCAGATCGTAACACTGTCGGCATTGAGGCAATAGGCAAAGATGGCTGCCGAGTAGTCAGACCCGTCGCGGCCAAGCGTAGTTGTCCGATTCGCCTGTGTTTGTCCAACGAATCCCTGGGTTATTTTGACGCCAGTTTCAGGTACGTTCTGGTTAATACGCAGGCCGGTTTCCTCCCAGTCAACTCGGCCTTCACGAAAGGTTGTATCGGTACAGACCAACTGCCGAGCATCCAGCCACTGGGCTGTAATAGCACGTTGCTGTAGATAGGCAGCTATAATTTGGGTAGACAACACTTCACCTAATGAAACGATCTGATCATAGATCTCGTCGTATGAGCCATTGGGTTTTTGCGACAAATAGGATTCCAGTTGAGCGAATGTCTCATAAACCGGACTAAACTCCCCTGTTAGGGCTAGATCACTGATAACTTGTTTGTGATACGCTTTTATAGTGGCCAATCCAGTGTGAACATTGTCTGCTTGTTGATTCACATAAGCGCGAACAAGGTCCTCAAGTGCATTGGTAGTTTTGCCCATCGCCGATACAACGACCAGAACATCCTGACCCTGCGTCCGAACAATTTCGGCCAGATTACGAACACCATCTGCATCTTTTACGGAGGCTCCACCAAATTTGAAAACTTTCATATACGCAAAAAAAATAGACAGGATTACCGGATTAACAGAGTGAAATAATTTTCTGTTAATCCGGTAATCCTGTCGAAAATAGAATTTTATACGGCTATGGTCTTGCTGGTAAATAGTAACTCCCGAACGGCATCGGCAATACCTTGCGGATCAAAGCCGCACTCATGATGAAGCTCGATTTGCTCACCATGTTCGATAACAGCATCAGGAATACCTAATCGTTTAACTCGGGCCATATAGCCATGATTGGCCATAAACTCCAGTACCGCACTACCGAAACCGCCCATTATACAGCCATCTTCAACCGTTAGAACGCGGTTGAAACGACTAAAAATCTGATGAAGCATCTCTTCGTCCAGCGGCTTTACGTAACGCATATCAAAATGGGCAGGTCGGATACCTTCTTTCGCCAGCATCTCTGTGGCCTGAATGGCATAATTGCCAATATGACCAATGGTCAGAATAGCAACGTCTTCGCCATCGCTAATTAGGCGGCCTTTACCAATAGTTTGTTTTTCGAGGGGAGTACGCCAGTTAGGCATCACGCCTTCGCCCCGTGGATACCGGATTGTAAAGGCTTGTTTTCCCTGCTGTACTTCATCAGACTGGGCTGTAAACATCATGTTTCGCAACTCCTGCTCATTCATAGGAGCTGCTACAATCATATTTGGGATGCAGCGCATATAGGCCAGATCGTAGGCTCCGTGATGGGTTGGTCCATCGGCTCCGGCAAAACCAGCCCGATCTAGACAAAAAATTACAGGCAGTTCCTGGATGCAGACGTCATGAATAACCTGATCGTAGGCCCGCTGCATGAACGTCGAGTAAATATTACAGAAGACAACTTCACCCTGCGTAGCCATCCCCGCCGAGAACGTTACGGCATGCTGTTCGGCAATACCTACATCGAAGGCCCGCTTTGGCATGGCCTTCATCATGATATTCATCGAGGAACCCGAAGGCATAGCTGGCGTTACACCCACGATACGTGAGTTTTGCTCCGCTAATTCGACTAACGTGTTTCCGAATACGTCCTGATATTTGGGCGGCTGAGGTGTGTCGTATACTTTCTTTTGAATGACCCCCGTGACTTTGTCAAACAAACCGGGTGCATGCCACTTGGTCTGGTCTTTTTCGGCAGGAGCATACCCTTTTCCTTTTACGGTCAGGATGTGCAATAATTTGGGGCCTGGAATATTCTTAAGATCGGCCAGCACACTGACCAGATGATCAATATCGTGACCATCAATCGGGCCAAAATAACGTAGGTGCAATGACTCGAACAAATTACTCTGTTCCAGTAACGAACTTTTAATTCCCGACTGCACCTGCGATACTAATTCCTGCGCTGTTTTACCCAGTTTATCCATTTTACCGAGTAAATTCCAGACTTCGTCTTTAACCTTATTATAGGTTTGCGAGGTTGTAATGTCGGTGAGATATTCGCGTAGCGCGCCCACATTGGGGTCGATGCTCATGCAATTGTCATTCAGCACAATGAGCAAATTGCTATCCGTTGCGCCAGCATGATTCATGCCTTCAAAGGCTTCGCCAGCGGTTAAAGCGCCATCACCAATAACAGCAATGTGATTTCGCTGAAAATTCCCCTGCAACTGTGAGGCCACAGCCATGCCTAAAGCGGCCGAAATAGACGTAGACGAATGGCCTACACCAAAGGAGTCGTAAGGACTTTCTTTCCGCTTCGGAAAGCCTGAAAGGCCTTTGTAGAACCGATTTGTATGAAAACGCTCCCGGCGGCCTGTCAGAATTTTGTGTCCATAAGCCTGATGGCCTACATCCCAAATTAGTTGATCGTCAGGGGTATTAAAAACGTAATGAAGCGCAACGGTTAGTTCAACTACCCCCAGACTAGCTCCAAAATGGCCACCATAAACCGAAACATCGTCGATAATAAACTGACGGAGTTCATCGGCAACCTGAGGTAAGCGGGATTTATCGAGTTTACGAAGGTCGTTGGGAGTATTAATTGTGGCTAAAAGACTGCCAGGGGTAATCAGCATGGTGATAGCAGATAAACGTCTGTCTTACAACAACACACGTCCAGAATAGATTGTTCTGTTGGTGGTTTGCCCATTGTATTGAAACAACGAAGCTACAGTTTTTTTAACAACTATAAAAAATCTAAGCCTCTGTGCCTCTGTATATATACGTCGGCAACAAAGGCTTAGATTTTAAAAAGAAATAGTTTCAATTGAATTATACTACATAACGAGTCATCGTTTTTGAGGACAACTCAGTACCTCTTTGCTTCTTTTAATTTCGCTGACTGGCCCGAAAAAGCTTTTGCTTTTCCTCACGGGTTAAACTTTCGTAACCAGATCGTGAAATTTTATCCAGGATCGTATCAACTTCATCCTGGTCGGGTGTTGATATGGACGACGCTGTGCCTGTTGATGAGACATACGAACTTGCCTGTGTACTGGCATTACTTCGTTGGCGATAGGACACCTTAACGGCTGGTTTTGGTTTAAGTAAATTACTCCATCCATCGGCTATCCAGTAAATCGGGCGACCCAAGTCTGTACCATTTTGCAGCAACTTAACGTAGAAAAATCCCATTAATGCGCCACCTAAGTGTGCCAGATTCCCTCCTGCATTCGTCCCTGCGGATTGCGCAACCGAAAGGACAATAAAGAAGAAGACAATGTATTTGATACGAACTGGGCCAAAGAAGAGCAAATGGAAGGTATAATTAGGTAGCAATGTAGCTGCCCCTACAGCTACCGAAAAGGCCGCTGCGGATGCACCCAGCATAGGTGGAGTAATTTCCTGATTTCGGAAATAGGGAACCAAATTGTACATAGCCAGGAAGAGCAATCCACCCGCAATTCCTCCCATAATGTATAGGCCAATGAGCCTTCGGTTGCCCAAGTATTCATCAATAAGCCGACCGAACCAGTACAAGAACAGCATGTTATAGAGAATATGGAAAATCTCCTCATGCGTGAAAAAGTAAGTGAACAGCGTCCAGGGTTTGTGCAGAAATGCACTCAATGTACCAGGGAGCATTAACTGCTCCTGTATAAAATCATATACGAATAGTTTCTCGGCCATTGTCAGGCTGACTTTCGTCAGCAACAAGACCAGAAAAACAACCGTATTGATCAAGATCAATTGCACCAACGTATTGTTGGGCTTATTGAATTCGCTCCGAAAATCCTCGAATAAGCCGCTCATCACTAGTAAAACGTTTTTCGTTGGGAACCCCAGTATTTCACGAGAATAAATGCAAATAACATTCCGCCTATATGAGCGAAATGAGCAACGTTATCGGCTTGTGCCCGATAAATTCCCGAGTAAAGTTCAAAGGCTCCGTAAAAGATAACGAGGTACTTTGCTTTAATCGGTATAGGTAGAAACAATAAAAATAACTCAGTGTTCGGAAACAATAAGCCAAAACCCATAATTACGCCAAAAACGGCACCAGAAGCACCTACCATTGGTTCATCGACCTGACTTGTGAGAATTCGATTGGCAATGGTTATACTAGCCTCAATAGTTTTACTATCTTTTGGAAACTGTTTAAACTGCTCCATAAACGGAGCTAGTCGGTCATAATAGGAGCCAGCATGCTGGTCAATGAAGGCCGAAAAGCTCTCAAAACTAGGGTTTGCACGATAGGTCTGAATGGATTCATATACGTCGTGCATCTCAAAATAGTTTACGCCCGAGAATAATAATGCAGAACCTAAACCGCAAAAAAAGTAAAAAAACGTAAATCGACGTGGTCCCCAAAATTGCTCCAGCAATGGGCCAAAAACGACTAACCCAATCATGTTACTGAAAATGTGGTTAAAGCCACCATGCAAGAACATGTGCGTCAATAACTGAATCGGATTGAATTTGTCAGACAGAAACGAATGCAGGCCAAATTGGTCAATAATCGCATCATTCGTAACCAGAAAGACTACTACGTTTATAATTAATAATACGCGAACTACTGGAGTAAGGTTAAACATCTTAATATCAACTAATTTAGGCGGATTAACGCAATAATCAGCGCAAAAGTCCTGCAATTTTATCTAACGTAAGCACAACTGTCACTGGTTCGCCGGTAGGCGTATAGCTAGGGTTCGTTGATGCGAACAATTGATTTACTAAGGCTCGACACTCAGTAGCACTCAGGCGGGCTATATGATGCATAGATGACCGGCGTGCCATAGAACGTGCCATCGACTCGATCTTGTCAAGCTTCAACCGGCCAGTATCAGCCCGCAATTGAGCGAGCAAATTAGCGAAAAGTTCTTCTTCATTTTCGCCCATTGTCAAGGTTGGAACACCCCGAATCACAAATGTGTTCGCCCCCAGTTCGTCGAATTCAAACCCGAGATGGGTTAAATCCTCATGAAGTTCGAGCGCTAATTGAAAATCGACCGGAGCCAGCGTAATCGTTTTAGGGAATAATAATTGTTGCGAAACGCCATTCTGCTTGGTTAGGGCAGTGTGAAACTGATCGTACAAAATTCGTTCATAAGCTCGACGTTGATCAATCAGCAGTATTCCAGACTTGATAGGTGCCAAAAGGTAACGATTTTGCACCTGTACAATATTTTCATCTTCAACCAGCATGGGAACCACCTGTTCAGATGATTCTAAACCAACTGGTAGCTGATTGGCCCGACTACCCATTGTAATGGGCTCGCTCTCAGCTGAAGGCTGGTTCTGTAATGCCGTGGTTTGTTTAGAGGGTCCTAACCAGTCGCCCCCTGTTTCACCAGGATCCAGTGAAGTCTCAGGAATTTCTGTCCCAGCTACACCTTCATACAAGGTTTTCCAGTTATTGACCGATGGCCGGTCTGTGTTCGGTTTTTTAGGAACATCGAAGCCGCTACCAGCAGCTTTGTCTAAGGCATCAGTTCGTAATGAAGTGCGTTCTAGTGCGGGCTGGCGCTGGCCTGCTCCAGACGCCCACGAAGGTGTGATTGGGCGCGCTGAACTCGTACCTGGGCCATTTACTTTAGAGGTTGGCTGAAGAACAGCTGTACCCCCAGATTGCGATTTCGACGTATCAGGCCGCACTCCTGCCAGGAAATTAACATCAGAGTCGAAATCAAGCGAAGGTGATAAATTATATACCCCGACCGCTTTCCGGACGGCAGCCATCATGATGGCATAAACTGATCGTTCGTCATCGAACTTTATCTCCGTTTTAGTGGGGTGTATGTTAATGTCGATGTGCGATGGGTCGATGTCTATAAACAGCACATAAAAAGGGTGACTGCCTTCAGGGAGCGTACCTTCATAAGCACCCACAACGGCGTGGTGCAGATAGTTATGCTTTATAAAGCGATTATTGACAAAAAAGAATTGCTCATTCCGCGCTTTCTTCGCCGATTCTGGCTTTCCTATGTAGCCGTGTACTGTTACGTAGGGAGTTTGCTCCTCGCAGAAGTTCAACTGTTCCCGGTAACTTTTGCCAAACATGTCAACAATTCGTCGACTAAGCTTTCCGGCTGGCAGGTTATAAATTTCCTGATCGTTATGGAACAGCGAAAAACCCACCTCAGGGTTAGCCAGCGCTACGCGCTGAAACTCGTCGATAATATGACGCATCTCCACCGAGTTCGATTTCAGGAAATTACGTCGGGCGGGTACGTTGAAAAATAAATTTTTAATGAGAATGTTTGTCCCTGGCAAACATGAAATGGCTTCCTGCGCCTTAATATCTGAGCCTTCTATCCGCACCAATGTCCCCAACTCATCACTGGCCCGGCGTGTACGCATCTCAACCTGGGCCACGGCGGCAATAGAAGCCAGTGCTTCACCCCGGAAACCCATTGTACGAATGCGGAATAAATCATCGGACGACCGAATTTTAGACGTGGCATGACGCTCAAAGCTCATGCGGGCATCGGTTTCAGTCATACCAAGGCCATCGTCCACAATCTGAATCAGGTTGCGGCCCGCTTCACGGATAATAACCTGAACCGATTTGGCTTTTGCATCGACCGAGTTTTCAAGCAACTCTTTTACCACCGAGGCTGGCCGCTGCACGACCTCACCAGCCGCAATCTGGTTGGCTATTGAGTCGGGCAGTAGCTGAATGACGTTTAACATAACGGATAAAATCTCCCAGGACGGCGTGTCGCCCTGTCATACAATATACAAAAATAACAGGCAGATTGTACGTATAATTCAACGAAACGAAAGGGAATTGATTATAGACGAAAATGCCGCAAGCCCGAAACCTGTAGGATTCGCACTTGCGGCATTGCAAGCCTTAAGAAAGAAGTCGTTAGACTTTGATTTCTACATCAACACCACTCGGCAATTCGAGTTTCATCAGGGCGTCAACCGTTTTTGCACTGCTGCTGTAGATATCTACTAACCGCTTGTAGGTGCAAAGTTGGAATTGTTCCCGTGCTTTCTTGTTCACGTGGGGCGAACGAAGAACCGTGTAGATTTCTTTGTTGGTTGGCAGGGGGATGGGGCCGCTTACGATAGCACCCGTCGATTTAACCGCTTTCACGATTTTTTCTGCCGACTTGTCAACCAGCATGTGGTCGAACGATTTCAGCTTAATGCGAATTTTCTGGCTCATTGTGTTTTGGTTCGTTATGTGAAAGTGCCGCCGAAAGAACCATTTACTCCAACGACACAAAAAATGGGCAACCGGTCAGTTTTGACCAGTTGCCCAATGCTATTGATTATTTACCACCTTTTTCTTTCGCTACAACCGTATCCGAAATGTTCTGGGGTACTACTTCATAGTGTGCAAACGTCAGGTTAGCCGTAGCACGACCCGACGACATAGTACGAAGATCCGTTACGTAGCCGAACAGTTCTGAAAGAGGAACATCAGCCTTGATCACTTGTGACCCAGCTTTGGTATCCATACCTTTCATAACACCCCGACGACGGTTCAAATCCCCTGTGATTGGACCCGTGTATTCTTCGGGAGTCAGTACTTCAACGGCCATGATTGGTTCGAGCAGTTTCGGACCAGCCTGACGAGCCGCTTCGCGGAAGCCTAAACGAGCTGCCATTTCAAACGAGAGCGAGTCGGAGTCAACGTCGTGGTACGAACCGTGGAATAACCGGACTTTCATGCTTTCGAGTGGGAAGCCAGCCAGCGGACCGTTTTTCAGCGATTCATCAAAGCCTTTTTGTACAGCCGGGATAAATTCGCGAGGAATTACACCACCAACAATGCCATTAACGAACTCTAATCCAGGCTGGATAACACCCGTTTCATCTTCGGTACGAGGTCCGAGTTCAAAAACGATGTCGGCAAACTTACCGCGACCACCCGTTTGTTTCTTGTAAACTTCGCGGTGTTCAACATTTTTAGTAAGCTTCTCTTTATAAGCTACCTGTGGTGCACCCTGGTTTACTTCTACCTTGAACTCACGACGCATCCGGTCGATGATGATTTCGAGGTGAAGCTCACCCATACCACGGATAATGGTCTGGCCGGTTTCTTCGTTCGATTCAACTTTAAGGGTTGGATCTTCTTCAATCAGTTTACCAATTGCTTTCGAGAAGTTATCCTGATCCGCTGATTTCTTAGGCTCGATCGCGTAACCAATAACGGGCTCTGGGAATACCATTGATTCCAGAACGATTGGGTGCTTCTCATCCGACAGCGTATCGCCGGTTTTGATGTCTTTAAAGCCAACTACAGCACCAATGTCACCTGCTTCCAAGCGATCGATCTGGTTTTGCTTGTTCGCGTGCATCTGGAAAATCCGCGAAATCCGCTCTTTGTTACCCGACCGGTTGTTCAGGATGTAAGAACCTGATTCCAGTACACCCGAGTACGAACGTACAAAGCACAAACGGCCTACATATGGGTCAGTAGCAATTTTGAACGCAAGTGCCGAGAAGGGTTCCGTTGACGAAGGCTTCCGGGAAATCTCCTCACCTGTATCTGGATTGGTTCCTTTGATACTTTCCTTGTCCATTGGCGATGGCAACAGGGCCATCACGTAGTCAAGCATGGTTTGAACACCCTTGTTTTTGAACGACGAACCGCAAAGCATTGGCACGATTTTCATCGAGATAGTTGCTTTACGCAGAGCCGCCAGTATTTCGTCTTCCGAAATTGATTCAGGATCTTCGAAATACTTTTCCATCAGCGAATCGTCGAATTCGGCAACTGCTTCAAGAAGCTTCTCACGCCATTCGGTTGCTTCGTCCAGCATATCAGCCGGAATAGGAACTTCACGGAAAGTCATCCCTTTGTCGTCTTCGTTCCACTGGATTCCGCGGAAGTTAACGAGGTCAACAACACCTTTGAAGTTTTCTTCTTCACCGATCGGTAATTGAAGAGGAACTGCGTAGCTACCCAGCATTTCCTTCACCTGCTTGCACACGTTCAGGAAATCGGCACCGGAGCGGTCCATTTTATTGACGAAGCCTAAGCGAGCTACGTTGTAATTGTTAGCCAGACGCCAGTTGGTTTCTGACTGAGGCTCAACGCCATCAACGGCGCTAAACAGGAACACCAACCCATCAAGTACACGCAGGGAGCGGTTTACTTCAACAGTGAAGTCAACGTGGCCAGGTGTGTCAATAATGTTGATGTGGTACTTTTGTTCACGGTAGGTCCAGTCAACAGTCGTAGCGGCCGAGGTGATCGTAATCCCCCGCTCTTGCTCCTGTTCCATCCAGTCCATCGTTGCGGCACCATCGTGTACCTCACCAATTTTGTGGCTTACCCCGGCGTAATAGAGAATTCGTTCGGTTGTGGTCGTCTTACCCGCATCAATGTGGGCAGCGATACCGATGTTTCTCGTGAAATTTAAATCGCGAGCCATTAGCTTGTTATACTGAAAGTTATGTTTTTCTGAACTCGAAAGGAAAGGGTCACTACAAGAGGCAGATGACCCTTTTGTAAATCAGGACGCAAAATTACTGAAAGTCAACCACAAAACCAATGGATAGGCTAAGAATATCGTAGAAACTATTCTCCTTTTTTGTCCATTCTACTAGTTAACTAGGTTTTAGAAAATGAGACTGTAACTTGGAATCATGCAAAATCCATACATAGCCTTACTCCGAACAGCCTGGACGTATGCCCGACAGGAAAAACGGCAATACATACTAGTCTATTTTCTGTTTGTCATGGCCAATGTGGTAGCGGCCTTGCGTCCTTTGCTATTTGGCTGGTTCATTGGCAAACTTCAGCAGCAGGAAACGGCTATTCTACAACTAGTCTGGTTGTATGCGGGGGGCTATATGGGATTAGAGTTGCTGGAGTGGGCGTTTCATGGGCCAGCACGGGTTATGGAACGGCGACTGGCGTTTAATTTGAGCCGTAATTTTCTGGATGAGTTGTTTCATCAGACCTTGCATCTACCGGTTGGCTGGCATAAAGATCACCATAGCGGGGCTACCATCAATCGAATCCGAAAAGCGTATGATGCACTCAAAACATTTTTTCAGGATGGCTTCATTTACCTTCAGGCCCTATCAAAATTTGTGTTTTCGTTCGGTGCTATGCTCTATTTTTCCCCTGCTTTTGGGCTGGTAGGGGTGGCGTTGGGCGCCCTAACAATTTGGGTAATTCTTCGTTTCGACAGGCCATTTATTAAAGCGCTGGACGAAACTAACGAGCGAGAGCATATTGTTTCGTCAACCCTGTTCGACAGCCTGTCCAATATTAGTACTGTGATCACGCTACGGTTGGAGGAGCGAATTCAACAGGCATTGGCTAGTAAAGTTGCGCTTGTTTTTCCACCGTTTATGCGGCAGGTGAAGATTAATGAATGGAAATGGTTCGTTGCTTCGCTGCTGGTTGCCTTAATTTATATTACGCTGGCTTCAGGTTATATCTATCAGCATTATGTTCCGGGGCAGGTATTTCTGATTGGCGGCCTGGTAACCTTATTGGGTTATGTCAATCAGTTTACGAGTGTGTTTCATGATGTTGCCTGGCAATACACGCAGATTGTTCAGTTCAACACCGACGTTCAGACCGCACGTGGTATTGGTGAAGCCTATGCCCGTCATGAGCGTCCAGAACATGAAACCTTGCCTGTAAATTGGCGTATTATCGATATTGCTGGTCTCAACTTTTCCCATGGACGTGTGGGCAGCTCTACACAAAAAGTACCCAATTTGATTGATCTGCAGATTCAGTTGGCCCGAGGTAAGCGAGTGGCCTTTATTGGTGAAAGCGGCTCCGGTAAAAGTACGTTACTAACATTGTTACGTGGTTTGTATTTACCCGAGTCGGGGTTATCGGTGCGCGTAGATGGGCAACCCATTCCCGATCTGAATGCGGTTGCCAATACGGTGACCCTGTTTCCGCAGGAGCCGGAAATTTTTGAGAATACAATTGCGTATAACATCACCCTCGGTCTACCGTTTGGTGAGGAGGAAGTCAATGATGTGTGCCGGGTTGCTCACTTTACAGACGTTGTAAAGCAACTTCCGAACGGTCTGGATACAAATATTCAGGAAAAAGGCGTGAATTTGTCCGGCGGACAACGGCAACGATTGGCATTAGCAAGGGGTGTATTGGCGGCCCGGTCAAGCGATATTGTTCTCTTGGATGAGCCAACTAGCAGTGTAGATCCAAAAACTGAGCTGGCAATTTACCGGGGCCTCCTACGTGAGTTTGCTGATAAAGCCATTGTGTCCACCCTCCACAGGCTTCACCTGCTACCCCTATTCGACTATATTTATATTATGCAGGATGGCAGAATCGTCGATGAGGGAAGTTTCACCGACCTCCGTCAACGTAGCCCAATTTTCCAGGAAATGTGGGCGCACCAAAAAGAGGTGATGGAGCAGGATGGAGTTTAAGATTGGTCAACTATGGTCAGGAGCCGTCAAACATTGATTATCAACGCCTGACCATTTTGACTATTTAACTAATTACTTATTCAACGGGGGCTTCTACAATCGCTACTATTTTCCACAGTCCCCGAATGTCCTGTAGAGGTACCGTTACATTACCTCCGTTTGGGTTGTCGGAATGTAGCGTAAGGTACTTGCGGGTTAACAGCTCATTATCGCGGATGCGCTTGACCACAAAATAATCCCTGTACATCACGGCATACACTCCCCCTGACTGGTATTCCCAGTTGTTTTCACTGATGGGGACCGCCAATACTTTGGCGCCATGCGTTAGTTGTGGGCTCATACTACTGCCCGAAATTTCCAGCACAACCGGGTTTTTATGGCCTTTTAGTAACGGTTTGCGCACCCGAAAAGACTCGGTGTCTGCTGGGCTAATTGTATCAGAGTAGCTCTCAACAAATGTGGCATAAAACTTAACTGGCACAAACGGAACTTCGATTGTGTCGTCACTGACCAGCATTAACTGAGCGTTTCCTTCGGGTGGATTTAGAACAGGTGTAATGCCACGAATCAGGAAATCAGCGCTGATCTGTGGGTAACAGGCCAGCAAGCTCATTATTGTGTCGTAGGAGGGTTTTGCCCGACCGTTCAGAATATTATAAAATTTCGATGGGTTTTCGCCTAACTCTTTGGCTATCTGATAAATAGTAATGCCTAGGGCGTCGAAAACCTGCTTTAGTCGGTCCTGGATAGTCACAGTAGTAATAATTATTTTAAACTAATTCCTGCCATTAGCAGATAGATAGTTGATAGTATAATACAAGTAAAATATATTGCGCTTGTATTACAGCAAATATACTATAAATACAGACGAATGACTATACGAAAAGCCACATTCTTAGCCAAAAATTGATGAACCGGAATCGACTTAGTTCGCATACAAACCCAACGATGTTATTCGTGGATATGAACAGTTTCTTTGCATCCTGCGAACAACAGGATAATTATTGGCTGCGTGGCCGGCCAGTTGGCGTATGTGTTTATACGGGACGGCATGGCTGCGTGATTGCCCCTTCCGTAGAAGCCAAATTGCAGGGAGTAAAAACGGGGATGCGTTTAGATCAGGCCATTATGCTATGCCCAGACCTTGTTCCGGTTGAAACCCATCCTAATCGGTATCGGGAATACCACGTCAAGATTGTTGAGGTACTTCGAACATTTTCGGATGATGTGGTGCCTAAAAGTATTGACGAAGCAGTAGTGGATTTAACGAACTACCAACTCGTGTATAAAGATATGCGGCAGGTGGCGTTGGCTATTAAACAGGCTATTAAAGGGAAGGTTGGGGATTGGCTGCGCTGCTCGATAGGTATTGCTCCTAATGTATTCCTGGCCAAATTAGCCTCTGACATACAAAAGCCTGATGGCCTAACCGTAATCACCCCCGAAACGATCGACGAAGTTCTACGTTCATTAACCCTCACCGATTTGCCCGGAATTGGCCATCGGATGGCCGCCCGCTTGCAGGCAGGGGGTGTTCATACGCCACTGGATTTGCGCTATGCCTCACCTGATCATTTACGGGCGGTCTGTAAAAGTATTGTTGGCTGGCATTGGCATCTGCGACTTAATTTCGGCGGAGAAGTTGATTTGTCAACGAATGATGAATTAAAAAGTATGTCGGCCATGCGAACAATTTCTACTGAGCAACGACAAACGACCGAACGTCTGGATGAACTACTGCAATCGCTTTGCCTGACACTGGAACGGCGGATGGTCCGAAAGGGTATTTTTTGTCAGGATATGTCATTCTCCTGTCGATATCATACCGGCAAAACCTACAACTATGAAGTGCATTTTCCCGATCCTAAGCAGGATGGCCCTGAACTGTATCGAATAATCCGGGAACGATTGGAGAAATTTCAGGCAGCCCATACATGTGAACCAGTTCTGAACGAACACCTACGAAGTATGTCTGTAGTTGTTTTTCGATTCATTGCTGCCGATATGGTTCCGTTTAGTTTATTCAGTAACGATATACAGAAAAATAAGCTCCGAAAAACTCTTTACGATCTAAAAACAAAGTTTGGTGCCGACAAACTGGTTCGGGCAATAGAACTGCGCGACAACCCGATCTACAGGGATGTCATTGGTTTTGGGAATATTAAGGATTTATAAAAATGGTCATTTATCGTCATTTGCTTGCGCGTCAATACAAGTCACTTACAGGAAAAATCAATAAATGTCTATATAATGATGTGCAAGCAAATGCCAATGAGTGACCATTACTTCAAGACCCCCATTTTTCCATTCTGAAAGTCTTCGAATGCTTCCAGAATTTCTTCACGAGTATTCATTACAAAAGGGCCATACACCGCTAATGGCTCCCGGATTGGCTCGCCTGCCAAAATAAGCACTTTGGCGTCTGTTGACGTTGAGAGCGTAACCGCATCGCCATCGTTATTCATAAGCGCAAGTTGTCCGCGATTAATAGTCTCTCCGATAAGACTGGCAGAACCACTTAGTACGTAGATCATCAATGCGTAGTCAGTGGGAATAGTGAGTGTTTCTGATTGCCCAGCGGTAAGAGTTAAATCCGCTACAACAATGGGGCTAAACGTACTGGCGGGACCTTGTAAGCCCGCTAATTCACCCGCAATGACACGTAGATTTCCTCCGCCCGGTAATACGGATGTTGGAATTTTCGATGCTGAAATATCCTGGTAGTTCGGTGGACTCATTTTGTCTTTAGCAGGCAGATTGACCCACAATTGTACAAAATCCAACTGACCTCCCTGACGGGAAAACTCCTTCTCATGTTTTTCTTCGTGAATGATTCCCGATGCGGCCGTCATCCATTGCACATCACCGGCAAAGAGTTTGCCATGATTTCCAGCAGAATCGCGATGTTCGAGGGCACCTTCATATACAATCGTTACCGTTTCAAATCCCCGGTGTGGGTGTTGATCAACACCTTTGGGTTTGTTTGATGGCTTCACCTGCATTGGACCGTGATGATCCAGAAGTAAGAAAGGATTGAACGGGCGTGATCCCTGTGGATGAAATGCATTTAATCCTATGAAACCATCACCAACACTGTTTGGAGTGGCTGTGCGTATATCAGCAATTGTTCGTTGTGTTGACATAATTAATGTACCTACATTTAATACATCAACAAGCTTAGTTATTCACAAGTTCACCAAATTAGTTGTTCCTTGGGGCAGAAGAAGGTGGTACGTCCACCCACTACCGAACGTTCGATGCGGGTGCCACAGCGAGGGCAGAATTTATGAGCTTCGACATCATCGTAAGGAGAATCATCCCACTCTCGCACATGGATTAGAAAATTGTTTGGAAAATCCCGGTACGTAGCTTCATCGCGAATTGCCGTTTTGAGCACAAGGTGAATTGCTGCATGTAGTTGACTCATCTGTCTATTCGTAAGCGTATCGGCTCGTTGCTCGGGATGAATGCAAGCCTGGAATAAAACTTCATCTACAATCCAGTTACCAAGACCGGCTACAATGCTCTGATCAAGGAGGACGGGCTTTATAAGAGCTTTCTTCCGGTGTACACGTTCATTTAATTCCTCCAGGGAAATAGTAAGCCCGTCTGGACCAATTTTTTTTCGGCGTAAGAAGGCGTCTATATCATCGACCAAGCCAACTCGCTCAAACTTGCGTGGGCACAAAAAGCCAAGATTAAACCCGTTGTTGAACTCAAATACGATTCGGGCAAACCGAGGCCGATCAATAGATGAATGGTAGTATTCTAAATCACCGGTCATACCAAAGTGCATATGAACGATAACATCAGGGGTATCAGTAAACACGAACAGGTTCTTCCCAACCCGACGTGTGCCGATAAATTGCCGACCAACCAGTGTAGTTAATAGCGTACTATAATCAGTTGTGAGTAGCTTCTTATCCTCAACGTCAATGTGAGCGATTGGCTGGTGAAGAGATGAAGTTTCGAGATAGTGTCGTCTAATTTCGACCTCAGGAAGTTCTGGCATTGTTTGGGGGTTTTAACTACTAACCAACTGACGTTTGGGTTGTTATAGATCAGTAGATCGGCGCTTATGAATGGCTAAGCGTATGACGCTCTAAATGGAATATTTATTTTACGGTCTATCTTGTTGATAATCATTGGCTAGTTTTGTGGTTTCTGGTGGGTAATTAAAAAACCTTTTTTAAGTGCAATCAGTTGTGCGTTACAATAGGATGCTGTAAGCTGGCGTTCCGATAGTATTGTTCGGAGGGCAAATTCTAATTTTCGTAGTCGAATTTCACTTTTTCGTTCAACACCGATATCGGATGTAACAACCTCTACACAACCGCGAAAGCGGCTTTTTTTACAAGTTTGTGCATGTTTAATCTTAAACTGAAAATTTGAAATGGAAAATAATTCGCCAAAGGCAAAAACAAATGGTGCTCTCCTGGCTGCCCTGATCATTATGACAGGCTTGGCTGGGGTGTCGAGTTATCTGTATTTTGATCAGAAAAAAGTTTCTGAAAATCAGGAAGTGACTATATCTGAACGAGTTGAAGAACTGTCTACAACTCGTGTTAAATTGGATTCGATTTCAACGGCATTGGATGCTAAAATCGCTGAAGTACAAAAATTAGGTGGCGATGTGTCGGAATTGGAAAAAATGAAAGTGCAGTTAGAAGGTGATAAGGCAACTTTGAAAAAAGGTATCCGTATCTCAATTGCGAAATACGACGCGAAAATCAAGCAGTACGAAGCGTTCCTGGTTGAAAAAGACACGCTTATTGCTAACCTACAGCGCGAAAACGTAACGCTGGCTACCAATGTGAAAGCATTGGACGAAGAAAATACGGGCCTGAAAGTAAAAGGTCAGCAATTCCGTGATTCAGTAACCACAGTTGTGTCGCAAGTACAGTCACAAAATCAGGAACTCAGCACTAAGGTTACCCGGGCGGCAGCTCTGAAAGCGCAGAACGTAAAAGTATTTGCGGTCAATGCTAAGGGCAAAGTAAAAGACGACGATTCGTATAAAGCTAAGCGCCTGGATAAAATTAAACTGGTTTATACGCTGTTGGATAACCCACTGACGAAAGAAGAACCGAAAGACGTTTTTGTCCGGGTTCTTGACCCATCGGGTGCAGTTGTATCAGATATGGCTAATGGATCGGGTACGTTTACGGTTGACGGAAACGAAACCATTTATACGACCAAGCAGACGGTTAATTATACCAGCAACGGGCAGAACGTTGAACTGCTTTATACCCGTGGTATTCCTTACAAACCCGGTAAATACACAATAGAACTCTATTCGGAAGGGTTCCGTATTGGTTCGGGTGAATTTGCGGTTCGATAGTTGTATCAGGAATAGATCCCATAAAAAAAGCGCGATGCCCAACGGTATCGCGCTTTTTTGTGACTGACTTTTTATTTGAATCCAGCGAAATTCAGAACAGTTTGCGAATCGGTTGGCACCGTTATGCGAAGAAGTTTACCTTGCTTTTCCATCCCGTTGTTTGTAAAAACACGGTCCGTCTGTAACGTGCCGATGCTCGAATCGGCAACACGTAGCTGAATGCCATCTGTCTGACGCCCTAATAGGATGTGCTCAATAGACTGGCTGGATTTAGCTGGATATAGTTTCGTGTAAATTAAGGTAACGCTGCTATCTGACTCGGACTTTAACTCGGCGTAGGGTAGCTGGTTAACAGGCGTAGCTACGGAGGAAGGATCGAGGTAGAAATTGGTACGGTATGTGCCAACAACTTCGCTTGCCAGCGACGATGGGTTTGGCTGAATGTCGGCCTCATGCTGGCAGGCAGTCAGGGTACCAATCAATGAGCAGAACAGCAGTTGTTTCTTCATTAGTTTTTGTCTGTTTCCATAAGAGACCCCGACGAAGTTGAAGGAGTTGCAACCATATCACCGTTTTTTTCACTCTCTTCTACATCATTCAGGGCCGAATCGACCCATACCTTCATGTCGTTGAGCTGCATGGGGCCAAACTGTGTTGTAAAAGCCACGTCAGCTGCATCACGCCCATAAGCCACCGTGATCCGGTTACCACGGGGTTGGGCCTGGGTAGCGTCGAACGTAAACCATCGACCATCTACATAAGCTTCAAACCAGGCATGGAGATCCATCGGATCAAGTTGATACAAATAGCCAACAACCATACGGGCCGGAATATTCAATGAACGACAGAGTGAAATGCCAAGATGTGTAAAATCGCGACAAACACCAATCCGGCTATTGGCTGTATCAATGGCTGATGTACTGGCATTGCTGGTTCCGTATTCGTACTTAATATTATCGTGAATCCACTTCCGAATGGCTTCGGCCTGATCGTAACCAGGCTCTTTATCCGTTGTAATTTCGGCAGCCAAATTGCCTAACTGATCGGACTGACAATACCGGCTTGGTAATGTATAATGTAGTACATCATCGGGCAAATCCTCAACGGGCGTGAGGGGTGCACCCGGCGAGACGTCAATCAGATCGGCGGTTTGAACAGTTGCCGAAAAGTGAATGGAAAACGGCCCTTCCGGAGCCACAACCCGCTGGCAGAGATTGCCATACATATCCGTAAATTCCGTCACATTCACGGCGGGGGTAATCTGATATTCTTCCCGAATAATCCACTGTCCGGCACCCGAGCGTGGACGAAGCATTAATACTAAAGGCGTTGGATTTTGTGCCTGAAAGGATAGCTCACAGCCGGCATTGAGTTGCATATTGCTAAATAAAAGATTTGAAAACGTGTTTTAGTCAATTAGAGTAACTCAAAAAACGGCGTATGGTTGACGTATTTCTTTCGCTTTACGTATAAAGATTAGCCGTACGGGGTTCTTACTTCTTTACAATTACAAACTCTACCCGACGGTTTTGCTGACGGCCGATTTCGGTATCGTTAGTTGCAACGGGTTTGGTCTCACCAAAACCTTTGCTGGCTACACGATCCGGTTCAATGCCTTTGCTGATAAAATATTCGCGAACAGCGTCGGCACGATCCTGCGAAAGCTTATTATTGATTTCGTTAGAGCCCGTATTATCCGTATGTCCACGTACTTCAATGGTCATTTTGGGGGCCTCGTTCAGGGTATTAACCAATCGGTCAAGTTCAGGACTGGATTCAGGACGAAGCTCTGATTTGCCCGTGTCAAAGAAAATATTATTCAGACGTATGACTGCTCCTGCTAAAATAGGAATCATCTTAAGTTGCTTGCCCGTAATCTCCTGAAAGCCTTTGGGCTGGGTAAGGTCAATATTATCACCTTCTGCAATGAAGTCTTTGGCAATAGCCCGCATTGTATATTTCTGACCATAGGGAAGCACAATTTTATACTCACCTGTGATTGGGTCAGAAGTAGCTTCACCGGCTTCGGCTCCGTCTGGTAGTGTTTGATAAATAATGCGGGCTTCAACGGGCTTACCGGTAGCCTGATCAATAACTTTCCCGCTAATGAGCGCCACTGGATCAGGGCGGATTATATCGGTTTTGTTGGCTACATCATCTCCGCCCCCTCCCAATTTGCCCGGCTGATTCGTTGGCTGGCTATCCGAGAGTTTAACGCGTACAATATCGCCTTTGCCAAGTGTATTTTTAAAGGTGGTCAGATACGCATAATCACCCGAAGCAGCCAGCGTATAATAGGCATCATACCCATCCGTATTCACTTTGGGACCCAGGTTGACTGGCTTCGACCAGTGTTTCCAGGTTTTATCGACCCGTTTGCAAACATAGATGTCGTTACTTCCCAGTCCGCCTTCGCGATTGCTCGAAAAATACAGGGTGGCGCCATCGGGTGCCAGAAATGGGGTCGTTTCCGTGAATTTGGTATTTACTTCCGGGCCAAGATCCATGGGTTTTGTCCAGGAGCCGTCTTTCTGCCGGAAACTAACGTAGATATCGTCTTCCTTACTGTTCTTCTTCTCGCTGAACGCCATCAGTAGCACTTTCCCATCGGCAGACATAAACCCACAGTCGAATTGCCCCTTGCTCATGCTCACGTAATTTGGAATATCCATTTTCTGCGGGGGCGACCACCCGCCAGCAGTTTTCTTACTGAGCGAAAAGCCACGGGTTTCGTAGGTTCCGTTATTGTACTGCCCTTTTATGAGCATGGAGTTCCCATCGGGCGTTATACTGTAGGCGCAGTTGTATTCGTCTTTATTTAAAGGAAAGCCCATACGCCGGGCAGGGCCCCATTTGCCACTGGCTGCATCCAGTTCAGAGTACCATATGTCCTGGCTGCCTTTAACACCGTGCGTGTTGTTGGGGTGGCTGATACGGGCAAAATAGAGGGTCTTCCCATCCGGCGAAATCATCGGATTGATCTCATTATATTCCGAATTGACCTGATTGCCGAGGTTTTCGACTTTCGTGGAGTCTTTGCCGGATTGCCCCCTGGTTTTCAACGAAATGAACAGGAAAATCAAGCTGGCGGCTAGGGCACCATTGGCATTCATACGATTATGAAAGGTGAGTGGGGATACTGTAAAAGAAGAAAACGATGAAATCAGCGTATATAGTGTGACCCTTAATAAAGGTCACACTATATACGCTGATCTATCTAAGCCACGACACGTAACTTCGCGAAACTTAGCAACAGCACCTTTTCGCCTGCTTGTTCGAATTGAATAGTGGCTTTGCGTTCCGTACCGTTTACGTCTACACTCTTAACTGTCCCGAAACCAAACTTTGCGTGTTCAACGCGCTGCCCGGAGGCAAGGTCTGCCGTACTGGTAGGAGCAAAGTCAGCCGAGGGCGTGTGGGTAACGGCTTGTTGCGGAGCCTGCCGCTGGGCGGTTTTCTGCGCTAGTGAACGGACAAAGGCCATCGAACCACTTGATGTACTTTCGCTGCGATCCCGCTCGGGTCGGTCGAAATCCAGCCGACTCGGTGCCGACCGTTGTTTCGACTGCTTCATGTATTTCTGATCGATTTCCAACAGAAACCGACTTGGTTCACACATCTTCAACCGGCCGTAATGATAACGGGTTTCGGCGTAGGATACGGTCAGACGTTTTTCGGCACGTGTAATGGCTACGTAGAATAAGCGTCGTTCTTCTTCAAGATCATTCCGGCTTTCGAGCATCATTTGGCTGGGGAATAGATCTTCTTCCAGGCCAACGATATGCACATTC
This sequence comes from Spirosoma migulaei, assembly GCF_054776855.1. Classification (NCBI taxonomy): domain Bacteria; kingdom Pseudomonadati; phylum Bacteroidota; class Cytophagia; order Cytophagales; family Cytophagaceae; genus Spirosoma; species Spirosoma migulaei. The sequence goes on along the minus strand of NZ_BAAHBG010000006.1, from coordinate 246,949 downwards.
TTGAACTCCAGTCCCTTGGCTGCGTGAATAGTCATTAACGTTATTCGGTCGTTATCGCCGTCATCCTCTTTCTCATCGGCGGTGGTGAGTAGCGATACGGATTGCAAGAACGCGCCAAGACTCTTATCCTCATTGTCTTGATTATCAACAAACTCCTTGATCGCGTTCAATAACTCCTGCACGTTTTCGTAACGAGCCAGGCCTTCAACCGTTTTGTCATCGTAGAGTTCTTTCAGTAGGCCCGACGTTTTGGCGATGTGTGAAGCCACCTCAAACGCATCTTTCTGATCGAGCAAAAGCTTATAGCTTTTGATCAGATTGGCAAACCCCTCAATGGCGAAAGCCGACCGGCCCGCAACGTGCTTACTGATTTCGGCAACAATCTCCCAGACCGAATCCTGTTTTTCGGCAGCAATCACGCTTATTTTGGCAACGGTCGTGTCGCCGATACCGCGCTTGGGCAAGTTGATAATCCGCTTGAACGCTTCTTCATCCTGCTGATTGACCACAAAGCGTAGATAAGCAATCAGGTCTTTAATTTCCTTACGCTGGTAAAAGGATAAGCCTCCAATAATACGATACTTAAGACTCACTTTGCGAAGGGCTTCTTCAAAGGCCCGCGACTGCGCATTGGTACGGTATAGAATCGCAAAATCATTGTTGACCAGCGATTCGTTCATCTTAGCCTCAAAGATGGCTGATGCCACCAAACGGCCTTCTTCGTTATCCGACGACGCTTTGATCACGTCAATCAGGGGGCCTTCTTCATTGGAAGTGAAGACGTGCTTTTCTAATTGATTTTTATTACGGGCAATAATGGAGTTTGCTGCCTGTACAATCGTATTGGTTGACCGGTAATTCTCTTCCAGTTTTACGATCTTGACGTTTTCTTTGCCATAATCGCGCTGGAAATTCAGAATGTTCTCGATGTTGGCACCCCGGAATGCGTAAATACTCTGCGCATCGTCACCAACAATACAAATATTCTGATGAACAGCTGCCAGCTTACGCGTGATGAGATACTGGGATACGTTGGTATCCTGAAACTCATCGACCATCACGTGCTGAAATTTGTGCTGGTATTTATTCAGGATGTCTAAGTGATCGCGGAATAACACATTAGTGTTAAACAGCAGATCATCGAAATCCATGGCATTGGCCGCAAAGCACCGGAGTGCGTATTGCTTATAAATCTTGCCAATATGCGGCATCCGTGCCGACTCGTCATCGGCCTGAATCACCGAGTTATTAATGTAGTCGTCGGGACCGATAAGCCGGTTTTTAGCACCCGAAATCCGTCCGAACACACTGTTAACGCGATAGACCTTATCATCCAGCGCCATTTCTTTAATAATGCTTCGCAACAGCGACTTTGAATCGTCGGTATCGTAAATGGAGAAATTGCTGGTATAGCCAATCGCCTTGGCTTCGATGCGTAAAATCTTGGCAAACACGGAGTGGAAAGTCCCCATCCAGATATTACGGGCTTCCGTTCCCACCACTTTCTCAATCCGATTTCGCATTTCACCCGCAGCCTTGTTGGTAAAGGTTAGCGACAGAATCCGAAATGGGTCAACACCGGTTTCAATCAAATGGGCAATGCGGTAGGTCAGTACACGGGTTTTCCCCGAACCGGCACCGGCTATAATCATCAGTGGGCCATTGCCGTGCATGACGGCTTCCCGCTGGGGTTCATTTAATCCAGAAATATAATCAACCATTAGGCTCGTTCCTCTTCCTTCTATAACAAGTAAAAGTAGGAAAAAATTTGGTAGGGGAGCGCGTCAAAAATGGGTATCTTTGGGGAGATGGTGTACCGAATTAATAAAATCGCTGTAACAAACTTATTGTAACATTGGGCCCAAATCGACCCCCATCACCTCTGAAAATGATGATGCAGTAGCGGCTCCTCCATCGCCCTTACGATAACGAAGCCATTCATATGTTTTGTAATTGTAAACGAAGCCTTCAAGAATGCCGTAATCGCCTTCTTCAATTAAGCGAATAACCTTGCGTAAATCAGTCCTAGCACTACGGTTTGTACAAACTTCAATAATGACACGAGTTTGTTCCACTTTTTCATCAAATAGGATTACGTCAGGTACCGGATATCCCGGTCCTTCATCTAATGGGGTTTTGGGAAGTGGAATAAATGGTATTGTCTGCCTGTGATAATACAGGAGCCCTAATTCAAACGTTAATTTGCTAATGATCCGCTGATGGTCATAAGGTGAATTGGTGCCGTCATCATGAACCAGAAATGGCGGATTATATTTTTGTTCGTACATGGACAAAGGAGTAAAATTTATGTCTAATATACAGAAAAACAGCGCTTACAGCGAGCGAATGCAGAAACGCGGAAAATTTCTAAATTATTGTGCAACATCTTTAACTTTCCTGCATCTTTCTCCTGATTGCAATCTACTAGAAACGATACCGAGCCACTGAACCTGTTGGAATCGAACCGAAATGTCGGATCGCCGTATCCTGACCGTCATGCTGAATTGGTCAAACGCTGCCAGCAGGGCGAGCGCCGGGCTCAGTATGAACTTTACCAGCATTACGTAAAGGCGATGTATAACGTCTGCCTGCGGATTCTGAATCATGAAGCCGAAGCCGAAGACGTCCTGCAGGAGGCTTTTATGGATGCGTTTAGTCATATTAACTCCTTTCGGGGGCAGAGTACGTTTGGTGCCTGGCTAAAGCAGATTGTTGTGAACCGGGCTATTAACCATCTGCGCAGCCGACGGTTAGAGTTAGTAGATCTGGAGTCACACCGGTTTGGCGAAGATGATGGCCCCGACTTTGCCGACACGGAGCCTTATGACGAAGACGGTGTTCAGTTAGAAGTAGAGCGGGTCCGGCGAGCCATGCAACTGCTGCCAGAAGGCTATCGGGTTGTGTTATCACTGTATTTGTTTGAAGGCTATGATCATGAAGAAATTGGTAACGTATTGAACATTAGCGAAACCACATCGAGAACACAATATTTACGAGGGAAAAAACGATTACTAGAATTACTATAAAAGCCTGTTACTACTGGAACAGGCCAATGAGTACCCAAAAGAACGACAACCCCGAAGGAAGTCGATGCTGATATGAAAAAGGATAAACTTGAACGCTTTGTACGGGATAACCACGAAGCCTTTGATGACAAAGAACCCTCGCTGGATCTTTGGAAAAGGATAGAAGCGGGCCTTGACAAATCCAGTCTGGACAAACCAGAACCTGAGCAGGCAGGCCTGAATATCGCTTCGCCGTTTTTACAGGTTCATAAAAACCGGCCTTTGAATGGGGGGAGGCAAATAGGCTGGCCTACGCTGGATTGGCGTGTAGCTGCTTCCATTGCGGTATTGTTGTTAGCAGGTTGCTTTCTATACATGAACCAGCAATATGGCGTTACGCATCAGCCAGCTATTGTAGCTGCTAGTCCGACTTATGCCAAAGAAGTGGTGCAATACACCCGGCTAATTGACGATAAACGCGCTGAACTGAAACATATGACGGAAGGTAATCCGGCTTTGTATCAGGAATTCGCGACCGACCTTGATCGGCTGGAAAAATCATACCAGTCGCTGAAAGCGGATTTTCCCCAAAATCCGAATCAGGAAGTGTTGATTCAGGCTATGATTCAGAATCTACAACTCCAGATTAATCTGCTTAATGAACAGTTGCGTGTTATTCAGCGCATTAAACAACAAACCAATGAAGCGAGTCCTGTATAGTGTTTTGATCTGCCTTGGCCCTATCTTCTCCTGGGCCGGGGAACCGATTGACGTCGGGGTGAATGAAAGTACCGTTGAAAAGAAGAAGACGATTATCAAACTATTTGATGTAGATAGTAAGGATCAACTGGTCGTTGACAATCAATTTGGCGAAGTCAAGATTGGACTTTGGGATAAAAGTGAAATCCGGGTCCAGATCACGATTCTGGCTAATTCGGACTCTGACGAACGGGTGCAGAGGTTTTTAGATGCTGTATCTATTGAAGAAAAACGAACCGGTGATCAGATTCTCGTTCGCACCCATTTCAGCCAGAATACGGTCTCAAACTGGAGTTTGGGGAAATGGAAAGATAATGGCGATCGCAATTACGTCAAGATTAATTATGACGTAATGATGCCCAAACAGAATGCGTTGACCGTTCGAAATAAGTTTGGTAACACAAATATTCCTGCGTTTCAGGCTCCATTAACTATTTATAGCCGATACGGTAATTTTAGTGCTGAGGAGCTGACTGGCCGCCAGATTGATATAGATGTAGCTTACGGCAAAGCAGACATCGGAAATTTCGGGCAGGGGAAAGTAGATATGGCCTATGGAAACCTCGAACTTTCGCGGGCAAATGTGCTGGTATTGACCAATAAGTTTGGGAAGATGAACATCGGGGATGTAGGTAAGTTAGATGCCGACATTAATTATTCAGGTGCCAAAATCGGTACACTTCGCGAGTCTGGAAAAATAAAAGTCGAATTTTCGGGGGGCTTTCGTATCGATCAGCTCCTGAAAACCGCCGATAACGTTGATATCCAGGCCGCGTATTCGTCAGTAGCTCTGCCAATGGACCATAATAACGACTGCGACTTCAATGTGACTGTTAGTTATGGCAACTTTAATTATGATTCGGGGTCAACGATGCATTTTAAAAGCCAGCCAACTGATAGTGACAATCACCGTGGGCCGCGCTTAACGAAGCAGTATATTGGCACAGTAGGGAGTGGTTCCGGCACTAAAGTACGGGTAGTCTCTAAATTCGGGAACGTGAATTTTAGGTAGTTAGCAGCTCGATTACTGCCCGGTGTTGAGGAAATTCTTCCAGTAACGTGGCCCGATTAGCGATCTCAAAATCATTGAAATCGAATCCTGGCGCTACGGTACAGCCAACTAAGGAAAAACCGGCTGCATTGACGGCCATATTCGTAACAGTCGTATCCACAATGGGCTTTGATCCAAACCAGTGCCCAGCCGGGACAACAGCCTGAAACACCTCGCCCTGATCTGGGCGTTTTCCCAGGCGAATTACGCTCAACGATCCAGTTGGCGAAATAACGAAAATTTCCAGCGGTCCACCCGTATAGAAATGCCAGACCTCGTCGGCCTGGATACGATGCAGGGTTGACACATGATGACTTTCGAGCAGAAAGTATATAGCTGTGCTGTACGACCGATCTCCACCGAATCGACCGGGTAAAGCCGTATGCGGAATTACGTCGGCAGAACGGTACGTTTCTGCGAAATAGCCACCTTCGGGATGAGGTAGCATGTTGAAAGCCTGGACGTAGTAAGCAGCGGTCATACTTAATGTTGAGTGGGTGAAGTAAGTGTAGTGAGTGAAAGAGGTGGAGTGAGTACACTGCCTCCCCTTACTTCACTCACTATACTTACTTCACCCATTGACTTATTGAGCTGCTTTCACAACGGTTAGAAAATCAGCTGCTTTGAGTGATGCACCGCCAATCAGGCCACCATCTACATCAGGGCGAGCGAAGAGTTCAGCCGCATTTTGGGCATTGGCACTGCCACCGTATAAGATTGATGTATCCTGAGCTACTGTATCGCCGTATTGTCCGGCAATGTGCTGGCGTAACTCAAAGTGCATATCCTGTGCCTGTGCTGAGGATGCTGTTAGTCCGGTACCGATAGCCCAGATAGGTTCATAGGCAATAACCACTTTGCCGAATGATTCGGCCGAGAGGTGGAACAGGCTTTCCGTAATTTGATCTTTTACAAAACCAATGTAATCGCCGTTTTCGCGGAGATCACGTGATTCGCCACAACAGAAAATAGGTACCAGACCGTATTGAAGTGCGCTATTTACTTTCTCGGCCAGTTGGGCGTTGGTTTCTCCAAAATATTGACGTCGTTCGCTATGACCTAGAATCACGTAGTTAACGCCAATCGACTGGAGCATTGGGGCCGAAATTTCACCCGTATAAGCGCCCGATGCTTTTTCATGGCAGTTCTGTGCGCCAATCGAAACCTTGCCGCCAGCCGTTACAGCTTGTTGCGCTGTAGCCAGATAAAGTGAAGGAGGGCATAATACAACCGTTACATCACCCGTAACCTCCTCTTTAATCATATTGATAACCTCCGATAGCAGGGCCTGAGCTTCGTCGGCTGTTTTATTCATTTTCCAGTTTCCGGCAACAATTTTCTTCCGCATAATAAATTAGTAAGGTGTTCAAAATCAGTTTTCTGAATCAAACGAACGGGCCATTTGTTCGGTAATCCCGGCGAAATTAGGGGTTTTAAACCGAACGTGTTCTTCATCACGCGGCCTAAATTTTGTAGAACCCCTTACATGCTTGTTTTACCATTTATAACCGCCATAAACCAATCAATAAGTTATTGTGTTATTCGGATAAAAAAATGCGTAATTTTAATGTAATAAATAAATCTACATGAAAACGCTGATACTAGCCTTTGGACTATTACTGTCCTCCCTGGCTGCGCGAGGAGATGATCCTCAGCGCACGCCTGATAAGGATAGATACGGTTTTTTTATTGCCGGGAATCGTACCTGGACCCGCATTCCATTTCAACTTCACTCGAATCTGATCATTGTACCCGTTCGTATCAATGAGTCAGATACGTTGTACTTCATTTTGGATACGGGGGTTAGCAACACCATTATCACCGACCCTGACGCTCTACAGAAGAAACCACTTACGCTGACTCGAAAAGTCAAAATCAGTGGGGCGGGTGAAGGGGGTAGCCTATCGGCATCCATTGCGATCAATAACAGCCTGACAATGGGTGGGTTGAAGGCCGCACATCATAACCTGGTTATTTTAGATGAAGACATACTCAAACTGTCAGAGTATGTCGGGACACCGGTTCACGGAATCTTTGGGTACGAGATTTTCGCCAACTTCGTTGTCAATGTTGATTTTCAACGGCGCGAGCTTCTGATTATGAAGCCCGATAAATATAAATACCGCAAACATAAAGGCGACCGCTATCCCATCACCATTCAGGATACAAAGGCGTATACAGATGCCTTATCTGTATACGATGGTACGAAGTCACTACCGCTGCGGGTTGTTTTAGATACTGGGGCAGGTCATGCGCTTTTACTTGATCGATCACGCAGTACGGCTTCGATGCCTATTCCCGAAAAGAATATTCGTGCTCAATTAGGACGAGGCCTGAATGGGGTCATCAACGGCTCACTAGGTCGGATTCAGAAAATCCGGTTTGGACGGTATGAGATGGATAACATTCTGGCCTCTTTTCCGGATAGCTTAGGGTTTGGCATGAAGCTGGTGAATATGCCTGAACGTCAGGGTAATGTAGGCTGTGAATTACTACGTCGGTTCAATGTTACGTTCAATTACCCTGATCAGTACATTGTTATGAAGCCCATCAAACGGCTTATGCGCGAGAGCTTTGAACACGATATGAGCGGCATGGAGCTTCGGGCCAAGGGGGATAGTTTCCGAAATTACTACGTAGATAAAATCCTTTCCGGCTCACCAGCAGCTATGGCTGGCCTGGTAGAAGGAGATGAAGTGCTATTTGTCAATAATAACTCGTCGAAAGATTTATCAATCAGTGACATCTACAAAATTCTCCAGAAAGGTGAAGGAAAAGAAGTGTCACTACTGGTACGCCGAAATGGCCAGATAATAATAACCCACTTTTTCCTCAAACGGCTGATTTAGGGAAAGTGGAGTTGGTGAAGTAATCAGAGTAGGTGTACCGGTATGCTATAAATGGATCTACTGCACGTACGTTGACTACTTCACTTCGTTTAACATCATTCCATCCGCTCCAGCTTGAAGCGAAAGGTCGTGCCTTTCTCTAGTTTGCTCATTACGGTGATCTTGGCTTTGTGGGCATTTAAAATGTGTTTCACAATGGCTAACCCCAGACCCGTACCACCCCGGTCTTTAGAACGACTCTTTTCGACGCGATAAAACCGCTCAAAAATTCGACTCAGGTGCTCTGGCGGAATACCGGGCCCATTGTCCCGAACGGATATCAGAATGTGCTTTTTGTCTTCTTCAAGATTCACAACAACCCGACCGTTCTCATTGCCATATTTCACCGCATTCTCAATCAAATTGGTCATCACCTGCATAATGCGTTGCGGATCCGCTTTCACCCATACAGGGCCGGGTTGGGTTGTTCGTAGGGTGAGCGATGCTTTTTTTGCCTGAGCAATTGTTTCTAACTGGTCAAAAACTTCCTGGGTAACATGAGCAAGGTCAATTCGGCTAAAACTCATTTTTACTTCGCCAGTTTCCAGTTGCGAAAGAACAACCAGATCTTTGACAAGTGCATCGAGTCCATCGAGACTTTTGGCGGCTTTTGAGAGAAACTTATCCCGAACGTTCTCATCGTCAACCGCCCCGTCAATGAGTGTGTGAATAAAGCCCTGAGCCGCAAAAATGGGTGTTTTTAGCTCGTGCGAGACGTCTGCCAGAAACTCCCGGCGAAATTGTTCCAATCGCTTCAATTCGTCAATCTCCCGTTGTTTCCGGGCGACGTAGACAAAGATTTCGTCGTTTAATTTTTTGAATGGGTTATTGTTTTTAATAATTGATTTTCGGGAGATGCTGAAGTCACGGATTTTAAGCTGGTGAATCGTTTTGTACATCTTATTGACTTCCCGAAACACGAGTAGCTCAATGGCATAAAGCACCAGAAAAAACGAGATAGCGAATGACGAAAGCCCCACGACAAACAGCATCGTGTTTGTAACTCCTTCAACAAATGTCAGGAAGGCCAGCGTTAGTGCTGAAATCAGGCAAGCCAGCAAAAGCGCAATGATGCGGGGACTTAGAGACATGTAGGGTTAAGTAGTGGAGTGAGTGCAGTAGGTGTAGTGGGGCCGGCCGCCAGCTATTTTGTAACACTCGTAACATGACAAAATTAACTCACTGCTCTCACTCCACCTAGTTCATCGATTCAACCAATTTCTGGCTGATCGGTAAACATATAGCCTACACCCTTAAGGGTTCGGATGTGAGTGTCGCCAATTTTTTCGCGCAGTTTTCGGATGTGTACGTCTACCGTACGTTCGAGCACGTAAATGTCGGCCCCCCAGATTTTTTGAAGCAATTCTTCCCGGCTACAGACTTTATTAGGGTGCTGTGCCAGAAAAAACAGTAGCTCAAACTCTTTCTTTGGTAAAATGATTGACTTGTCGTTCTGGCTAACTGAATAATTCTTCCGGTTAATTAGCAGGTCGGCAATGGTAATTTGTTCGCCTGGGTCTGCCTTCTGTGCTTCACGCCGAAACAAGGCGTTAATCCGGCTCATCAGAGCGCGAGGCTTGATCGGTTTTGTAATATAATCGTCGGCACCTACGTCAAAAGCGGCAACTTCGGAGTATTCTTCCGAACGAGCGGTCAGGTAGAGAATATACGTTTGGCGCAATTCAGCGATATCGCGTAGTTGCCGCCCTGTTTCAATGCCATCCAGATGAGGCATCATAATATCGAGCAGTACAAGTTCAGGCAGGTACGTTTTCGCAATGTCGATGGCTTTCCGTCCATCGGTTGCTGTACGAACCTCGTACCCCTCTTTGTTGAGGTTATATTCGAGCATCTCAACGATGTCGGCGTCGTCGTCTACGACTAAAACGCGGTGCAGGGGTTGAGCAGCTTTAGCGGCACTCATACGAAGTGAGAGTTGGTGAGTATGACCTACGTTAGTAGATTGCCGTACCATCGGCAGCCCGAAGTTACGTGGCTTATCCTCAACGTTACCAATGCTAAACGCATCCTTAACAAAAACTTAACAGCTTCGTCACAAATACGTTGCTTTATTTCTAATTGAGAATGAGATTACTAATCTCACTAAAGAATGTTAATTACCCAAACTAAAGCCTAGGGTAGATGGTTGGCTAGGTAGGGAATCTAACCGAATGCTACCAATAACAATAAGCCATCATCGGTTATTACCTGCCACTATGAATAATCGCTTTCCGGAGGTTCAATTACCTTCCTATGCAAAACTTGCCTGCGTACTGCTTTCATTAGTTATTATCGTTTATGGCCTTCATGTGCTGGAGGGGCTGCTTATTCCTCTGGTATTTGCCATTTTATTTGCTGTTCTGCTATTTCCGCTGGTGCAAAGGTTCGAAAACTGGAAAGTACCACGGGTACTAGCAATTGTCCTCTGCTTATTATTATCCCTGGCTATACTAACAGGTTTGTTCTATGGCATTTCAGTACAGATCAGCAGCTTTGCTGAAGTTCTTCCCAAATTCGCTCAACGAGGTAATGAATACATCGACAGAATACAAACCTTTGCCGATAAACGCTTAAATATAAATCGACAACGTCAGGTAACTGAAGTAAAAAAATACCTCAGTCAGGGCCTGGCAGAAGGCGGCACTATCCTGACCTCAACCCTATTGGCTACAACCAACATCATTACCAATCTATTTCTGGTGTTGATTTTTTCCTTCTTCTTTTTGCTCTATCGCGATTTCTTCCGGTCGTTCTTTTATAAAGCCTTCAGTGATTTACGCCGGTCCAAGATTGATAGTGTAATGAAAGGAATTTACGAAGTCGTAAAAGATTATCTGGCGGGTCTGGTGCTGGTTATTCTGATCATTGGTACCCTCATGACCGTTGGCCTGCTCATTCTAGGGGTGGACTATGCTATTTTTTTCGGATTCTTCGGAGCCTGCTTAGTGTTGATTCCCTACTTTGGTCTTTCAATGGGCTCTTTATTACCCGCTGCCTACACCTTAGTTACGCAGGACAATCCACTCAAAGCATTGGGTGTAATTGGTGTTTTTCTGTTCGTACAAACGCTGGAAGGTAACTTTATTACCCCCTACATTATTGGCTCTAAAGTCAGTATTAATCCGTTGGCAGCCATTGTAGTCCTCATTTTGTGGGAAAACATCTGGGGTCTTCCCGGCTTGGTTTTAGCCCTACCATTAACCGCGATTCTAAAAGTTATTTTCGATGAGGTCGACTCACTCAAACCCTACGGATTTCTAATCGGCGAAGCTGAAAAACCACGCCCGCCAATAAAAAATTTACAGGAACTTGCTGAACAGCTACCGAAACGAGCCAAGAAAATCGGGAAAATTGAAGAGAAGAATTAAGTTAGTGAAATTGGTGGAGTAGGTAAAGTGAATTGCACATACAGGACCTCTACACTCACTTCACCTACTACACTTACTAAACTTACTCCACTAATCCCTAAAAATTAAGCGGGTCAAGATTTTTGAAATGGCCGTTCATGCGGATACGCTGTTTTGTGCGCTCCATATCCGATACTACGGGCAATACGGTATTTAGGTGCTGGATCAGAAAAAGCTGACGTTCAGCTTCAGTTTCCAGGGTAAGTAGTTCATATTCCTGCTCTACCGATAGCCCAACCTTATGGGCAACTTTATACGATAGGTTTTCTACTGTCGATTTATAGTCTGTTTCAATTTGTAGTAGTCCATATAATCGCTCCAGTCGCTCGGCCAGGGCCGACGCATGCGCACTGTACCCGTCGCCGGGTTCAACTAATTCCACCTCACCACCAGCGTAAAGCTTTCCGGGTACCGGGTTCTCAAAATTTACTAATCGAAAAACACCCAGCCCCTTTGATTTAATGTCCATTCGTCCATCGGGGTAGCGTTTATGCAGCGTTGTCACGTGCATCTCGGTACCATAACCGGGAAGTTTATTATTAATAAAGGCTGGAATGCCAAATGTGCGTTCTTCCTCCAGGCACTCATTGATAAGCTGGCGATAGCGCGGTTCGAAAATATGAAGATTCAGATCCTCGCCAGGATAAACAATCAGGTTGAGAGGAAATAGGGAGAGCGTCTTTTCCATAACGCCGAAAAGGTACGGGTTTTTAGTTGAAAACCCCGCCTGATTCCACAAAACGAACGTTTCGGGCGTGGGCTTCGGCATAAATAGGATCGGCCAGATAGCCTAACCCTGTAACATCCGACATACAATCAGTCACGACAACCAGTTTCGGAACAAGTTCGGGTGCAAAATCCAGCAACTGTTTGAGGCTATTTGCCACACAGTGAGATTTGGCTTCTCCCATTAGGTAAACGTTATCAAAGCGCACCAAATCGGCAATAAGAGCCGTATTGAGTTGAGTTTCAGGAATCGCCGGATCGGGCACCTGCGCCCGAAAAATACCGAAGTGTTCTGATAAAGGGTACAACCCTTTCTGTACGGCTACATAATCGAGGTCTCGCTGGCCTGACCAATTCTTCAGCGCACCGAATAAGGTGTCGTGCAAGGCTGCCCCACGGGAGCCAACCAAACAGTGTTCAGGCCAGATGAAATGAGTAAACTGTCCGTCGGCTTCAAGGTCATGAACGTACTGTTTTGCTTTCTCAGTCGAAAAACGTGGTATCCATCGACCTGCATCAATATCGGCACCAGTGATTTGCGTAAATGGTTCTGGATGATTGCCTGAGACATCCTGCCAGAATAAGGGATGGGCAATGTCTAATACATGATGTGTATCGAGCGTAACAACAATATGGTCAATCTGGGTAGCATGTTGCTTGATGAGGGTTGCTATTCGATCAACGTCCTGCTCGGCACCTGGCACAAATAAGGCACCATCTGGATCACAGAAATCGTATTGGGCATCAATTATCAGAAAGGCGTTTGTCATAATGAATAGAGAAGAAATACACTAAAGCCGATAAACAAAGAAACACTGTTTAAAGGATCTAGTATTAGCTAATTGATGCGTTTTATATCGCACTTATTAATATATTCTAAAGATGATTAACTTGTAATTGTGTTGTTTGGATTGTTGATTTGTAGACCATGTTTCCATGCATACACTCAACTCTCGCACCATACCATACATCGTATGAAATTACGCTATCCATTCCTGCTTTTGTTTGCATTGATACCTCAGCTTTTATTGGCGCAAGGCATTGTTTTTGAGAAAGGTACTTGGGATGATGCCTTAAAGAAAGCAAAAAAAGAGAAGAAACTGCTGTTCCTGCATTTCGACAGGCCGAGTTGTGGGGCCTGTACCGACGTTGCATCTACGGCATTTACCAGTCCACTCGTGCGGGAGAAATTCGCGATGCATTTTATTAGTTTTCGAACCGATGGAACAACCGGGATTGGTAAAGAGCTTGCCGAAAAATTAGACGTTGAGTGCATACCATCATCGCTATTTATGGATGCCGATGAAAACCCGCTTGTCCGCTATTGTGGTAGCACCAGTTTTGACCGGCTTTATCTGGAAAAAGCGGAAGAGGCCCTTACAAAGAACAAAGAGCAGCCGTTAAAATCGTTGACGGAAGCGTATGCCCAAGGCGAACGCTCCCCCCAATTCATGCGAACGTACATTGATCGCTTACGCGAAATGGGTTTATCGACAAACGAGCCGTTAGATGCGTACCTTATGAGTCTACCCGCTGATTCTCTACAGTCTGGCCAGGTGCTTCGGTTTATTTTTGAACAAGGACCTGTAGTAGATAGTAAAGCTGATTTTGTATTCAGACGCAATTACGCCAAAACGGATAGCCTTTATAAAGCCGTTGGCTGGAACAAAGCCGTTGAGCTAAATAATCGCATTGTCAATAACTCACTTCGGAAGGCAATCAAAGAAAAGAATGTATCCTTGGCTGAGCGGACGGCCATATTCCGGCAACGAACGTACCAGAACGATACCAAAAATGGACTAGCAGCCCGAGAGTGGGTTATGATGCGCTATTATCGAGGCATTCAGGACACGCTTCAATACCTGAGGCTGGCATCAGACTATTATGACAAGCAGTTTATGACGGCCCGGGTTGACTCTGTTCAGAAACTAGACGAGCTAGATCACCAGCGTCGGATGCGGGGTGAATTCACTCAGCCTACTGGAGCTGTTACTAAGGCTCCGCTTAACGGTCAGGTAATTACGACGATGGCCTTTCCTAATACGCAACGGTTTGTAAGTGCACTGAACCAGGCCGCCTGGGATTTTCAGGAGCTAACGCGTGACTCGGTCTATCTTAACAAAGCGCTAACCTGGTCAAAGCGTACGCTGGAGTATCGGGAAGATGGAAGCCTGATGGATACGTATGCGCATATTCTGTACTGGCTTGGGCGAAAAGAAGAGGCTTTGGAATGGCAAACAAAAGCCGTTAAAAAAGAAAAGGATAGAGGTACACCAATGTCTACTTCGCTGGAGGCAACACTGAACAAAATGAAAAATGGCACGCTATAAATAAATTACGCGTTAAGTTTCTACCGGGGTAGGCCAAATGGCTTACCCTTTTTCGTTACTTTGAGGTATGAATTATAGTGAACTCCAACTGCGCTTGTCGCCCGATTATACCGATATTCTGACTGCCGAACTGGCCGAACTTGGTTATGAGTCCTTCGTTGAAACAGATGAAGGCCTGAATGCGTATATAACTGAACCGAACTTCAATGAAGAGGCTATACAGGAATTGATTGCTAAATACGCTGGTCAGACCGCAATAGCCTATGAAGTTAGTTCGTTAGAGAAACGAAACTGGAACGCCGAGTGGGAACGTGATTATGAGCCGATAGAGGTGGCGAACCAAGTCCGGGTCCGGGCATCCTTCCACGAGTCGGATGCCCGGTTTCGTTACGACATTGTCATCAATCCTAAAATGTCGTTCGGTACGGGTCACCATGAAACCACCGCCATGATGCTGGAACAACAGCTTGGCCTTGATTTTGTAGGGAAAACAGTGCTTGACGTAGGAAGTGGTACCGGAATTCTGGCGATTCTGGCCGAGAAAATGGGAGCCCAAACGGTACTGGCTTTCGATATTGAAGAGTGGGCCGTTGAAAATGCCCGCGAAAACGCTGAGCTAAACAACTGTCCGAAGACTACGGTGTTTCAGGGGACGATTGCTGATGTTGACCCGACGACCCAATATGATATTGTACTCGCCAACATCAACCGGAATATATTGCTGGCTGAAATTCCTTCCTACACAAATTTATTGACGAATAATGGGTATCTTGTTGTAAGTGGTTTTTACGAAAACGACGCGCCAGATATTGAACAGAAAGCTGTAGAAGCCGGATTGAACTTACTCAAGCGGGCAACTACGAATCAATGGACTTCTTTGTCATTTTATAAATCCTGATTTGAGGCCCAACAGTCTTCCTCAAGTCAGTTGCTGGATATGAATCGTATTTATTATAGCCTGATAATAACGCTGATAACCACGACCGTTTCGTTCGGTCAGGCGGTTCGACTTTCTGATAAGCCGGATCAGTTTATGGCCGATGTGCAGAAACTGATGGCAACGGGTGGGCCTGTGGCCGTTCGGGCTGGAACGAACCTACAGGCACTCTGGTCCGAGAATCGTCTGTCCGCACAACAGCAGGAGCGGGTAATGGTACTGAGTCGGAAGATGAACCAGAAACGGCTTCCAGCGGCTACGCACTTTACGCCGTTTTATGAATCGCTCTACCTGACAGCCCAGCAACAGCCTGCTACTAATGTAGATGGCTTGCTCACCATTGCCGAGAAACTATTCGACGCGAACGATCCGAAAGCGTTTGCGCGTAGTCTAGAAACGGTTCGGCGATTTATGGAACGGCACGAACTCTATGCTAGTAACTACAACAAACTCCATGCAGTTGGCGGTACGTTTCAGCTACGTTACGTTGAGCCCTTGAAACCTGTTGAGCCCGGCGCTGTTCAAACCCCTGCCGACTCCATAGCAGCGGCTAAAGCGGCCGCCGATCGGTCTCGCTTCGATGGTTGGGATACACCAGCCTCTGCTGACTCAACACAACCGCGCCAGTTAGGCCCTCAGTACATTCCGCAGCGTCGATTCATTCCAACGATTTCAGGAGCGCTTATTACTCTAAAAGACGTAACACTGGCAATCGTTGCGAATGGGGATTCGGCAGTTTTAGCAAATACCAGTGGGGATTTGATGCTCAAAGACGGCATCCTGGTTGGCCAAGGCGGCAAGTTCACCTGGGCAACCGCCGGGCGACCTGATATTTTCGTGACTCTGAGCGAATACGCGCTCACAACAATGAACCCTCGTCTACAGGCCGATGACGTTACGTTGACCTACGGACCTGCCAAGCCCATTAAAGGGGTATTTGAATACGTCAGCAAGAAAAAAGGAGGACCGACCACCTATCCACGCTTTATGTCGTGGCAAAACGACGTTAAACTGCCTGATCTTGGACCAGATATTGACTATCGGGGTGGGTTAGCACTATCGGGAACACAAATGGTTGGGGCATCGGCAAGTGGACAACCCGCTCAACTAACCGTTAAATACAACGGCAAACCTGCCTTTAAAGCCACTAGCCGCCGGTTCGATTTCAACATGAGTGATACAACATCGGCAAACGGTGTTGTATCTGACTCAACGCAGGCAGGCTTAGCGCAGTCGGGGTTTAATACAACCGAACCTGTAAAGTCGACTGTGGCCGCGAAGGCCATACGTCCAACAATTTCGGCGACCTCAGCTTCCTTTATTGGCTATGTCGATGCCGATTCCATCACCCACCCATCCGTACTATTTCGGTACGATAAAAAACAGCGGATTGCCTGGCTCGACCGCGAACAGCGAACCGATTACGCGCGCGTTCCCTACGCTGATTCGTACCACAAGTTTTACATTCTGCCCGAAGTCGTACGTTGGGATTTACCCCGCCGAAAGGTCGATTTCTATCAGGTTGGTGCCAAACGGGAAGTACCCGTGCGCTTCGAGTCGTTCGATTATTTTCAGCCCCAACGGTACGCTGACTTAACAGTTGATTACGGATTTCACCCCCTGCAAATCGTGGCTAATTTCGTATCAACCAAAAAGCAACGCACCTTCTACGACGACGATATAACCCAGTTTGCCAAAAATGTCAATCCTGTATCCCTTCGGGGTTCGCTGAATCGGATGGTGCTGGAAGGGTATATCACTCGCAATCCAACAACGCAAGAGATGCGGTTAAGCCAGAAAGGACTCTTGTATGTGCTGGCCTATGCAAAGAAAAGTGACTATGATAACTTCCAGGTGCAGTCGGTCTTTGCCTCCAATGATAGCATCAAGAATGCAAGTATCAATCTCGACGACAAAATTCTGACCATCCGGGGGGTTAACCGGTTTACTCTGTCTGACTCGCTCAAAGTATTCGGCTATCCATCCGACAAAATATTACGCGTAGGCAAAGGACGCGATTTTACGCTCAATGGCCAGCTTAAAGCGGGCACATTGCGTTACGCTGGTCGCGACTTGAAGTTTAATTACGACAAGTTCTCGATGAATCTTAACAAGATTGATTCCATTACCTTCTCGTCGCAGAAACTGGCGGCTCAGGGTAAAGAGGGCGAAATTGGGGGTGATATTAAATACGAGAATCCAGGAACGGTTTATCTGGCTAGTTCCGATAACAAATCGGGTCAGGTTGCGGGCAAGAAAACCACCCAGCGCTTAGTGATGCCCGAAGGCATGACGGTGTATTTTAACCAGCCAGTTCGGGGCGATATCACCTACAATCAGAAAGTCTATTTTAAAATCCCGGCTATTGACAACGACAGCCTTGGTAAGGGCGACATTGCCTTCGTAGGTACATTCTACTCCGATGGTATTTTCCCGCCCTTCAAAGCCCAGCTTGTCACGATGCCAGACAACACGTTAGGATTCACGCATAAAGCGCCGATAACCGGCTACCCCGTTTATGCGGGTAAGAAAGGCACAGCCCCTTCGACAGTGAAGTTTACGGGCGAGTTGACCATGGACAAGAGCGGACTTCGGGCCGAGGGCGTCTTGAACCATATGACGGCCAGCTTGAACACCAAGGGTATTTTGTTCATGACCGATTCGCTGCTGGCTTCGGGCGAAAAAGGGGAGATCAAGGAAGGCCTTGTTGGGAAAGGCTATTTCCCCCAGGTGCAGGTGAATAATTTCAGTCTGAAATGGTGGCCTAAGCTGGATAGCATGGTTATTACGACGCAGAAGAATAACTTCAATTTCTACAACGCAACAACTAATCTCGAGGGTAGTATCGTGCTCCGCTCGTCTGGATTGTTCGGGAATGGAACCCTCCGCCGGAGAGATTCTGAAACGGCCTCCAATAATATTAAATTCAATAAAGAGGGGTTCCTTGCCAGTAGTGCTCAGTTTAAGATTGTTTCGGCTATAGAAACTCCTGGAACACCAGCCGGCAAACCAGTTCTGCTGGGTAATGATGTCGATGTAGACTTTAACCAGGTAAAAGGCATTGTCGGCTTAGCGATCAACAAAAAAGAAACTATCGGCGATACCATGCAGGCTAGCATAGAGTTTCCATTTGCAGCCTATAAAACAAGTATTAACCGGGCTCAGTGGAATGTGAACGCTAAAACCATTGCTATGAAGGGCGATGTGAAAACATCAACCTTTACGGCCACCGCTGAGGAACAGGAAGGGCTAACGTTCAACGGTTCGGCAGCTTTGTACGACTCCGAAAAGCGAACCCTGAGCATCAGTGGCGTACCCTATATAACGTCGGCCGATGCCCGGATTTATCCCGACAAAGGGCTGGTATCCATCCGACGCAATGGCGAGATGATGCCACTCAAAAATGCCAAACTGGAACTGGATACAATCAACCTATTTCACCGACTCAAAAACGGGAACATTCAGGTGCTTTCCCGAACCCGTTTTGCGGGCGATGCTACTTATCAGTTTGCCACCGCCAAGGGCGATACAGCCAGCATCAAAATGGGTAGTTTTGAGTTGAAAGAAGCGCCCATCGTTGCCTCTACCAAGCCTGAAGCGCCTTCATTGACCGCCGATGCCAAGAAAACAGGTCGTGCTGCCGCACGCAGCAAAAGGAATAATACAGCTAAGCCCGTAACAACCTATTTCACGGTTGCCCGAGCCGAGGTTGACGAAGATGATAACCTGCAACTGGCTCCAAAAATGCTGTTTAAAGGGACTATTGCCATGCAGGCACCTTCCCGCGATCTGGCTATGGACGGCTTTATTAAACCGGCCCTGAAAAAACGGCAGGATCTGGTTGGGGGCTGGATTCCATTTAAAGAGAAAGTTGCTGAGCGGCTTGAAATTAAGGTAGATAAAAATCTTAAGAACGAGGGAGCGCAGCCACTAGTTGCCGGGATTCATTTCCGGTTGGGCGGTGCAGGGCTGTATCCAACATTCCTGTCGCCTAAAGAAGATTCGAAAGACGATGATCTTTTTTCGGCAATGGGAATCATGCGCTACGATGAGAAAGATAAAGTATATCGGATAGCGTCAAAAGGAAGTGAGCCATCGGCTAGCCAGCCGGATGTTGCCGCTCCTACAACAGATAGTACGAAAACCGACAGCGCTAAGCCTGATAGCACAGCCGCAGTTGCTGCCGTAGAAGATGAAGTAGAAAATGCATTCACGTTCAATGACGCACGCGGAGTGATGACCTTCAAAGGCAAGATGAACCTGATGAATTCGGCCCCGCATGAGTACCTGCTTTCGGCTGGATCGGCGCGGATTAATATTGACAGTAGCCAATATCGATTCAACACGTTGTTGACTTTCGCCTTTCCCGTACCTGATCCAATTAACGGTCTTATCTCAGATAAACTCGTTAAAGCAAATCAGGAAGAGAAAAACGACGAAGCGGCTGACGACGACCTAAACCGTCTGTCTGATAAGCTATTGCCTTTGATTGGTTTGCAAGCAGTGGAGACGTACCGGGTGAAAGCGCAGAACCAGCATGTGGCGCTTAATCTGGCATCTCCTAAATTGAATGCGATGCTCGTGTTGGCGAATGCTAATCTACGCTGGTCTACGAAGTACAATGCGTTCTACAGCACTGGTCGGCTGGGTGTATCGAATATCATGGCAACGGATATTAATGCCCAGATGGATGGTTTTGTCGAAATCAGAAAGACTGGTAACGGGGATGAGGCCAGTATTTACCTCGAAGCCTCGCCCGATGTGTGGGTATTTTACGACTATAAGCCAGGGAACTCGCCAACCGCTTTAGGCCAATTGGCCATTGTTACCTCAGAGCAGGATATCAACGACCGACTAATCGCCGGTTCTAAAAACTCCGCCAAAGCTACACTGGAAGTGGTACCCGCTACAGTTGATGAAAAAACGCTCTTCGTAGATCGCTACCTCGATCAATATAAAACCAAAGCAAAACCTGCTCCAAAACCAAAGGTCCAGCCGGGGCAGAAGGTCGTGAAAGAGGAGAAAAAGAAAGACGAAAAGAAAAAAGACAAGGAAGCGGAGAAAGAAGGATTCTGATTTCTGTTTATTTGTTACGACAAACGGAACATGCTATGGACATTTTAGTGAAAGTGCCAGATAACAAGGTTGAATTCTTCATGGAGTTAGTGCAGAACCTAAAGTTTAAGGCTGAACCACGTGTGAAGGCCAAATCATTCACGCCTGAGCAACAGGAATGGATTAATGACTTAAAAGAGTCTCTGGAGCAGGTGGAGCTTCACCAACAGGGGAAAATTAAATTGAAATCGGCTAGAGAGTTGTTAGATGAGTTATAAGATTAAGATGACCGTGTAACTTTCCTATAAATGGCGTTTTGTCATTCCGACGAAGGAGGAATCTTAAGCTTGACTATTGCAAAACTTGAGATTCCTCCTTCGTCGGAATGACAAAAAACGATCCCCCACCGCTATAAAGTCTACGTGAAAGCTCTCTGGCACGACCTGCGTAATCATCTCCGCATTGATTTTAGGCTTGATCTTTATCTGGCAACCGCTGCCTGGGCCGCGTTGCTGCTCATCGTCAATTTTTACCTTGATCTCGAAGATTCGTACATCGATTCGTTTCAGGGAAAACCCGTCTGGCGTGTTTTATATTTCTGCTTATACGCCACAGCTTACTACGTCAGTGTCTGGCTCTGGACGCACTTCCACAATCGGGCCGATGTCTGGCGAAGTCGGGATTTCTGGCTTCGGAGTGGAGTTGCGCTGATTTCCTATTCAATTTATGCTGGATTTTACGGCCACAGCGAGTGGAGTCGGCAGCTGTTTGATGGGCAGATTTATGTGTTTGCCTATTACTGTCTGCACAATCTGCAATCCGTGCTCACAATTGTATTGCCATTATATCTGTTCTACAAATTTGCCGAGCCCTACCCAAGTAGTTTCTATGGCATGGCCCCAAAGCGTAAGGGCCTCGTACTTTATGCAATCATGCTGGCACTGATGATTCCACTTATCACGTTGGCATCGTTTCAGCCGGATTTTCTGCAATCGTACCCAACCTATCACGATACCAATGCCAATGAGTTTTTCGGCGTGCCTGAGTGGGTAACTGCGCTTGTGTATGAACTCTGTTACGGCTGGGATTTTGTGCCAACGGAGCTACTGTTTCGGGGCTTTCTCGTGATTGGTATGAGCCGCGTGCTCGGACACGGAGCGGTATTGCCAATGGTTATCTGGTATTGCTCCATTCACTTTGGACGGCCATTGGGAGAAGCCATCTCATCCATATTCGGTGGCTATTTACTCGGTGTGTTAGCACTAAGCACCCGAAGCATCTGGGGCGGATTGCTTATTCACATCGGCATTGCCTGGGGCATGGAAATTGCCGCCTTTTTGCAGGGAGCTAACCGGTAAGTGTAAAAAAACTCTGCGTTCTTTGCGCTTACCTTGGCGCCCTTTGCGTTTAAATAGCATGAGCCACTCTAAAACTTCCGCACAACCTCCCATTCCATCCGGCAAAAAATTCGATGCCATTGTCGTTGGCTCAGGAATTAGCGGAGGCTGGTCAGCAAAGGAGCTTTGCGAAAAAGGACTCAACGTTCTGCTTCTCGAACGAGGGCGAATGGTTGAGCATGTCACGGATTACCACACGGCCACCATGAATCCGTGGGATTTTCCGCACCATAATCAGGCTATGCCCTTGGAGTTGCTGAAACAATATCCAGTGCAAAATCGGACGGGGTTCTCCATCACCGAAGCGACTCACCAGTATTTCGTGAACGATCTGGAAAATCCGTACGTCGAAGAAAAACCGTTCGACTGGATTCGCGGCTATCAGGTAGGCGGGAAGTCATTGATGTGGGGGCGCTATTCGTTTCGCTTTTCGGATCTTGATTTTGAAGCGAATGCCAAAGAGGGTATCGCCACCGACTGGCCTATTCGGTATAAAGACATTGCGCCCTGGTACGACTATGTGGAGAAATTTGCTGGAATTGCTGGAACCCGCGACGGGTTGCCGCATCTGCCTGATGGCCAGTTTCAACCTGCCATGCCTGACAACTGCGTAGAAGCGCATTTTCGCCAGACGGTGAATAAAGGCTTCCCCGATCGGAAAGTGATTTCGGCACGGGCCGCTCATTTAACAGCACCTACGCAGGAGCAAATGAACCTGGGCCGGGCGAAGTGCCAGTATCGAAACCTGTGCATGCGGGGCTGTCCGTATGGCGCTTATTTCAGTACCCAATCGGCCACCTTACCCGCTGCCCGCCGGACTAAACGGCTTACGGTTCGACCGCATTCAATTGTCAATTCAATTATCTATGATGAAAAGACAGGCCGGGCAACGGGTGTTCGGGTGATTGATGAGCAAACACACCAATGGCATGAGTTTCAGGCCAGCATTATTTTCCTGAATGCATCGGCGCTGGGTTCGACTTATATTTTGATGAACTCCAAGTCGAAGCGGTTTCCGAACGGCATGGACGATAGTGGGCAATTGGGCCGCAATCTGATGGATCACCATTTTCATGTAGGTTCCACCGCCGATTATGACCACGATTTAGATAAATACTACTACGGACGACATCCGGCAGGATTATACATCCCACGCTTCCGAAACCTACCGAATCAGGAGAAACAGGCTTTCAGGCGGGGCTACGGCTTTGAGGTGTACACCAACCGCGAAAACTGGGATCATGCCTACCATGAAGAAGGCTTCGGCGCCGACTTCAAGGAGAAAGCCACACAGTTTGGTACCTGGAAAATTACCCTCGATGCTTTTGGCGAGTGCATGCCCTACGAAGACAACCGGGTTTATTTGACCGATGAAATCAAGGACAAATGGGGACAGCCCGTCCTGAAAATGGACGTTCACTACCGGGAAAACGAAACCCTTATGCGGAAAGATGCCCACGATCAGGCTGTGCAAATGCTGGAGAAGTCGGGATTTTCGAATATAAAAGGGTTTGATGCACAGGCGCATCCGGGCCTAAGCATCCACGAAATGGGCACGGCCCGTATGGGAACCAGCCCGAAGAATTCGGTCTTCAATAAATTTAACCAGCACCATATAGTTAAAAATGTGTTCTGCACCGACGGAGCGGCTATGACGTCATCGCCCTGCCAGAATCCGTCATTAACTTACATGGCCTTATCGGCCCGAGCGGCAGACTATGCGGTAAAGGCGTTGAAACGGGGGGATTTGTAAATTTAGATTCTCTGGATTTTTTGATTCTGTAGCTATTTAAACTTTCTTATTTCTATTGAAACCGGATTGATTTTTGTCATCCCGACTTTAGGAGGGATCTCAAGTTTCGTCATAGTCAAGCTTGAGATCCCTCCTAAAGTCGGGATGACAAAAATCAACCTAGATTTTCTATAAAAGTAAAAGTCTAAGTAGTTTCTCTGTTGAATTAACAATCAGAATCCAGAGAATCTACTACTGTGCTAGGCTATACATGACAACGCACTTCCATCAGCGAAGCCGGTGCCAACCCATCTTTTTTCTTTAAATGAATCGTCAAGCTACTTGTTTCAATCGGCTGCTCGAACCGGATGGTGTTGTTGGTCTGATGATTATGTGCCTGATGGAAAATACGCTCCTGCTGGTCGTTACACACAACGTATTCCTGCACGCAGAACGGGCCGATGGTTTCAGGGTGAATCATGATGACCGTTTCCAGTGGGTGGTCGAAGTCGGTGTCGAAGCGGAGTTCCACACGGCTGATTTTTTGTCGGGTAGGCCAGTTCAGCGTTAGCGTGGGATTCGCGTCGCGAACGTCAGCTACCCAGGCATTGGGCTGATTCGTAGGCCGCTGAATCCCGTTTCGAACGTTTGCTGGACTAAACACCCGAATGCCTGGTTGAATCCGAAGGGCAATATTATGACCGGCAGGCCGACGTTCAGGACACCAGAATTCGAACGTATCCACACCAATATCCTCGGTTGGCTCCTGTTTGCCATAGTTCGAAACCGCCGGGTTAATCTTATTAAAGACCGAAAGAACACCCGTAATGCGCAACTGGCTGTATTGCAAATGAATGTGTTCGTTTTTTATGAACATGACAAACACATATTGCGACTCCGAAAGCTGGCTTGTAAACGGCAGGTTCAGTTCCTGTTTACCCTTGCGTACCGGGATGCTCAATGTTTCCAGCGTTACATCGGGCGTATGGTTAAATGGTTTGCTGCTTCGTCGTAGCTCAACGGTTAACATTGTATCCTGATCGGCGGTCACGAAAGCGGTTATTTGTGGAACAGGACCAATCGGCAGCGGCAACATCTGAGCCGCTGAAGAGGTCAGTGGGAGTAGAGGGCCATCGGGCGGTAGATCACTCAGGACAAATTCGCTGGAAGCCGACAATTTTGCCTGTTGCGTGAGGTCATCATCATCCTGAAGTTCAATACCTGGAATATGCTGACCCGCTTTCAGTAACTCCTGCTGTAACACACGGATGTGCATAGGCTCCGTCAGGTCGCGGGGTAGCAGGTGATTGCGCGTAGCAACCGCAGCCGCCATACCTACAGCCTGTGCAACGTGAGCGCCCGTAGCCATTACTCGGGACGACCCAAATGCAACGTGTGAAGCACTGATAATGCGTCCGGCCAGGAAAAGATTGGTTATGTTATGGCTGTACAGCGAGCGGAAAGGAATCTGGTAAATACCCTTGCTGTGCCACTGATTACAACCCGGTTTCTCCGAGAAAATACCGTCGGCGGGGTGTAAGTCAATCGACCAGCCACCGAAGGCTACGGCATCGGGATGCGTTCGTTGCTCAACGACGTCCTGTTGGGTTAGCATGTAATCACCTTCGAACCGGCGACTCTCGCGCTTGCCGGGAATCTGCCCAATCCATTCGAGTGTCATGGTTTCGGCTTCGGGAAATTGCCCGGAATTCTTGATGTAATTCCAGACACCGTACACGACTTTCCAAAGCTCCCACTTAATGGTTTCGGTATCATGAACCGTGTCTAATCGACCACCATACTCAATCCACCAGAGTTGACAACCGTACTCCTGCGCATTGAAGCGTTTATAACGCGGTATTTTGGTGATATCATCCAGCGCATAAGCTGGCGGAACAAAACGAACCGGTCGACCGGTATCTTTGGTGTAGAAGTAAAGAGAGTGACCGAGTAATTCGCCATATTCTTCCGTCGGGGCAAACTTTTCCCCGAACTCCTCATGCCGTTCGGCCCCCATTCGGAAGGCAGCACCCGCCTGAAACCCGACAATGCCATCGCCCGAGGCATCGCAGAAAAGTGGCGCTACCAGATCGTAGGCCGTACTGTTCTGACTACAAAAGGCTTTGAGGCCGCTAATCGTCTCGGCGTTTGATTTCTCCACTTCGTACACTACGGTGTTCAACAGCAGCGTGATGTTGGGCTCCAGTACTACTTTCTCCAGCAATATGGTGTCGAAAATCAGTGGGTTACCTTCCGGGTTGCGGTACAGGTTTTCGAGCAATAATTCATCGATAACCCCGCCTTCGCGTGCCCAGCGGTTATTGTTGCCCATGTGTGAGGTGGCCCCCAATACCCATAGTCGAACTTCGGACGATGAGTTGCCGCCCAGTACGGGTCGGTCCTGTACCAGCACTACCCGGATACCCGCCCGGGCAGCCGTAATGGCGCAGCAAACGCCCGACAGGCCTCCGCCAACAACAATCAGGTCGGCATCATGGCGAATGGTTTTCAGCGTTCGTTTATCGGCTGCTTGTTCGCGTATCATTCGTTAAATCAATCGTTTGGATGAGAATAGAAAATCCGGTTGGCTTCATGACTTCCACAGATAGTGTTTTGTCGAAACCACGCACGGGAATGCTTAAATCGGCCTGTTGGCCAGGTTGAAGGTCAGGGATAGGAATAGTTCTGGTATTTGTTTTTAAGGAGTATTTTTTGAGGGCATACGCCGGGAAATCCTTTCGGGCGGTTACGCGCAATTTTAAGGTATGCACACCCTCGGTACCCATTTCCCAACTGATTTTCTCAACCGTAACGGGGGCCATGCCGTTCTGATGCGTTTGGTAGAGTGGCCGCTTTGATCGATCCCACCGGACCAGCCCCCATGGGCGAGTGCCATCGGCATTCGTACCATTATGCCGACTCAGATAATCGTTAAACGACCACCACGAAGCCCCAACCACATAAGGCAGTTGCCGAATATCGGAGAGGAACTTCTCAAGGTGTGTAACCTGACCCGCTTCGCCATCTTTACCATCAGCACGCGTACCATATTCGCTGATGAAAATAGGCTTGTCAGGGTAAAGTGAATGGATATGTTTCAGGATATTGAGGTGATTGCCGTACGTATTGGTCGAAATGAAATCGCAGTATTGACTGGCCTCATCTTCAGGCTTTTTTGGTAATGTATTCAGCCGCATCGACGCGAAGGTGTACAGGCGTGTTGGGTCGAGTTCGCGGGCGTAGGCAATCATGTCTTTGGTCCAGCGTTGCCCGGCTGGTTGTTCGGAGAGGTATTCATTGCCAACGCTGTACGCAATCACACAGGGGTGATTCCAGTCACGCTCAGCCATCTCCCGAAACTGCTGACGGAATTTTGTGCGGATGGTATCGTTGTCCATTTGTCTTGGGGTCAGTTGCCAGTTACCGGCTTCGCTGATAATCAGCATGCCGTTGCGGTCGGCCCAATCGTAAATGGCTTCAGATGGCGTATAGTGCGTTAATCGGTGAAGCTCCATACCGGCTTCTTTCATTAGCCGCATATCTTTCTCCACCAGCCAATCGGGCTCCAGTGACCCCAAGCCGGGATGATCGACCACGCGATTGCCACCCGCTACTTTAATGGGTTGCCCATTTAGCAGTATCTGTGTGTCGCGAACCTCCACTTTACGAATCCCGAAATGGGTTCGGACTGTATCTGTGGCGACTACTACCTCTAAGTCATACAAGGTTGGCTGGTCGATGCTCCACAACTTTACATCGGTCGTTTTTAGAACGGTTTCGGCTTCAAGTACGGCTGTTTGGTTAGCCGCTATGTTGCTGGACTGCTGCTTCCAGATTAGCGTAATGGGTTTGCCATTTTGCTCCACCCGAAACGCCAGTTTTGGCGTAACGGCCTGCCCACTCGCATTCCGAATCAGGGTTTTAATTTTTAGAGTTGCTGTGCCTTTGGCTAGCGGTCCGGCGTCCCGGTCCGGCATCGCTTCCGTTTTTACATTTTCGACGTAGACATCTGGCTCAACGGTCAGGTAGATGGGGCGGATAAGACCACCATAATTTATCCAGCCCGGAAACGGATCGTTGGGTTCGTTGTTATCTTTTCCGCCCGGAACCGTGCCCACTCCCCAGGTATTATTATTGACCGAAATGGCGATTGTATTATCGGAACCGTCGGCCTGTTTCGTCTTTAAATAGCTGGTTATATCGAATTGAAAGGGGGTATAACCGCCTTCGTGCGTACCCACTTTCTGATTATTGATCCAGATTGTTGTCTTGTAATACGAAGCGTCGAGATGAAGTAGTACACGTTTCCCAGCGCTTGGTTGCCAGGGGAAAGTCCGGCGATACCAGACCGTTCCGGTATAAAACTGATACCGGGGATCGACCGAGAAACAGTGCGGAACCGTTACGTTATCCCAGTGGCCCAATGGCGCTCCTTCCCGATACCAGTTAGCCTTTTCGCCAACTTCCTGTGGGTCCATCGCAAATGACCATTGACCATGAAGCGGGATGGCTTTGGGGTCGCGAATAGTGTATTGGGCGAAACTCGTTGTGAGTAGTCCCAAAATCAAAAGAACTAGTAAACAGTTTCTTGTATATGTCATGTGGTTAAGAATGGCTCGCTCATAAATTCGCTAAGCTTTATTTTATATTTGTGAAAAAGAAGTACAGTATGGCAACTTCGCAATCAATACCCTCGAAATTGAGCAACCTTCAGATGGAACTACTGAAGTTGTATCCCTATGCCGTTTCCGACACAGAATTGACGGAAATTCGGCTTTTGCTGGCTGATTACTTTGCCAAAAAAATTGATGATGAAATGAATCAGTTATGGCAGGAAAAGGGTTGGAACGAGCAAACCATTGAGGGCTGGAAAAATGAGCACATGCGTAGCCGTACTGTTCAATGAGAATTGTACTGGACATTAATGTGTTATTGATTTCGCTTCCTGTTGCGTCGCCATATCGACCAATTTTTGACGCCTTAAAAGCTGGTAAGTTTGACTTGGTTGTGAGTACGGATATTTTGTTGGAATACCACGAAAAACTAGCCGAAAAAACCTCCCCAGCAATTGCCGATAACGTCATTAAACTTTTGCTTTCGTTAGAAAACTGCTCATTACAGCCCATATATTTTGAATGGGGCTTAATGCATAATGATCCTGACGACAACAAATATGTGGACTGCGCTTTAGTGGCAAACGCTGACCATTTAGTCTCCGAGGACCGACATTTTTCTATTCTTCGTGACATCGAATTTCCCCGCTTATCAGTTATCCGTATTGATGAGTTTCTCGATTTGCTGCGGTTCTGACCCTAACTGAACGCGCTGTGAAGCCCGATAGGGAATCAATGCTGCCAGCAGAATGACGCCACCAAGACAGGCCGTAATACCCCCGCCCACTTCGGCAAATGTGCTTAAACCACCCAGCATGAGCGCAGTGAATACTAAGGAGCCAGCAATTACCTGTAACCCAAACCGATTCTGTTTCCGTATCGCCAGGGCTTCTTCGGGTGATTCGGCCTGGGCATCATCCCGCTTTTGCTGGCGGGCAATCAGGTATTGATAGTATTCATTGGCTGTCACGTCTTTCGAGCGTGCCCATAGCTCATAGCCAAGTAAAAGCAATAGGGGAAGCCCTACCCCAATAATGGTTTCGGCCCCGCGGGTAAGCTTAAAGTCTAACAGTAGAGGAGCCAATATTTTGAAGAACAGATTGACGGTTAGCCCGATACCCGTTACCCAAAGCGTTGCCCGGCTGGTCAGGCGTTTAGAGAACAATGCCCAGAGGGGAGGAGCAAGCAGTGGCCCGCCCGAAATGGACGAAATACTCAGAACGACTTCGACAATGCCGCCCGCTGCGGGCACCATCAAGGCAATGCCAATCATCCCTAAGCCAAACACCCAGGAAGAGCCTCGGGCTACCCGAATCAGCTTTTTGTCAGACGCTTTCGGATTGATCAGACCTTTGTAAATATCATTGGTAAAAACAGCCGATACTACGTTCAGCGCGGTGTTTGCACTCGCCGATGTCGAGAAGTACATACCCGTCAGCATGAGCCCCAGAAGACCCGGTGGCAACACGAGTTTGCAAATCATGAGATACGCATTTTCGGTATCCAAACCCGTTAGCGACGGGTTGATCGCCTTGTAAATCATGGGCGGCATCATCCAGATGACCGGGCTGATGAGATACAATCCCGCAAATAGAAACGCCACTTTGCGCGCCGACTTCGGACTGTCGACGCTGGTGTAGCGTTGCACAAACGTCCAGTTTCCGCCGATGTAACAGATGTGATAAATCACGAAGGCGGCTATAAATCCGATGGTGTACTCGCCATTGATAAGGTTGAAGAAATCGTCGGGCACTGCTTTCACGAATCCATCCAACCCACCAACCCGATCAAGCGATAAAGGCAATAGAATAAATACTGCCGCTGATAGCACCACAAACTGTAAAATGTCTGTAACCATAACGGCCCATAATCCGCCAACCGCCGTGTAGGCAATCATGAAAAAGCCTAGCCCAATGGTGCAGGGTACGAGTGGTAAATTCAGCGACGAGCTAACCAACTTGGCTACCGGATAGAGCACTGAGCCTTTGATGAACAGCGAAACCAGCGTAAAAATGAAGATGTATACTTTTTGAACGTTCGTTCCCAGGCGAGCACGGATGAACTCGGCCGCCGTCAGTGCTCCGGTCTGTTTCCAGCGCGGAGCCAGGTAAATTCCTGTTACCAGTGCCCCGATGCACATGGTCCACTGAATGGTGATGGCCACCCAGCCGTGTTTGTAGGCAATGGAACCCCAGGCCACGAACGTACCCGCCGAGAAGAAGCTCATAAATAGCGACAAGCCGCCAATGAACCAGGGTACGGCCTCGCCACCCGCAAAGAAGGACTTCAAATTCCGGCCCGTTCGGGCAAACAGCATGCCTATGCCCAGCACAAAGGCCGAGAAAATGACAATGACCGCAGTATCGATGGTTGTATTCATAATGTGTAGTTCAATTTTTGACAGGATTTACAGGATGAACAGGATTGGCATCTAAAAATAAAATCCTGTTCATCCTGTAAATCCTGTCAAAAAAAATTACTGTAAATCAATCTCCAGCACACTCTGCCCAAAGCCCGGCAACTCAATCGAGAGGGCATCGGCAGAAACCGTCTGATTCGTGGGAAGCCACTTGGCACCTGCAATGCTCTTTTTTAATACTGTCGGATTGATCTGTATTTTGGATTTCGTTGACTGCGCCCGATTGTTTTGCAGAACGACGTATAGCTTTTTCTGATCGGCAGATCGCGCCAGCATGTAGTCGATAACGGGGCTGTCGGGTTGTACTAACCCTTCCTGAATCAATAGGGTCGCGGGTTGCCCGTAAATCGTACCGGCTTTGAAACCGTAGGTCTGGTGCGGTCCAACTTTTGGCGTTACAAACCCGCGCGGGAAGGTCACTTTACCCGCTGACCGCAATTCGGCTTCGGCCATCAGGTAATCGGTTAGCCAGCCAATTTGCCACCAGGCATGGTGCGGGTAAGGACCGGCACCTCGGTTCATGGTTTGCCAATAGTAGGACGCAACGCTGGTTTTGGGATCGACAAACGCATCCCGTCCGATGGCACCCGCCCGAGCCATATCGGCAAAAATGGGCTCCTTGGTTAAGCCATACATCCGAATGAACAGGCCCGCATGACTGCAGAGTTGAATAGGCCCGTTCCGGGTCGCTGAACCGAAAATGCCACCATGTTCAAAACTCAACCCCGATTGGCTAATCTCCCAGTCTTCGCGTGGGGTTCCGTTTACGGTTTTTGCTTTATGGCTGGCAATTGGGTGGGTGTAAATTGAGGTGGTATACACCTTAGCAGCGATAATAGCAGCCGCTTTGTAGCGGGCGTCCTTGGTTAAATCGTACAAATCCAGCAGTGCCTGTGCCGATTGGCCCGTCGCGAAATCGGGTGCGTAGCGTGCATCGCCACATACACCGAGGTAGCTTCCCGTTTCAATGGCGTTTTTGAGAAACCAGTCGGCCCCTTTTCGGGCTGCTGCGAGATACTTAGGCTCTTTCAGGATGCGGTAGGCCACAATTAGGCCGTAGAATGTGGGTCTGACATCCAGAATGTCTTTGAAAATTTCCTTTTCTGTATGTCGATCGTAGGCAACTGCCCAACTGCCATCCGGTTTTTGCCAGGTTAACAGCCGGTCGGCACCGAAGCGCAGTCGTTCTTTCAACTCGGCATTGGCAGGCTCGAACAACAGCATATTGCCAATGTCGAGCATGGTGTAATAGGTGAGGCCAATGGGCTCGACAACCTCGCCCCACTCCTCCACGAACTTTTTAGATTTTGCCAGATAATACTGGCCCTCAGGCGCTCCCTTGAAAAAGCTATTCCCCGTTTCCTGCTGGGCGAGTTTGAAATTCTCGGCGTAGGGCAACACGTTTTGGGTGAGCAGCGGATCTTTCGTTGCATTGGCCAGCATCCACATCGCACCATAATCGGAGTTTTTCATGGCGTCTTTGTTAGAACCAACTACGCCACCCAGATACGATTGCGCCCCGATTTTCTTGCCCTCAAATTCCTCTATGTTCCATAACGATGTTTTCGGGTCGGTCAGGTAATGGTGCATTTTTTCGATGCGATCGATCAACGATTGTTTGCTTTGCCGCAGTGCCAATGATTGCTTGAACTGATAAATGTCGTAGACCGCATGATTCAGTGCCTTGAACCAGTCACCATCAGTGAGGCTGTATCGGAAGGTATAACTAATCGACTCGCCCGATTTTAACGCCGATTTTGGCTCGCCCAAAACGGGATAATATAGCGTTGGAGACAGTTGGGCTTTGCGGTTCATGTGCGACAGCCCAATGTTCCAGTCTATTTGCGTGATTTTGTCGTTTGCCCAGGGATCGCGTGCCAGACCCGGTTCGGGAATAACGGCGAGCGTAACCCCATTTTTGGTGGTAATCATCGGGCTAAGTGTACTGGCGCACCGTTCGCGATAGATAACGGGCAGGGTTGGAATGCCGTGTCCGTAGGCATACGCCAGTGCAAAATTTGGCTGAAGCTTGTTCCCCTGAAAATAGCCCGGTACCGTTGCCCAGGCCAGATTCTGTTCAATAACTGTAGCGAGTGTTGGAGTGGCGAGGGAATAATAACCCGCTTTCTTGGGTGTAATCGTCTGTTTGACAATAATATCTGACGCGAACTTCGGGTCTAACGACCACTCGGTAACAATCGTAGCAACCTCTGTTTCCTGCCGAAAGGTCAGGTTGTTTTTACTTGTCTGTTCTGCTTTCTGTGGGAAAAAGTGAATGGCCTGACCGGCTTTGTTCAGTGAAACCGGATTGGTGCTTTCTGCCCATTGCACTTGCTGATAATGGTATTTTTCGCTGGGGAAAACAGCACCAGTAAGGTCTTTAAATGTTGTATCCGGCTTATCGGACGGTTTCTCGGCCGTATAGAGCAAGGTGTTTTCGCCGGATGGTGTCCCAACGGTTAGCCAGCGGTCGCCTTTCTTCACTTGAATCTGCTTTCCTTCAAAGCCACGGGCCGTTTTCGCCCAGACCAAACGAATTCGATCGTTGGCCAATTGCGGTGAAATGGTCTGTCCATTGGTTGAGCTAAAACTTGCAAAGGCGCTTAGCG
Organism: Spirosoma migulaei; assembly: GCF_054776855.1. Classification (NCBI taxonomy): domain Bacteria; kingdom Pseudomonadati; phylum Bacteroidota; class Cytophagia; order Cytophagales; family Cytophagaceae; genus Spirosoma; species Spirosoma migulaei. Next base: position 214,021 of record NZ_BAAHBG010000006.1, on the reverse strand, counting down.
TCAGCAAATAGACAGTGGCTATTAGTTTATTTTTCATATCAGGTTTTAAACTAATGGACAATAGATAATTGGAGTCACCAGTTATCCATTATTCATTTTACATTATCCATTTATTGGCTACTGCTCTTTTTTCAATCCTTCGGTAATGAATGTTCTGGTTTGGCCGTCCTCCCCAGTGTAAACAATGTATACGTCCAGGTCTTTCCGGGTGGACAGAAACCGCTTCGTGGCGTCCAGACCCATCACGAAAAAGGCCGTATCATATCCATCGGCAGTGATCGCATCCGGTGCAAAAACTGTTACGCTCAACACCGAACTTTGTTCCATCATCCCCGTTTTGGGATTGATGATGTGGCTAAACGTCTGGCCATTCGATTCGTAGTGGTTGCGGTAATTTCCAGCGGTTGTCATCGCCCGGTTTACCAGTTTCAGAGTCGTCAGCATTTTTCCGGGCTGAAGTGGATTTTCAATCCCGATTGTCCAGACCTGGCCTTCGCCTTTCTTCCCTTTAGTACGAATCTCCCCGCCAATTTCTACCATGTATCGATCGATTCCTCTACTTTCCAGAAACTCCGATACCACATCGACCGAGTAACCCTGGGCAATCCCGTTGAAATCCAGCCGTATATTTTTCTTCAGCTTCCGAATCGATGTAGAGTCGAATAAAATATTCTGAAAACCAACTAGTTGTACTAATGAGTCAATGTTAACTGGCTCGGGTAATCGTATTTTTTTAGGACCAAACCCGTAGGCTTCGACTAATGGCATGACGGTTGGGTCAAAAGCCCCATTGGTTGCCCGGAATACTTCTTCCGATTTTTTCAAGACCGGATAAAAATAGGGCGACTCAAACTGGAGCCTCTCCGACCGATTGAACCGCGAAATCTCGGAGTCTGCCCGATAGGTCGACAGGCATTTATCAATCGTTGTAAGGACCGAATCAATTTCTTTTTTGAGATTACGCTGCTGCTCATCCCGGTACTTGATATGATACGTTGTTCCCTGCGCTTCCCCTTCCAGATTGACCATTGGCAACTCCATGGCCGCTGAGAAAGAGGATATAGAGAGAGATAGAATTAGCCAGTAATAAGTAAGGCTAGTAATTTTTAATCCCGAAGGGATGACATGATTATAGGAAGCAGAAAATAGATTGGTTCGTAACCCTGAAAGGGTGAAATAATGCCACCCTTTCAGGGTTACGAACTCAATCTCGATCCATTTTACTATAATCATGACACTCCTTCGGAGTTAAAAAATGAAGAGCTAAGGCTTGCTGCTCGAGGTTGGTTCATCTTTAATGATTGCCATAAATTCCGGCAAGTGTTCCTGATAAACGCCCCGTGGAGTCGTATTGTATTTTTTAGCCATGTAGGCGGCAAAGCCAACAACTTCGCCCATCATACCGCAGGTACGCATCACACGCGTGCTGCCAAAAGCCACATGCGTTGTACTGATGTTACGACCCGCCATAAATAGGTTGGAAATATTCTTCGAATACAAACAGCGGTATGGAATGGTATACGGAGTCACTTTGATGTGTTTTGTTCCGGCAAAAAACTCCTGTCCCTCAAAGTATTTGCTGTTCTTGGGGTCAGGAAAGTGTAAGTCAATAGTCCAGGTAGCGGTTACGGTGCCATCCGGATATTGTTTGCCTTCCTGAATATCCATTTGGGTAAGAATATGGTCGCCGAGGAGCCGACGAGATTCGCGCTTGCCACCAATGTAAGCCACCCAGGCGAGTTCACGCTTCGCGTATTTTTCTGACTTGTTCTTTTTCAGGTACGACCAGTTGCCGTAAATAGCCCGCAGATTATGATCGCGGATTTTCTCGGCATCGGTGATGGTGTTATAATTCCCGAAACCCGTTTCCCACTGCCAGTCGGAGCGAGCTTCATCGATGTGATACTCATCCGAAAAGGGCAGCGCCCAGGGCACCTCGGGGAATGATGAAGTGGTATCTCGCTCCAGCGAGGCCCATAGATTGGACGTGCCCAGCGTAAAGTTATCCGATTTTTCAGCGGCAAGTGATTCCCCCGTTTCAGCCTTGCTCTCGCGCCCGAACCGATAGTCGGCACCAATCAGATCACCGAGCGTACCATCGCCGGTACAGTCGGCAAAATAGGTTCCTTCGAAGCGAGTTTCCTTATTAGTGGCAATATCTCTACCCACAACCGCGGTTACTTTATCCTTATCTTTTTCGGCTTTATACACGTGGGTGTTCAGGAACAGCTTAATGTTGCGTTCGGCTTTCACGATGGCAATTTTCCGGGCATCGCCGTACTCGTTGCCGTTCGGATTTCCATTGCCCGGATCGCCATTGTCCATTTCCCGAACAATGCGTCCGAGTTTAGGATAGTGATTCTGGTCGGTTTCTCCCCGTAGATGCACCCGAACCTCCGAGCTATTATTCCCGCCTAACAACGGGCGATCCTGAATCAGGGCCACTTTTAAACCCATGCGAGCGGCTGAAAGCGCGGCACATGTTCCCGCAATACCTCCTCCAACAACAACCAGATCGAACTGCCCCGCATTGGCCGTAGTGCCGGTCAGATTGAGTAGTTTATTCCGAAAGGCGCTGAGTTCTTCTAGTTTGTTGGGGGGAGTGAATTTAGGCGCGTTCGTAAACAGAATAGCATCGCAGCGACCGTTGAAACCAGTTAAATCATGTAGGGCTAGATTGACCTGATCGCTTTTAATATCAACTTCTCCACCGTTATACCATTTCCATTCGTCCGAACCACTTTCGCCGAAGACCATTTTTACGGGCTGGTTATCGACAACCACCTGAAATTTCCCTGGACCTTTCGGAAAAGGGGCCCAGTCTTTGGTGCGTACCCAGAGTTGGTATTTGCCCTTTTTGGGGAAGCTTACTGTTGTTGTCGCGTCCTTTACCGGACGTCCCATACCGTGGGCCATCATGTAGGAGGAGCCGATAACGACAAAGGATTGCTGGTCGATTACCCAACCGCCTTTATTCTGAAACGATTCCGTCTCGACGAAAACCTGATCCTGCGCCACCAGAGGCAGAGAAAGCAGCAGGAAGAACAGAAGTTGACAAATTGATTTCATCTCATTTTTCGATTTGGAATGGAACGCTGATTTTTATGATGCTTATGATGAGTTATGATCTATAATTTCTTGAGCTGAAATGGATATTCTGCTTTACGGAAAATATCATAGAGAAATCTTAATAATCATGATAATCAGCGTTCTATCTGGTTTGAGTAGCTTTATGTTTAAAGGCGTTCATCTTTGCCACAACGGCGCGGTTCTTCGGATGAAAATTGGTTAGAACTCGGTTGATCTCCGTTGCATATTCCTGATTGGGTGTATCTAACTGACTGGCCATCGTTTGCAGGGCTTTCTCGGACAATTTGGGCTGAGTTTCCAGCAACTTGAGCATCAGCGTAAACTGTTCTCGATTGGCGTTAACCATCGCCCTGGCGGTTGCTTCGGCCAGCGAATTCTGGAACGGGATGTTAGCCAGCTTTTTCAGAATAGCGATTTGCATTGGGTAGCCCGCTGATTGGTAGGTTTCCCAAAGCCAGACTTGACGAGCATTACTAGCAAAAAACGGGTTACTAATTTTTTGCAAGGCCGATCGGGCCGTAAAAACGTTTTTCCCCCGGATGACTTGCAGCATATCGGGTGTAAATGCCTCTACTACATTCCCGGCCTTATCGACCACTTTCTCCATTGCCCAGTATTGGTAATGGTAGTTACTGCTAGTCAGAAAGCGGTGCAGCAGGTCGTCTGTCCGGTACGATTCGGTTATCTTCTGCATTTCATCGGCCACCTTTCCATGAGCGATGTGCCAAAGCGTGTAACAGGTATACACCGCGCCATCGATCACTTCATTTTTAACGGTTTTCAAGGTAGCGCCCGCTTTGGCATCTACCGAGTCCGCCAGATTTTCGGTGCCTTTCCCGACCAGATCCTCCATCGCTACATCTTTCAGCAAGGAGTTCGTATTGTCCAGAATGTCCCGTAACTTATCGTAGTCTTCCTGTTTGAACTCCCGGTGATCCATTTTGGTGAGTACTTCTCCCGGCGGCAAATCGTAGCGAGTATAGTTGCCCAAAAGATCCCAATAGAAATTGATATAGACAGGTTTGCATTCACCCGTTAGGCAAACGGGGGTAAACACATTCCGAAAGAAATACGACGGCTGATCCTGATCATTAAACGCCAGTTTCAGCGTATAAGACGTCGTGTCGTTTTCAACAATGGTAAACTCACGTATTTTCTCCGACTTTCTGACAAGCCCTTCCGGTCGTTCCGAAAAACCGGAAAGAGTTAGAAGGATTAGTAGAAAAGTCGTTGAGCGTATCATTTCTAAATAAGGTCTTTAATCTTGCTTTTGCATCCGCATCCTCGGTCTGTGCCCTCACAGAACGTCTGTGACTAGCCGTCATTAAAGCGTTCTGTGAGGACACCATAGCCGTCAGGTTAATTATTTTATTGGCTGTGTCGTGATGTCAGTTTCTTAAAACTGACAAGCGAGGTTTCTCAAAACCTCGTTCGTTAAATTGACAATCTATCCGATAGGTTTTAAGAAACTGACACCACGACAATAGCCAGTCAAACTCCTAACCTGACGGCTATGGTGAGGACACAGACCGAGGATACGTTTTAAAAACCCCTAAATCCCCTAGAGAGGACTTTGTCTAAGCATGAGCCAAGTCCCCTTTAGGGGATTTAGGGGTACTCTTACTTCCAATCCGGATTCTGCTCCAGTTTCGGATTGGCGTTCAGTTCATCCTGCGGAATTGGGAAATATTTGTTCTTCGCCGTTACGTTCCGAACCGGATAAACGGCGTTGACGGCCTTGGGAATAACCGTCAGGAATTTGCCGGTACGGGTGAGGTCATACCAGCGGTCGCCTTCGGCAAAAAACTCCCAGGCCCGTTCCTGGAGAACGGCATCGACGAAGGCGTCTTTACTTAGACCCGTTTGTAAATCAGGCAAACCCGCCCGCTTTCGAACGGTGTTGATGTAGCCATACGCCAGGGGCGTTGCGCCATTTAGGCGCGCTTCGGCTTCGGCGGCAATCAGGTACATATCGGCGAGCCGGAAAATGGGAATGTTCGGAATCAAACCAATTGTTGACACCGGGTCCTGGTATTTCTTGATCAATACGCCGTCGGTTGTGATGGGCGTAATGCTTCTTTGCGGAATGGTTTTGCCATTTTTATCCACGTAGGTCGTGTCGAGCAGTAGTCGGCGCTTATCCGCAGGGTTGAATGAATTGTAGAATGACTGATACGCGAACATCGACCCAAACGTCGTTTTGCCATATTCCGGTCCGGCGCTGGCAGGAGGCCCGCACAGGCCCGTTAACTGGTGCGACCGACCCGGTGAAATCGGATCAACTTCATACGCCCACATATTCTCGATACGAGCGGCATCTTCCTGATCGTATTTATACACGTTGCGTACATCCGGCATCAGGGAGTATTTCCCCGATGTGATTACCGCCTGGGCTTTGTCAAGCGCTTTCTGCCACTCTTCGTTATACAAAGCCGCTTTTGCATACAGCGCATTGACCACTTCTTTAGATGGACGGCCTTTATCAACCGCCGGATAGGATGGTAAACCCGCTGCGAAGGCCAGGTCTAAGTCGGCATAAATCTGCTTGTACACATCGGCTTTGGGGCTTTTGCCAAGAATGGCATCTGCTTGCGAATAGCTGGGCGTGGTCTTGATCACTACATCGCCGAAGTTTTTGGTGAGCATCCAGAGGTAGAACGCCCGTAGGTAATAAGCTTCGCCGATGATCTGTTTTTTGCGGGTTTCATCCATCACAGCCGCCGGAACTTTGGCGATAATCCAGTTGGCTTTTTCGATACCATCGTAACCCGACGTCCAGATTTGCTGGGGAGCCTCGTTGAGTCGGGAGTTACTTTTCTGAGTCGTGTAGTTGATGTCGTAGGTAAAGAGCGTCAACGTATTACGGCCCACCACGCCACGCGGGTAAGTCTGATCATCGCTAAAGTCAGCGATCAGGGTTCCGGCCGGGCCGCTGTACATATCCGCAAACGGATCGTAAGCCGCAATGAGCCCTTTCTCCGCATCGGCGGCAGTTTTGTAAAAGGCTTCGGTGTAAATGGACGAATAAATGGTTTCATCCAGCTCACAGGAGGTCAGGCCGAAGGCAACGAGTATAGGAATAAGTATCTTTTTCATGTGTTTGAAGGATTCTGAACCGGGATTTAGCTGATTTTGGGATTTAGCTGATTTTGTTAATCGGATTTGCTGAAAACAAAATCCAGTAAATCCCAAAATCAGCTAAATCCCGGTTCAGATGATTTTAAAACGTGACCTGAAGACCGCCCAGGAATGATTTGGCTTGTGGATATACCAGATTGTCGATACCAATGGCGGTATTTGATCCTGCATAGGTATTCACTTCCGGATCGAAACCGCTGTATTTCGTGATCGTGAACAGGTTGTTGGTGCTCACATACACCCGAATTTGCTGAACCCCTTTGATGCGTGGCAGCGTATAGCCCAACGTCAGGTTCTTGCAGCGCAGGTACGACCCATCTTCAACCACCTGACTCGTCACGGGTAGGCGACCGGCTTGAAAACCGCTCACGTATTGATTGCTCGGATTGGTAGGCGACCAGCGATTGGCAAGCCCTGCCAACTGGTTCCGTTGTCCCAATGGCATTTCGAACGATAGGCGGGCGGCATTGTAAATGTCGTTCCCCTGCGAACCCGACAGGAACATGCTCAGGTCAAATCCTTTGAACGACAAATTCGTGGAAAAACCGTAGATGAACTTTGGGTTCGGATTGCCGGTGATCACCTGATCGGCAGCCGAAATGGTACCGTCACCGTTAATGTCCTTCACTTTCAGCCCACCCAAACGGCCGTCGTAACCGGGAAGAATAGCATCGCCGGTCTGGTTGATCCCATCGAATACGTAGGTTTTGAAAACACCGAGTGGCTGACCAACTTTCAAGATTGAATAAGCGGTAATGAACCGTTCCTGCGTAGTGCCACCATCCAGATCCAGCACCTTATTCCGGTTCATGGTCATGTTACCAGATACATTCCATTTCAGAGGACCATTCAGAATCCGGGCGTTTACGGCGAACTCCAGACCCTTGTTTTCCAGCGAGGCAAAGTTGCCGGTAATGGTGCCATAGCCAGAGCTTAAGGGCAGACCTTTTACGTACAATAAGTCTTTGGTGGTTTTCTGGTACGCATCGACAATAACGCTGATGCGGTTGTTGAGTAAGCTAATGTCAAGACCAATGTCGGCCTGAGCCGATTTTTCCCACCGTAAATCGGGGTTAGCGATGCCTGACGGGTTAATACCAATCATGTACGTGTGATTGATGTTGTAATCACTGCCAGGGTTAGGTGCCGAAACCGTTGCCAATGATTGATACGGGTTGAGGCCACCGGCATTTCCGGTAATACCATAACTGGCACGCAGTTTCAAATCCGAAAGCCAGGAAATGTTCTTGGCAAATGGCTCTTCAATAATCCGCCAGGCGGCAGAAACGGCCGGGAATAAACCATACTTGTGATTGGCTCCGAATTTACTCGACCCATCGACCCGGGCTGTCAAGTCCAGAAAATACTTGTCTTTATAGCCGTAATTGATACGGGCCAGGTACGAATCCAAACGAGTACGGCTGCGGCTGCTGGTAACGGTACGAGTTAACGCCAGTTGCAGGGCTTCGTTTTGGGTGGCATCGTTCGGGAAGCCGGTGGCGTTGATCTGATTTGAATTGTTGTCCTCCGATTGGGAGGCCACAACTGCCGTTGCTTTAAACGAATGCTTCTGGGCGAATAGCGTGCTGTACGTCAGGATGCTTTCATGTAGTAAAGCCAGTCCGTTGGTATTCACCTTAAAACCCGAACCCGAGTTGTCATTCAAATCCGCTTTGTTGACAATAGAACGCGGTGAGTATCCGTCGCGCAGGCTACTTTGCAGATCTACGTTGAACGATGCCCGGTACGTCAACCCTTTCAGAATGCTGAAGTCCGCGTACAAGTTGACAAGCGTCCGTTTGATGGCGTTCCGGTTCAGGACGCTGGCGAAGTTCAGCGGGTTCGTAACTTCCCGATATTGGCCACCGGCTTGTTCGCCAAATGGGAAGAGGGTACCGTCGGCCCGGTAAGGAACCAGCGTTGGCGGTGCACCAATGGCCGCGCCGAGGATAGAAGCCGTGACAACGCCCGCATCACCAATCGTTTCCGAACCCGTTGTAACCCCCGAATTAATCGCGTAACTGCCTAAGAGACTGGTTCCTACTTTCAGGAGTTTGCTTACCCGGTGGTCAACATTCAGCCGGTATGAATACCGTTTGAAGGCAGAATTGATGATAATGCCGTCCTGGTTGAAGTAGTTCGCCGAAAGAGCTACCTGGGTTTTTTCGTTGCCACCATTGATCGACAACTGGTGGTTTTGGATAGCCGCCTGACGGAAAATGAGACTTTGCCAGTTCGTGCCTTCGCCTAAGGATGCAGGGTCGGGGTAGAAATTGTTTTTGAACACCTCATTTTCTAACTGCGCAAATTGAGCCGCATTCAAAACTGGCAAGGTTTTGTTTACTTTCTGAACGCCGTAATAGCTATCGAACGTCACGCGGGTAGCACCCGTTTTACCCCGTTTGGTCGTGATCAGGACAACGCCATTGGCCGCCCGCGATCCGTAAATAGCGGATGCCGAGGCATCTTTCAGGATTTCTACCGACTCAATATCGTTCGGGTTAATGGTTGATAGTGGACTGACGTCATTGATACCACCACTGTTCGAAATCTGAATACCGTCCACAACATACAGCGGCTCGGAGCTTCCGTTGATCGAGTTTGTTCCGCGAATCCGGACGCTAATGTTACCACCAGGAGCGCCCGTATTTTGGCTCACCTGAACCCCGGCCACCCGCGATTGTAAGCCCTGCGCAACGTTGGAAACTGGCGTTTGCACCAGGTCAGCAGCTTTTACTGAAGCGATAGAACCGGTGGTTTCAATTTTGCGCTGGGTTCCGTAACCTACTACAACCACTTCGTTCAGCGAACGGTCGTCGGCTTTTAGTGTAACATCGATGGTACTTCGATTGGCGATATCCACATCCTGAGATACATAGCCAATAAAAGAAAAAGTTAAGGTAGACGCACTGGCTGGCACATTGAGCGTGTATTGGCCATCTGCATTGGTGGTTGTGCCTTGTTGCGTGCCTTTGACAAGGACGTTAACACCGGGAAGCCCTCCGTTGGTTGTGGCATCGGTGATGCGGCCCGTCAGGGTGCGAGTCGATTGTGCCTGACTCACCAGCGTGATTAGCAGTAGACAAACCAGCCCGATCACGCTTCGTAGTAGTAGAATAGATTTCATAAGTAAAGCAGCATACTGCCCGTTCGATTTAGGAATGGTTAAAATTGAAAAAGTACAAAATGTTCTAAGGTGGTACTAGATAAGCTCTGTTTGTGTCAAAAAAGATAATCTCTTACTGCTTGCTCTGTTAATAGCATGAATAGATGACTTTTTTGAATACTTATTCGATGTTAATCCCAGATAGTGATTCTGCAAAGAATTTATTGACTTTTTTTATTGGGAACATTCCCAGAATATTGGGAATGTTCCCAATATTTTCAGTAGAATAAAGTCGGCTTAGGCTTATAGGAGAGTAGACGAAGAGAGATAAAATTAGATTTGTTATATTTTAGCAAATGTCCATGCTGGCGCGAGTGAATACTCGCGCCAGTAACTTTACGTTTATGGCAACACATCAGACCACAATCATTGATATTGCCCGAGCCTTAGGGATTTCTAAATCGACCGTTTCGCGGGCGTTGACAGGCCACCCGAATGTGAACGGGAAGACGCGCCAGCGCATCCTCGATATGGCGGCTCAGGTGGATTACCAGCGAAACCAATTGGCCATTTCGTTACTAACCAATCGGACGGGCACGGTAGGGATTATCGTGCCGGAGTTTATCAGTTTTTTCTTTCCCAAGGTGATTATTGGCGCGCAGGAAGAACTGGCCCGGTCGGGCTACAATGTGGTTATCTGTCACTCGAATGAATCCTACGAAACGGAAGTGTCGAACGCAAAAGCTCTGTTGGCGAGCCGGGTCGATGGCCTGATCGTGTCGCATACGAAGGAAACCCGCAACTTCGACCACTTCAAGATTTTTCAACGCAAGGGTATTCCGGTCGTGTTTTTCAACCGGGTTTGCGAAGAGATGAACGTATCGAATGTAACGGTGGATGATTATAACGGTGCTTTTCTGGCCGTCGAGCACCTGATTCAAACCGGCCGACGACGTATTGCGCACCTGGCTGGACCCGACACGCTCACCAATAGCCGCAATCGGCTTAACGGCTACCGTGATGCCTTAACCAAATACGGAATTCCTGTTGAGCCGGAGCTGATCATTTCCTATGATTTGAATCTGGATAAGGCAAATATCTACGTAAATCATCTGCTGAATCTGCCCAATCCACCCGATGCGTTGTTTGCCATCAATGACCCCACTGCACTCGAAGCCTTAAGCGTGGCCAAACGCCGGGGCATTCTTGTGCCCGATGATCTGGCGCTCGTCGGATTTAGCGACGACCCCATTTCGGCCCTGATTGAACCGGGCCTGACAACCATTTCTCAACCCGTTACTGAACTCGGCCAACAGGCAGCTCAGGTTTTAGTCCGGCAGTTGCTGACTAAAGAAGACGAGTTTCAGCCCGAACGAGTCGTGTTGCCCACTAATCTGATCATTCGCGGATCAACGGTGAAATAGCCCGCGGATTTTTATGATCAATATGATTTAAGGTGAAAAATCATAACTGATCTTATCAATCTTAAAAATCGGCGGTCTATTACCAGACACACAGGGAGTAAGAGTTTATGAAAGGACGCTTTTAGTTTTCGTGTTTAGTGAAACGAACTAAAATCTATGACAGCCCGAATTTCCTTCCTTTTGTGTTACGTCATTAGCTTAACAGGAGTCATTGCGCAGCCTAACCCGGCTCGCCCAGATTTATGCCAGGGCGCTTATTTCACCGAAGAGGAGGGGTCAAAAGCGTTGAAGACATTTGCCAGCACCTATCATGACAAAGCCAGTTGGGAAACTCGGGCAGCGCTGATTCGGAAAGGTATTCGTGAGGGCATGAATCTGCCCGAGAAACCCAAGTTTGCTCCGCTTCAACCCATCCGGCATAGTCTCAGAAAACTAAACGGTTATACGGTTGAAAATGTCGCTTTTGAGAGCTTGCCGGGGTTCTTCATAACTGGTAATCTATATCGACCGTTGAATGCAACGGGAAAAGTGCCTGGCATCCTTTGCTCACACGGTCATGGCGCTAATCAGGACAATCGCTTGATGGAATACACCCAACAGCGGTGTGCGACACTAGCGCGCATGGGCGCTGTCGTGTTTTCGTATGACATGATCGGGTACGGCGACTCGAAGCAGTCGGAGCACAAACTTCCGGAAGCCTTGAAACTACAAACGTTGAACGGGATGCGGGCCTTGGATTTCCTGACCAGCCTTCCCGATGTTGATAAAGACCGGATTGCTATGTCGGGCGAATCGGGTGGGGGAACGCAAACCTTTCTGCTTACTGCACTCGATCCACGCATAAAAGTTTCGGTACCTGTTGTGATGGTATCAGCCCACTTTTTCGGGGGCTGCGTTTGCGAAAGCGGCATGCCGATTCATAAGCGTCCAACACATCAGACCAGCAACGTCGAAATTGCCGCGCTTGCTGCCCCCCGGCCGATGCTACTGGTGTCGGACGGGAAAGACTGGACCAAGAATACACCGAATGTGGAGTATCCGTATATCCAGAACATTTATAGTTATTACGGCGCGAAAGACCGCGTTGAAAATGTGCATTTGCCAACGGAAGGCCACGATTACGGGCCTAACAAACGGGCAGCCGCTTATCGATTTTTGGCGAAATACCTGAAGCTGGATTTGAACCGTGTTCTGAAAGATGGTCAAATCGACGAAACGCCGAATAGCGTATTACCTGCTACCGATTTACAAGTTTTTACTGCCGAACACCCACGCCCGGCCCGTGCCGTTGTGGGCGACGATGCGGTAATGGCGCTATTAAAACAATAATTCACTTAAACCCTGGCTACTGCCTGAACTATCAATTCACATGGAACTATTCAATATTAACCGTCGTCGGTTTATACAAGGCACCACGGCTTCACTCGCGCTTACCGCCTTTGGGGCCAGGGGTTTGGACCTGATGCATCCACCCAAGGCGTATCGTGTTGCCCTGATTGGTACGGGCTGGTATGGCAAAAGTGATTTACTCCGCCTGATTCAGGTGGCTCCTGTAGACGTTGTCGCACTCTGCGATGTTGATAAGAATATGCTGGCAGGCGCAGCCAAACTGGTAAGCCAGCGGCAGAAATCTGGTCAGACTCCCAAACTCTACGGCGATTACAAAAAAATGCTGGCCGAAAATCAGCTGGACATCGTCCTCATCGGTACCCCCGACCATTGGCATGCGCTGCAAATGATCGACTGTGTGAAAGCGGGCGCTCACGTGTATGTGCAAAAACCGATCAGCGTCGACGTCATGGAAGGCGAAGCGATGGTAGCCGCTGCCCGGAAATACAATAAGGTTGTGCAAGTGGGTACGCAACGCAAAAGCACCCCTCACCTGATCAGAGCTAAGAAAGAGATCGTTGATGCGGGTCTGCTTGGTAAAATATCGCACGTAGAGATGTCCTGCGATCTGCATATGCGGGCCAATGGGAATCCGCCTGTGCAAGCCGTCCCTGATTTTCTGGATTACAACATGTGGACGGGTCCCGCTCCGCTTCGTCCTTACGATGGCTTACCCCACGTGCGCTGGTGGCGGACATTCAAGGAGTACGGCAATGGCATTACGGGCGATATGTGCGTACACATGTTCGATACCGTTCGCTGGATGCTGAACCTCGGCTGGCCGAAGCGTATTAGCTCACACGGTGGCATTTACGTTCAGAAAGAGGGCAAATCGAATATTTCCGACACGCAATCAGCGCTGTTTGAATATGATGAACTGAACTGCGTATGGCATCACAAAACATGGGGAACAGCCAACAATCCCGATTATCCCTGGTCGTTTACGCTCTACGGCGAAAAAGGAACCTTATGGGGTAGTACGATGCAGTGCGACTTCATTCCGGATGGAAAAGGCGAGAAAATACATATGGATGTCGTCTATGAAAAAGAGAAATATCCAGAAGACGTTACGGAAGACACCAATCCAAAAATTGAGCTGAACGCAGCCCCAGCTACCCGCCTGCACATGCTTAACTTCCTGGACGCCATTGAAAAAAGCAGCCGTCCCGTTGCTGATATTGAGCAAGGGCATATTTCAACGGCTAGTTGCATTCTGGCCAATATGTCGATGGAAACAGGTCGCCCAATGGTATATGATCCTGTGAAGCGGGAGGTAGTTGGCGACAAAGAAGCTACCAAAATGCTCGCCAGAGACTACCGCAGCCCGTATACACACCCAGATCCGAAAAAGGTGTAGAACCCCGGTTTAAGGATGAAAAGCATTAATTGGATGAGTCTATTCAGTGAATTAACGTTAATTAACTGAATAGACTCATCTAATTAATGCTTTTCTAGGAAACTACTCCAAACTCACTAAATCCATTAACTTCTGGCTACTCATCTTACCGACCTAAGTTTCGCCGGTTTTGATTCTGACGCCTACGTAATAAACTCCAAATAATTATCAGGATTCACAACGGATAAAGAAGCCTCTGGATAAGCTGTTTGGAAGGCTTTGGGAAAACGAACGCGGTTTGTATTCCACTTCATTTCAAAAGCGCTCAACTGGCCATTGGTTTCTTCTAGCCAGTCAAGCTCCTGTTGATCATACGTTCGCCAGAAGTAAGGTATTGCCTGACTTCGCATATAAGCGTTGCGCTTGATACGTTCCGAAACCAGGTAGTTTTCCCATAAAGCACCCATATCGTTGCGTTGATCAGGCAGACTAAAGTTGTTAATCAGTGCATTACGAATCCCGTTGTCAAAGAAATACCATTTCGATGATTTCGTGACTTCCTTGCGTAGGTTGTTGCTATAGCCGCCTAATCGGAAGAGTATGAATACCTTTGTAAACAGATCAAGATACCTGACCACCGTATTTCGATCAATCTGTAGTTGTCTGCTCAGTTCATCCGTCGATACCTCACTACCTGCCTGATAGGCAACTAGTTGGAGTAACTGAAGCATTTTGTGGGCGTTTCTTACCTGTTCGAATAAGAGGATGTCTTTTAGCAAATACGACGATACCATGCCTTTTAGGTAGTCAATGCGGTCATTGGTATTTTCCATCTGTACCACATCTGGATAACTACCGAAAATGAGCCGGTCAGTCAACTGGTCACGCGTTTGAAAATAGGTTTCCGTTGCTGATAGTTCGAGTTGAGCTAATGGATAGAGCGTATGGGTAAGCTGACGGCCTACCAACGGTTCCCCCGCCCGATTTGCCAGGTCAAAAGCCGACGATCCTGTGGCGAATATGGTCAGATCCGGGAACGAATCGATCAGCAGTTTCAGCGAACGGCCAACCTCTGGAATTACCTGGGCTTCGTCAACAAGCAGTAGTTGTGTGTCGCCCAGCCAACGTTTGTAGCTGGCAACACGGCGATCATTTAGCAAGTCAGCGGTGCTGAGGTCATCACCATTAAGAAGCAGTTTCGTGCCATCAAATGAATCCGCCAGTTGATTCATCAGCACGGTCTTACCAACCCGTCTTGCGCCAACCAATAAAATAACTTTATTTGATCGAAGCTGCGACGCGATAGTCGGTTGAATACTACGTGGAATCCGCGATTTCATTAATTGGATGAGTTTATTCAGTGAATTAACGTTAATTCACTGAATAAACTCATCCAATTAATACTTTTTGCTGAAAATTACCCCAAACTCACCAGCTCTTTCAACTCCGTATCACTTAAATCTCCCAGCCAGGTTTCGCCAGTTTTGACGCTGAGGTCGGCTAGTTCGCGTTTGGAGCGGATCATGGCGTCGATTTTTTCTTCGAGTGTGCCCTGGTTCATGAGTCGATACACCCATACGTTCTTCGTTTGACCGATGCGGAAGGCCCGGTCGGTGGCTTGCGATTCGACAGCCGGATTCCACCATAAATCATAGTGAATGACGTGGTTGGCCTGGGTTAGGTTTAGGCCAGTACCACCGGCTTTAAGCGACAGAATAAACGTGTGGTCGCTGCGGTTCTTCTGAAACTGTTCAACCATCTGGTCGCGGTCAGGACGGGAAGTGCCACCGTGCAAAAACAGCGGTTGCTGACCGAATGTCTGTTGGATAAACTGCGATAGCAATTCACCCATTTCACGGTATTGCGTGAAAATCAGTACTTTCTCGTGGTTGGCATAAATCGTTTCGAGCAGGCTTAGTAGCAAGGTGGCCTTACCAGAAAGAGCAGGCGAAGGGCCGCCATCTTTGCTGTTGCTTTTCTTCAGATATTGTTGTGGGTGGTTGCCGATCTGCTTGAGTGCCGTCATTAGTTTCAGAACCAGACCCCGACGAGCGATGCCGTCTTTTTCCTCAATGGCTCGTAAGCTTTCCTGAACAACACTTTGATAAAGAGCAGCTTGTTCAGTAGTGAGGGCGCAAAATTGGTTGTTCTCGATTTTATCGGGGAGGTCGCTGATGATGCTTCGGTCAGTTTTAACGCGCCGGAGTAAAAACGGACTCGTGATTCGCCGGAATTGATCGAGTTTCTGGTGGTCGCGCTCCTGCTGAATGGGCTTGCCAAACTCCTCGTTGAATTTGCTCAAACCGCCCAGATAGCCCTTGTTCACGAAGTCCATAATACTCCAGAACTCCGATAATCGGTTCTCGACGGGCGTGCCGCTGAGCGCAATCCGAATCGGTGCTTTTAATGCTTTAACCGCTTTGGTCTGCTCGGTATCGGAATTTTTAATATTCTGAGCTTCGTCAATGACTACAACTGCCCAGGTCGTTTTCTTGAGCTTATCCAGATCGCTCCGAATCACGCCGTAAGTCGTCAGAAGTAAATCATACGTATCGTCGGCGGTTGGGAGTTTACGACTCGAACCATGATAAACCTGAGCCTGTAAGTCGGGGGCAAACCGGGCAATTTCTTTTTGCCAGTTCGTCAGCAATGTAGTTGGTAAAACAACCAGCCCTTTTTGTTTCTTAAATCGACCTTCCTGTTTAAACTTTAGAAGTAGAGCGATGATTTGCAGGGTTTTACCTAATCCCATGTCATCGGCCAGTAAGCTCCCCATGCCGAGGGCTGTATTCTTGACTAGCCAATCATAACCCCGATGCTGATAGGGACGTAGGGTAGCATGTAACGCATCGGGCAGGGGCTGAGCGGTACTTTCGGTAAACTGCTTGACCAGTTTCCGAACCTCAGGCGAAATGCCCAGGCGCCCACCTCTGTATTCTTCCGATAAAGCCGCTTTGAGCAAGTCTGAACCTGTAAGTTCGGGCGGGTTTTCGAGTTGTTTATAGAGCTTGGTGAGTTCGTTCGGATCAATTAGAACGTACTGGTCTTTGATTTTAACCAGCCCAGTTGTGCGACCGACTAATTTCTGAAATTCACTCACGCTCACCATCTCGTCGCCAAGAGCAACCTGCCAATCGAAGGTCAGCATATCGTCCAGGCGCATGAAGGCGTCATCGGCTGTGACTTTCGCTTTCAATCGTGCGCCTACCTGCGGGCGAACCCAGTGTTGAAGCGACTTCGGTAACCAGAGCGCAATGCCCAGCAACTGCATGCGCGGCAGGGTATCGAGCAAAACCTGGACAAATTCAGAAGGGGAGTAGGCGAGGTAAGCGCCCCCACCCAACCGGGTCAATTTGGCTAAATCAGGAAAGTGCCGGGATAGCACCAGCAAATCCTGCAAAACCGCCATCCGAATGGGTGCGTGTTTCTTTTTGGCTAATAAGTCTGGTAAAGGTATGGGGGCTGCGGGCGTTCCTCCCGTATCAGTGGCGTCACGGTCACGAATAAGCAGACTCATCCGAAACTCATCGCCATATTCATTTTCCTCAACGGCCAGAATTGGTACGAATCGCTTGTGGGTCAGGAAAAAATCGTTTAGCCATAACTGCATCGCCAATGGCATCTCTTTCCGACCAAACCCCTCAAATCGTAAGGTTTCGATACCAAAAAACAATCGATCAGCGTCTTCGAGAGGCCATCGTTCCCAAAGCTCAATGGTTGTTGGTTTGATAACCTTGCGTAAAAACAGCGAACAGAGTGTCAGAATCAGTTGCTCACCAGGTAGTGCCAGCCATTCTTTCTGCCAGCGAACCGTCAGCAGCGTTGGCGGAATTTGCGTGTTCAGTCGGTCGGTTACCTGCTTAACGGCTTCGTTCAGTGTCGCCGGAATCCACCGTACCCGGTAGTGTTCTTCGGCTGGCCCGACCCGCAGTAATTGAGGTACGATTGCTCCTCGGCGAAGCAGAGCCGCCGAGAACTGATGAGTCAGATACAACGATCGAACCGAATCGCTCATTTCGGGCCAGTCGGCTTCGGTGAGCGTATCGAGCCAGCTAATCAGGTCGCTTAAGGTGAAGCCGCTGAGCGATCGTTGTTCGCCATGCTCACTAAACATACTGATTTTCTTCACCGACATAACTTCATCGAGTTGTAGTTCGATGCTGTCGCTGAAGTTGGGCCGCTCTTCCTGCGAGAACGGTTTTATATCGGATATAGGCTTACTGAATAACTTGTACGCTTTGGCCAGCGATTTATGAAAGTCACCTTTGGTAAACGTTACATCGGGCGAAAGCAGGCCCAGTAGTTGGTCCGATAAGGACGGAATGGCAGCAAAATCCAGGCTGGCCCGCGCTTTTTCGTCAGGTACCCAATCTTCATCATCCGGGAACTCGTCGGTACAGATTTCTTTAAACGAAAAAACGGCTCCCATGCTACCGCCAATGGTGCTGGCCTGATCTTTCTGAAGTTCGTCCAGAATATCCAGCCCTTTTAGCTGGAAAACCAGGAAAGGATTTCTGTCAATTTCGTTGGCAATGATATAAATAACGGCCGCCAGGTGCTTGCACGGCACGGCGAAGTCAGGGCAGGAGCAACCCATCGTCAAATCCTGAAACGACTTCGGAAATAGCTTGATACCCCGCCGATTGGCAAATTCGGTCAATTCCTGCGGGAGCTGGCGGTTCAACAGTTGCGCCAGTATGGCCGGATTTTCTCGAATTTCGGTCAGAAGCCAGTCTTTTTCCTGATCCGTAAAAAGGGGTACCGATAGCTTGGTTTTATACGGCCGTGGAGCCGATCCTTTAATAGAGGCACTAATCTGATTATTGGAAATCAGTAATCCCATTACGGCACCCTGATTGGCATAGGTTTTTCCGCGTGGAATGCGGTTCGCCATGTCGATGCTTGTCAGGGCGTTTAGCCACTGCTGGCCCCACCATGTTTTGCCGTAGGTGATGCGTTCTGCCATATGTCACAAACTCTTAATCCGAGTACAATAATAGAGGATCAACAATTCTATAACGGGTTTACTCGCGGCACAAGTATTGGTTGAAAGCCGTTCGGTCATCCACAAAAATCGTAAATCGACTAACCTTCTTCTGAATACCATAAGGCCCGACGAAGGTAATCGGTTCAGTAAAAACGAATAAAAGATTCGGACTGGTCAGGAATGCTCCATTAAGGAGTCCAGATTGTTTAGCCGGTTTTTCATTGATAAATGAGACATGGGCAATTTGCGACCGAAGAATGGTGGCTCGCCAGCGTACGCCTAAACGCAACTGCAAGTGAGTCTCCGATAGGTACGACGGTCGTTTACCGGTTGCTATCGCATCGGCAACAAAAAACAGCATCCCATATGTACTAATGATAGTTATCCAGACTGCCGCAGTTGGGTTCCAGCGGGCTACGAGCAGGTGAACGGCCACTTCTTCGATTAAACCTACAACCAGCAACCCGACAGTTAAGGCTAGTTGTCCCGATTGGCGGTGAGTTGTCAGCGTTCTCGCACCAGTCGGAACATCGGTCTGAAGCCGCCAGCCGAACAGCACATAATACAGAATAACCCCTTCGCCAATCATAAACGCTGAAGCCCGTTCGCCGAAAACAGTTGCCAGACTCAGTCGGAGAGCGGTTTCTGGATCAATCGCTGGGCGTAGCTGCCGATACGTTTGGACGATGGTTCGGATACGTAATCCTGCAATGATCAGCACCATTACCTCACTGAAAATCAACAGAAAAGGCCAAAACTGGTTGGGTAGCTGAGCGTTCGATGGTAAAATAAAAAGCGCTACTCGTAGCATGAGTAAGGCTATCAGCAGAAGTCGGTTGGAAGCTAACCGAAGCGGTTTGGACACGATCCAGTAAAACAGGCCTGTTGTTACGAAAACCAAATCGACTAATACACCTACGGATAGCAATAGTGGGTTCTTGCCGAAAACAACTGTTTGCGTAACCATCACTTCTACCCCAATCAGCAAGATTGTTAGCAGTAAGAACGCCAGTATTCGGGATGAGATAAAGTTGCGAACTGGAAGCATGGACGTGGTAAATAATAGAACGTTACTGGCTGACGAAGAACATTTTAGCTACAACAGGCCAAAACTAAATCTTTATACTTGTTTCATAATTGGACAACGACTTTAGTAGAAAGGATTTTAATGATAAACGGATCGCTAAATCACGTAAAAGGGTCATTTTCGCCAAGTTGGCGGTTAAAAAGCCAATCTTTTTTACTTACATTTACTTACTCCCTATCTCTCAGTTAAACCAGTTAGTCATATGGTTCTGGACGCACCTGCTGCTAGTACCCCGCTCGGGCGTGGTATCAAACACATTGGTATCGGTAAGTACGGTAGTAAGCCGCTCACCCCTGAACTATTAACGGAATGCAGAGCTGCATTAATTGACCCAACCGCCCATCCGTTGCAACGGGGAGCCTTTCTAGGAGCCTTATTGGCCAAAGGGCCAACCGCCGAAGAGCGGACATTAGAAGATGTAATCGGAAAGGGAGCCTTCTCGCATCCAACCTTTTTTATTAACAAACTTTGCCCCGATTTACCGGAAGGTTTGCTACCCATTGCCACTAAACTGGTTCGGGGGGCTAACCTGCAAGTCTCTGAAGCCGAGCAACTGGGCGATTACCTGTTTAGCGATGGCCGATGTGAAACGTTCCGGGGCCTTGCCGCTAGTATCATGCGGGTTCGGCACGAGACCAATGAAGAATACCAGGGCCTGATGCGGGCCGCCGAACGGACATTCACTCCCGGCTTTGGCTCAATGAGTTGTGCCGACCGGCCACTTGTTCAACTGGCCGAACCGTTTGATGGGGTCGAGAACAGTTACCTGATTACGCCCCTGCTGGCGCAACTAGTTCAGAAACGGGGTTACGGGGCCATCTCACTGGTTGGTCGATCGGGAGGACCGAAATTTACGCTCAACGCGCTTGATTTATACATGAATCTGGGTTGCCAGTTTCTGCAAAGCAACCACGAACTCGATACGCCCCTAGCATCCTACGGCTGGGTACTTGATCAGAAAGCGTTATCGCCCGCGCTAAATCGCTGGGTAGATCGTCGCCATGTTATTATTAAACGCCCTTTTCTGGCGACGCTCGAAAAAGTATTGAATCCCTGTCATGCTCAAATTCTGGTTACATCGGTATTTCATATTACGTACCAGATGAAAATGGCAGAACTGGCGATGTTGGCTGGCTTCGATGGCGTTATTGTCCTGAAACGGGGCCTGGAAGGGAGCCTGGCTCCATCAACCAGCCGGGCGTGTGGGGTATTGTGCGCCGTTCGAACGCCACGAGGGCATTTGTTTTTCCAGCATTTTGAGGGCGATTCAGGCGCTTTCTCCACCTTTCGGACCAAAACCGAAACAGAATACGAGCAGCCCCAGGCACTCGATAATGCCCGACTTGTTCGTCAATTTATGGTTGAGGGGAAAACGGCGAATGCCGATTTTGATAACCGGGTTCGATTTGCCCACGCGCTCTACGGTCGAGGCCTCGATTGGATTGAGGGGCAGTTGCGGTAGTGTTTACTATTGTCATTTTGCTAAACCTGCCCGCCAGGTTAGTAACTTAGTTCGCATATCGCCCACCAACTTGGCGTGCTGATTGGCTACATCCGTTTGCTCGGAAGGGTCGGTGAGCAGATTATAGAGTTCCGCGCCAGAACCATCGGCATTCACCAGCAGCTTCCAGTTTCCTTCCCGCATCGCCAGATTCGGGCTCTTGTCGCGGCCTGCCGGGTAGCGAAACGATTCGTTATTACGACCATATTCCCAGAAAAGGGGTTTCTTTCGAACAGCAGGTTTACCCAGCAGCACCGTTGCCATATTCTCACCATCAGATCGAGCCCGGTTCTCCTTTTTGCCAGACAGACTTACCAACGTGGGCAGTAAGTCAATTGCACTCACTATGGACTGGTTATCAAGGTTGCCTTTGGGTGTTCGAGCCGGATAGCGTACGATGAAAGGCATCCGAATGCCTCCTTCGTAAAGCGAAAGCTTGCTACCTCGGAATGTGCCCGACCGTTTTCCCTGGAAAGTAGGCAGGGCACCGTTGTCGCTGGTAAACATAACGAGCGTATTGTCATCGATGCCCAATGTTTTCAAGCCCGCCATCAGGCGACCAATTTGTAGGTCGAGTTCGGCCAGCACGGCGTTGAATTCACGTGGGTTTTCGGTTCCCTTTGGAAACTCGTTGAGGGTTGTTTCGTCAGGTACCCAGGGCGTGTGAACATCGTCGGGCCAAAGGTTGATGTAGCAGGGTTTACCTGGGTTTCGCTTCAGAAAATCGAGCGTTTTATCAACGAAGTAGGCCGTTCTGTTCCAGCGTTTCACACTATCCGATTTAGCCCAAATCCAGTTGGTCGACGTGAGCAGTGGGTCAGGGTCGGGACTTTCCCAGGTACTGGCATATTCATCAAAACCGTATTGCCGGATACCGGGCGCGTTATCGACATCACGTCCACCTCCCATATGCCATTTGCCAAAATGGGCCGTAGAATATCCCACCGTTTTAAGTTCACGTGCTACAGAGGGGGCCGAAGCGTCCAGAAAATCGGCTTGTTCGCAGGTGCGGTTGTGTTTTCGCTCGGCCAAAAATGAGGTGATCCGCCATTTGCCGGGTACATTTCCCGTAAGAAGGCCTACTCGTGAGGGCGAACAGATCGGGGCTGCGCTGTAGTAGTTGGTAAATTTAATACCATCGGCTGCCAGCCGGTCGATGTTAGGCGTGGGTGGCAACTGATTGACCGAATTGCTGGGGCGATAGCAACCCACATCGGCCGAACCCATATCGTCGATCAGAATCAGAATAATGTTGGGCGGACGATTCGTTTGTTTCTGCTTAGTTAGTGGTATTGACGGGCCAAAGCTATTAAACAGCAGCCCTATCCCTAGTATTGGAAGTACCAGTCGAATAGTCATAAAAAACTCAGGTCAATTGCCTTTAAAGCGAAATAAGCGATTGAGGATAGGCTCCTACTAATCTAATTCTAGAGCTAGAAACAATTTCAATAAAATAACCGCTTAGAGAGCATAAGCCGTGAGGTTTTACCGCATCCGTTTTTTTTGACCATTGCGCCGTACCTTTGCTGTTGAAGGTTATTAACCAAAGATGACAGACGTACTCATTATTGGCGGTGGTATTGTAGGATTGGCTACCGCTTTGCAGCTAAAACAACAGCGACCGGGTCTTAAGATCGTTCTGATTGAGAAAGAAGCGGCCGTAGCCCGCCATCAGACCGGCCATAATAGTGGCGTCATTCACTCCGGGTTGTATTATAAGCCCGGAAGCCTGAAAGCCACCAACTGCATCCAGGGCTATAAGATGCTCATTAATTTTTGCGATGCAGAAGGTATTCCGTATGATCTGTGTGGCAAGATTGTGGTAGCGACCAAACAGGAAGAACTACCGCAGTTGGAAACGCTCTATCAGCGTGGTCAACTAAATGGGCTGGGCGGCTTAAAAAAACTCACGCTCGCCGAAATGCGTGAACTAGAACCTCACGTTACGGGCGTAGCGGGTATGTTCGTTCCGCAAACAGGTATTATCGACTACAAGCAGGTATCCGATAAGTACGCCGAGAAGTTTCAGGCACTGGGTGGCGAAATCCACCTGAATGAGCGGGTTGAACAGATAACTCCGGGTACGAGCCTGAGTATTGTTGTGACCAATAAAGGCCGTTATGAAACCAAATTAGTCGTGAACTGCGCCGGGCTATATTCCGACAAAATGGCCCAATTAACGCAGCCGGGCGGGGTTGATGTACGTATTGTACCGTTCCGGGGCGAGTATTTCAAGATTAAGCCCCAAAAAGAATACCTGGTTAAAAACCTGATTTATCCAGTTCCTGACCCGAATTTCCCGTTTCTGGGCGTTCACTTTACGCGTATGGTTCACGGGGGTGTAGAAGCTGGCCCAAATGCCGTACTGGCATTCCAGCGGGAGGGTTACAAGAAATCAGATATTAACCTGAAAGAACTCTTCGAAACGCTTACCTGGCCGGGATTTCAGAAAGTGGCCGCTAAATACTGGGAAACCGGTTTGGGCGAAATGTACCGTTCCTTCTCAAAAGCAGCCTTTACCAAAGCCTTACAGGCCTTGATTCCGGAAATTCAGGAGTCGGATCTAGAGCCCGGTGGAGCGGGCGTTCGCGCCCAGGCCTGCGATCGGACAGGCGGGTTGCTCGATGATTTTGCCATTCTGGAAACCGATAAAGCGATCAATGTTGTGAATGCCCCGTCGCCCGCTGCTACATCGTCGTTGTCGATTGGGAAAACGGTCTCGGAGAAGGTAATGGCTCGGTTTTAAATGGATGCGCTGGAGCCGTTTATTCGACACATTCAGGCAAGGGTTACGCTAACTGACGAAGAGCTGCCCGAAATGCTTGCAGCCTTTAAACTGAAAAAGCTTAAAAAGAGGCAATTCATCATTCAGCCGGACTTTGTAGCAGCTCACAGAAACTACGTACTGCAAGGGGCTTTACGGTCGTATGTCGTTGACCCAACTGGCGTTGAGCACACGATACAGTTCGCTTTGGAAGACTGGTGGATATCAGACTATAACAGCTATCTGTACCAAAAGCCAGCTACTTTATTTGTCGTGGCTCTGGAAGAGAGTACCCTATTGCAGATAGACTACACAACCGAACAACGTCTTAAGGCAGCGAACCATAAATTCGAGACGTTTTTCAGGATTGGTGCCGAACGAACAGCCGCTTATCATCAACGTCGGATTGTTTCGGCACTAACCCGTACGGCAGAGGAGCGGTACAACGATTTTCTGGAAGCTTATCCTACGGCCGCACAACGGTTGCCTCAGTATGCAATTGCCTCCTATCTGGGCATGACTACCGAGTTTCTTTCCAAAATCAGGCATGATAAGGTTAAGCGAAAAAGTTGAACCAGTTCAAGCGTTTTTCCTAAGCTAGTTCATTTTAATGCCCTGCCGTTGCTGGCAATTTTGTGGCGTTAAAACGAACAAACATGTCACAGAAATTAGCAGGTAAAGTTGCCGTGGTTACGGGAGGTAACAGCGGTATTGGATTCGCAACGGCCAAATTATTCGCACAGGAAGGGGCAAAGGTTACGATCACTGGTCGCAACGCTACCACCATTGAAAGTGCCGTTGCCGAAATTGGTGAGGGTGCCATTGGGGTCGTTAGTGATGTTTCCGATGTCAATAGTTTTGAGCCGCTTTATAAGCAAGTTGAAAGCACATTCAAATAGATGTACTGATCGTGAATGCCGGTATTGTTATGATAGCTCCGCTGGAAAGCTTTACCGAGGAAATGTTCGATACGGTTAGCAATATCAATTACAAAGGCGTCTTTTTTACGGTGCAGAAGGCGTTGCCCTATTTGAATGACGGTGCGTCCATCGTTGTTACGTCCTCTACGGTTGCGAATAAAGGCATAGCTGGTGGAGCAGCCTATTTATCGTCAAAGGCGGCTGAACGGGCGTTGGTGAGGGCTTTTGCTGCTGAATTGGTGAGCAAAAATATCCGGGTAAATGCGTTATCACCGGGCTCAATCGATACGCCGATCTTTGAAAAAGCAGGCTGGGAAACTGCACAGATTGATGAAATAAACAGCTTTTTTGCAACTGTAACGCCTATGAAACGGGCAGGTACGGTAGACGAAATGGCAAAAGGATTCTTATTCCTTGCTTCCTCTGAATCATCGTACATGACCGGCGGGGATCTGTTGCTGGATGGCGGGTTTAGTAATCTGTAATAGGACTGTGATCAACAGACCAAATTCATGCATCAATACAAACAATATGATACCCATAGAGTTCTTTCTGTGCAACAGGCTTCGTGCCTTAAAACAGATTGACTCATGAAAGCTATCAATCAAATTGATGAACTAGATACACCTTCCGATTTGAAGGAAAAAGGTCGCGAAAAGGTCGCTGAATCAGTGAATCGGCTCGTTGCCGACGCCTTTGCGCTCTATGTCAAAACGAAAAATTTTCACTGGCATATGTCAGGAAAACACTTCCGCGATTATCACTTGCTGCTTGACGAACAGGCCGATCAAATTTTTGCAACCATTGATCCATTAGCCGAACGCGTTCGGAAAATTGGTGGAAACACTATCCGATCTATCGCGCACATTGCTCAGTTACAGCATGTAAAAGATAATGATGAGGATTTCGTGTCGGCGCATGATATGCTGAAGGACCTGGAAGCCGAGAATCGGAAGATGGCCAAGCACATGCGTGAGGCTCATAAAATTGCCGACGACGCCGAAGATGTAGCCACTGCCAGCTTGCTAGAGGTTTATATAGACGAAACCGAACGGCGCACCTGGTTCCTGTTCGAAACCACCCGGGATTAGTTGTTTGTCATGCTGACGAAGGAAGCATCTTAAATCGTCCCAACCTAGTTGTTTGGATATCTTAAGATGCTTCCTTCGTCAGCATGACAAAAAGAGCGGTCGTCTTTTCCGATGATAAATTGGGAAAGACGACCGCTCTTGTATAAGTTGCCTGTATGAAAGTTCGCCCATCTGCGCTCATCTGGCGGCAAAACGCCAACCAAACCGAAGTTTTACTGATGCGTTACTGCTACGGCGGTCAGGATGTGTTCGCCTTACCGGGGGGCAACCCCGACCGGGGCGAAATTTTGCCCGAAACCATCGTACGCGAAATCCGGGAAGAATTAGGGGTTTCGGTAGATGTTGGTGAAATGATTCTGGCGGGCGAAATGCTACTGACCCAACGCAACGACGACGTGCTTCACGTTGTATTTGCTGCCCGAAATATCAACGGTGAACCAATCCTGAATCCGGCCGAAACTACGGCCCTGGAATTAATCTGGAAGCCTATAACCGATTTAGCCAGCCTGAATATGTACCCGAACATCGGCGCGAAAATTCTGCCCTGGTTTAGTAGTGCTACCTATTTAGGCTATATCGGGCGTATTGAACAACAGTATTTTGGCTAAGGCGCAAATAGACTACAGCTTTTTATTCAAGAGCCTAAGAAATTGATCATAGTATGCTTATCACAATTCTAAAAACCCTATTCCGCCGAGACCTTGAGCGATTAAAACAGGAGATAGACGCTTATACCGACGAGTCTACATTGTGGTACATCGAAAAAGGAATCGCCAATTCGGCGGGTAATCTGTGCCTGCATTTGATTGGCAATCTGAACACCTACATCGGTGCTGAACTTGGGAAAACGGGTTATATCCGGCATCGGGAGCTTGAGTTTTCGCTGAAAGCTATTCCAAAGGCAGAACTGTTAATGAAGATCGATGAAACCATCAACGTTGTCGATAAAGCACTGGATAGGGTAACGGATGAGCAGCTTAATGATGAATATCCCCAGTTAGTTTTCGACAAAAAGACGTCGACAGGCTATTTGTTGGTTCATTTGACAACGCATCTGACGTATCACCTTGGTCAAATCAATTACCACCGGCGATTACTGGATGTATAATTGCGTTTTTTTGCTGGAATTCAGACATACAATGGACGTATGGACGAGCAATTTAAAACAGAAAGGTTGATTCTTCGGGATTACCGATCTACGGATCTGGAGTCGATACAAGCCTATGTTAGCCAACCAATGGTCGTTCAGTATGCGCCCTGGGGGCCAAATACACTGGCTGATACGCAGGAATTCCTGGAAGAAGTAGAAGAAAGGAAGAACGAAAAGCCACGATTAGCCTATGAATTTGCTATTGAATTAAAAAAGGATGGTCGACAGATAGGCGGTTGTGAACTGGCGATTAGCGAACAAGAGCCTGTGGAAGCTATGTTGGGCTATATACTTCACCCCGACTACTGGGACCAGGGCTATGCTACAGAAGTGACTCGTAAGCTAGTCGAACTGGCTATTCATACCTTCAATGCAAAAACCATCAAGGCCACTTGCGATGAACGTAATAAAGGCTCCATTCGAGTGCTGGAAAAGAGTGGCTTTGTGCTGGAAAAGGTCATCGAAAACGATTTTTTACAAAAAGGGACAATGCGGACCACCTTAGTTTTTCGATACGCTCCTTTGAGGAATTAAACTCCCAACCACCATCGCTATCGTACTGGCGAGCAAGCCCCATAATATCGGGGGAGTTTCCGTAGTTTGCCAAACGCATATTAGCCATACCCCCAGGCCAACAACCATTGCATACAGACATCCTGTGAGCGTAGCACGTTTCCAGTAAATACCCGCCGTTAAGGGCACGAATAGCGAAACAAGACTAAAGGCCGATGATTCACCAACGAGGTCAAAAATGTTTGTATCGCGGGTAGTGCTTATGAGAACGCAAATAATAGTGATGACAACAACTGCCCAGCGAATAGTTTTTAGAAGTCCTTTATCGCTAATGTCAGGCTGAAAAAATTTTATAATGTTTTCCCCAAATACCGTTGCCGGAGCTAGAATTGCTCCGCTTGATACGCTGAGAATAGCCGAAGTTACAGCCCCAAAGAACAATATTTGTAGGGGTAAACTCCCATGCTGCATGACCATATTCGGAATGATGAGCTGGTTGTCTTTAGGTAAATTGGGGTGTAGTAATTTGGCACTCAGGGCAATAAACAGCGGTAGCATAGCTATAGTCACATACATACCCGATGCCACATAAGAAGCGCGAACAGCGGTCTTTTCTGTTTTAGCAGCCATAACACGTTGAAAAACATCTTGTTGGGGAATAGAGCCTAACCCAACAGTTATCCAGGCAGCAATATAAGCCAGCCAGTCTTTGCCTGTTGATTGAGGAAGAAATCGAAAAAAGCCTGCTGGTGTTCGTTTTTCGATTATAGTCCAGCCGCCAACCTCATTCCAAAGAAGAACGCCCAATACTGCCAATGCTAGAATGATGATGAGGTTATGGAAAAAGTCCGTGATAGAGATAGACCACATGCCACCGAGTAAGGTATAAATCATGACGATGGCTGCGCTAGCAATGATGCAATACTCGCGAGGAACATCAGTCACTACACTTAAAACAATACCAATGGCCACAAGCTGAGCAGAAATCCAACTGAAGTAAGATGGGATAACCATTATTGCCGACAATAACTCGGCAGCCCGCCCGTATCGGATACGAAAATAATCGGAAAAAGTCGTGATGTTGAGCCTATAGAGCGGACGAGCGAAAAAGGCACCTACCATAAACAAGCAAAGTGCCGATCCGAACGGCTCTTCAATAACTGAAAGGAATCCGCCTTCTACAAACATAGCCGGGGCACCCATGATTGTTTCAGAGCCAAACCAGGTTGCAAACGTTACCGATGCCGCTAGCATCAAGGGCAATCGCCGACCCGCCAGTACAAAGTCCTGAGAATTGGTTACGCGTCGTGCTGCCCAGGCACCGACGGCAACATTCGATAAAAGATAAAGGGCAATGAAAAAGAGGAGCATGGGATAAACTAGAATCTCTAAAGAACATCCTTTACGAATGTATAGAATATAGCTCAAATTTATGAATTAGGATTAACTCGAAGTTTTGGAATCCGCTCATATCCAGGTAAAACCCACTTGTTAAAAGAATAACTATATTCAAGTCAAATTCATAACTTCCCTTTTTGTGATGATCTGGAGTAACTTAATTCCCTAGCATGCCCCGGATTGTCGAAAGCCAAAATAGCCACCATAACGTCTAAGCCTAATGTCGCGAATACCCACCATTGTTGATTTACTAAAAACAAAGCCTTTTTTAGCCGACTCTCCAACCATTTCCCGTCGCAATTTTGTTCGGCAGGCCTCCCAATCACTGTTGTTAGCCGGTGCAGTTCCTTTATTGTCGCAGTGCCGTACACTAAAGCCATCGCAGACTTCGCAACGTATTGCTATTTTAGGCGCTGGACTAGCGGGCCTTACTGCAGCTTATTACCTTGAAAAAGCTGGTTTAAAACCAGAAATTTACGAGTCATTGGATCGCGTTGGCGGGCGGGTTATGTCGGCAACGAATTTGGTTGCCGATGGAATTACAACTGAGTTAGGTGGTGAATTTATAGACTCAACCCACACTGATATCTTAACATTCTGTAAGGAGTTCGCTTTGCCTTTGCTGGATATGAAAGCGCCTTCAGAAAAGAAACTGGTGGGTATCGATTATTTTTTTGGCGGACGTCGAATCAGTGAGCAGGAGATTATTACAGAATTTCAGCACTACGCGGCTCGTATACAACAAGATACAGATGCCTTGCCCGAGTCGTTGAGCCCTGATCATCCTAAAGTAATCGAATTGGATAATTTATCGATAGACGGCTATTTACACCGCGTTGGCATATCAGGCTGGCTATTTGACGTGCTTAGTACATCTTTCACTAGTGAACTTGGCATCCCATCGGGCGATCAGTCGAGCCTTAATTTGTTAGTGTCCATGAACACGGATACGTCAAATGGTTTTGAGATTTATGGCGACAGTGATGAGCGATATAAAGTAGTTGGAGGTAATGAGCAAATACCAACCGAACTTCGGAAACGGCTTAAAAGTAGTGTAAAAACAGGCCACCATTTAAAACGGATTAGCTCCAGCGGCTCTGGTTATAAGCTTTCTTTTGAAAATGGGCAGGAAGTAAATGCTGATATCGTCGTTATAACACTACCTTTTTCTGTACTGCGCGAAGTAGAAATGGCCATTGAGATGCCAGATCGAAAACGGCGTTGTATTCAACAGCTAGGTTATGGAATGCAGTCAAAACTATTCATTGGCGTTAATCAGCGCGTGTGGCGAGAGAAAGGCTATTCCGGTTATGTATTGAGCGACCAGATTCATAACGGATGGGATAGTAGTCAAATGCAACATGACAACACGGGGCCCGGTGGCTATAGTCTTTTCCTGGGCGCCGATAAAGGGAAAAACCTGGCCATCTCGCAATATGATATGTATTTAGATGAATGCGACAAAGTATTTCCGGGCATGAAGCAGGCTGCCAACGGACGGAAAAATCTTTACAACTGGAATCAAAATCCAATGACGCGCGGGGCTTATGCGTGTTATAAAGTTGGCCAGGTCTCAAGTATTGGTCAAGCTGAAGCACAATCAGTAGGCAACCTGTTTTTTGCAGGTGAACACTGTAGCGATAACTTTCAGGGATTCATGAATGGAGCGGCAGAAACTGGCCGGATGGCGGCAGAAAATATACTAAAAAAATTAGGAGTAGCTTTTACCGTCAACAAGCTTATTAGCCACTGATAAATAGCACAATCTTCTTCTACTATCCTCTGTATGAGCACCTTTATAGCCCAAACTCCCGCACCACCCTACTACGTAGTTGTTTTTACTATAGTCCCATCTGCTGATCTGGAAGGATATGAGGCAATGGGCGGCAAAATGGTCGAATTAGCCTATCAGCAACCTGGATTTCTGGGTATGGAATATGGCGCTGGTGAGGTAGAACTTACTATTTCTTACTGGGAAAACTTAGAATCCATCAATCAATGGCGACAAAATGCCGAGCATATTGTCGCGCGCGATTTAGGGCGTGAGAAATGGTTTCAGGCATTTAAAGTTCGGATTGCTAAGGTAGAGCGGGATTATGAGTTTAGTAGATATTAGCAAAGGAATACTATTAACTTCTTGGGAGCATAAGGTTTTTTAGAAAAAATTTTATGCTCCATTTTTTTTGTTATTGAAAAAGTATTTTTTATATGTAAACTAGTAGAAAATATATTGCTATTAATAATTTTTTTATCTACTGTTTTCGACATTATAATAGAAGATATATTTTATATACATTATGAAGTACATCCATTAATTCGGCTTCAAATATTGTATGGCCATCTCTTCTTAATTTAACTGATACTATTTCTTTAAAGCCTAATCTTTTTATTAGCCTTTGGCCTTGCCTGGAAACAGACATGCAGTATAATTTTTTTATAGAATCGTGCGAACAACCAAAATTAGTTATTATCGTTGGTATTTTTTTTAATAACTCTTTAGTAGCTTCCTTCCCTCCTAAATTAACAACACTTTCAATGTACAAGTAATTAATATATTCTTTTTCTGCTGTTCCCCAAATTCCTTCTTCGGTAATATCTCTTTCTAAAAGACGGCCTTCTAAAAAACTTTTTAATGTCTCTTCTTTTAAAGGTAAAATATTTATGTTTCCTACTACTTCATTATCTTCATCTATTATAACGTAAAAAGAGCATGGGTTTTTTTCATACCAACTTATCAAGGTTTTATAGGGCATGACATCTAGCCCACCATAAATAGTACAGGCAATGTTATATATCTTTCTGATATCGTCGTATTGCGCTAATCTAATATCATAAATATCTTGAAAAACGCTTTCTTTATTTGTATCCCGATTATTTATATAAGCTTCTCTTGTTTTCCTAAAAGCATATAAATAGCAAGCGTTTAAGTTAGAAATCCTACAATTCATATAGTCATTTTTATCAAATAGTTTGACAAAAAAACTTTCTTTTGGGCTTCCTAAAATACTCTTTGGGATTTTATTATCCTTTAAATATATACTTAGTTCAATATCAAAAGAAATAACTAGTCCTGTGTAGGCAGGCTTAAATGTACTACCATTTATTTCATTATAAGTTAAGGGCATATCTTGTTGAAACTCATGATATTTCCTTAATACAGCAGCTCTTATGAATGCCTTCTCTTTGGCATCGATTTTAAGTAAGCTCATGGTTTGGTGTGGTTACAAAAAAATTAAGGGAATACAAGAGGAAGGTAAGAGGAATACTTGACAAGATTAAATAGGAAACATTTGCATAACAATTATTTGATCGGGTACTAAACTAATAAATTTCATTTTTAAAAACCTACTACGATGGCAACTTCGAAACGAGAAGCAGAAAAAAAAGCGCGTGAGATTGTAAATAAGTGGAGTGCTGGTGCAACTGCTGTAAGTTGGATACCAGGTAGCTCTCTTGCCTTAGGATTTGCTGACTTCGGAATGATACGGTCAGTAGCACAAGCGTTTGAAGTAACAGATTTTAACGAAGAGGCTGTGGTTGCATCCTTGGGTGCTGGAGCAGCGGGACGAGGTGCGGCTGAGTGGCTAAGTTTTATTCCTGGACCTGGCTGGATTGCAAAGGCTGTGATTGCCGGAGGGATTACCAAAGGGTTAGGAGAAGCAGTAATCAACTATATGAAGGATCGCACCCCTTTGTATTAAGCCATTTTTTGGGCTTTTCACTTGGTTTTTGAATATAACAAGTACCTATAGTGCCTTTTCCTGTTTAATTTTTCACCTTTAAAACCCATATTGCTATGATTCACATTGCAATCCCTGTTGCAATCGTTGTTGCAGTGAAAGGCTATTTTGCTGCCCATGGACTTTCATTGGTGTAGCCGCTATGAAGGCTGGTTATGAAGCCCATAGAAATGGAGACGACATTGTAGAGGCCGCTATAGAGGCAGGGGCAACAAAAGCAGCTGCTTGTTTGCTAAGAGACTCGCTTCGTCGCTTTGCGTAGCTTGGCAAAGTATGTTGAACGTAGGCATCAGGCTTTGTGTAAAAACTATTTAGGGATAGTAAATTTAGAAGTTGGTAAAAAGAGTAGCGTAGATTTTCAGTATAATTAAATCCTGATAGAGCCTGTAAACTACATCTGTTTACAGGCTTTTTTTGTACTTATCACTTTAAATGGGCCGGTTTCCTTAAAGTTTAGGCGCTCCTGCTAGCTTTAAAACGTCTTTATTTATAGATCATGATAAAATACATAATGAACTAATTCATGTGCCAATAAGTATGTTATTTATCCAACCATTAACGTGTCGGTTTTGCTACTTGAACTTTAGGTAATTTGTGTCGTCGTTTTTTACGATTTTGCCAAGATTTACTTTTACCTGATTTTGATGGATCAATAACTCTTGTAACAATTAGCCAGATAATAGCACCTGTTACAATTATAAAAAAAGTCATATGAGATAAACTAATCGCATTGATTTGGTCTGTTTTATTCGCTAAACCGATTGCATTGATTTGATCTGCTCCTTTCACTCTATGCCAAATATTTATTAGGAAATCTTTTGACCAGCTAGGAAAATATTTACTGTCTATTATTTCTATTACCCATTTATCTGGCTTCACATTGCTCCAGTGAATAGTTCGACCTACTTTTTCGCTTTTATCCGAACTCGATTTGGGGTCTGCTAATTCATCTACAAAAAAATCTCGAATAATCGTATAAAAATTTATTAATCCTAAAATGGTTACAATAATTTGAATGCGTTGCTGGTATCTACTGCTCCTTTCTTCCTGCTTTAATTCTATTTCTTTATCTAGTTGGCCTAATTTTTCTCTCGAAGCTTTTATTCGTTCATCAATCCCGCGAGACTGCATTCCCTGTCTATAAATACCTTGTTCTGTTTTATAATGAAATACATTTGATAAAATATCGTCATTTAATAAATCATCAATTTCGTGTCTGTTCGAAATTAATTCCTGAATTGATAAATCTGATTCGTTATTTCTTAACCTTGCTAATAAAGCATCCAAACGCTTCTCTGCATCAAGCGATACATAATCATTATGAGCTAAAACAGCACTAGGAACTATTAAATAAGGACTGAGGCCAAGAGTTTTCCAAAATGTATTCATTACATCTTCCTCATAACCAAACATTGAAAGAACTCCTCTATTCAAAGCTTGAAATGATTGATCAGTTTTGCTTTCATCTAAAGGCATTAGTGTGTCGTCAATCTCCTCAAGACCCATTCGATCGTAATCGAAAATACCAAGACAGATTCCGCAATAAGCTTTGAAAACATAGTTAGCATACTCTTTTACTGGATTTGAATCATCATCCTCTGAAGCCAAAAGTACGCCCGCTGCTGAATCGTCTTTCTCTTTATTATAAAGTTTGAGATAGGATTTTTTTACTTCACTCCTAATAGATTTTTTCACGTCCTCCAAACTTTGATCTTTTAATTCTTCCCTATTTTTATTCCAGAATTCTTCAAAGTTTTTTGTCTGAAACGCTAATAAATTATCTTCTTCGGCTTCATCAAATGCCCCCGTATCTATTTCTACAATTCCAGATCGAATATTTCTCAATGAAAGTACTCGATCTTCTTCCTTCATTAGTGTGTCAGATTTGCGACCTTGGTTGAACTTATACTTAATTCCGGTTAAATCCTGAAGGAGACTTATTAAATAATCTTGTTTGTTAGAATCATTCATTAAGCTTGATTTATTTGAATAGTTAATGTCGTTAAATTCTTTTATATATAACATATATAGAATTGATGCCCATATTTTTCTAAAAGTTTTGAATAGCTGTTTACTGATTGATATCTTGCTATCTTGCGTGTTGCTGTAGGATTTCGTTTTTTTGTAAATAAAAGAACGAAAAAACGAAAGAACAGCGCGTTTTACTAGCCTTAAAATTTTAAAGGGAAGCTTTATTATCCTTATTGGTAAATTCCATAGAAATAAAAGAAACTTTGCTAGCCATCTTGCCGCTAATTCCTTTCTGGAGGGAATAGAATTTAAGAAGGTATGGTTTGATAAATTATAGCTAAAAGAAATATTTTTTAGCATAGACCGTTTTTTATCCTCACTCTCGTTCTCTTGCGATCCACTAAAAAACTTCATTAATTTAATAATATCGAGCTCTGATATACCATCGAACTTTGGTATATCGTCGTTTTCATTAATATTTTTATCAGTTATTTTCTCATCCTTCTGCTCCCTGGGAGTTAATACCATGTGCCAGATTCTAACATTGCTAGGGAGGAAATACGTGTAACTTAAATGCACCTCCATCTCTAGTTCTCTGGTAAAGGCCATGAAACTATTTATATTTTTATCAGGCCTTTCCTTTTTATTAGGTAACACATAATATGTTTCTTGTCGACCTTCAGATGTGAACTCGAAATGGGAAGGTAATTTTATAGTTACATCGTTACCATTTGGGAGATTAAAGTATTTTGTAAAATAAGGAGGATTCGACTGATATTTATAAGCAAATAAATCTGTTTCAGTTGAGTGTGTGACAATACAGTTGCGAACAATTGGTTTTGGATCTTCTCCCAGATTCCATTCTTCTTTAAGGGTTTCAATAAATTTCCCAAAATTGTTTAAGGTATATTTAGAGGGGGGTCTAACATCATCCTCGAAGCTAATTCCCTCTGGATAAAAATAATCCTCATCAACTATAATCTCAAAGCATACCGCAGCACGTTTATAAAGAAATTTTGGACGTTCAAGTCGAGGAACATTATTTAGATAAAGATCATTAGAATAGTCAGAATAGCGATGATTTTTTAGCGAATAAGCATTTAATTTAATCGGGTTGTAATCTTTACTGGAAAAACCGCTGAGCTCTCTTTCCCAAGAATTAGGATCGTTTGTTAATTTTTCCTTATCAAGTGTATAAAATTTATAAACATCCTCGGTAACTAAATCATATCCATAATCTATGATAAAGGCCATCACCTCTTCTACTTTTACCATCAATGGGTTTGTATTATAAGGAATGAGTGATGGAAATGTGAGTAAAAAATAATTGTGGTCTTGTGTATTTGATTCTAGAAATTCAGAAATTATAGGGCGTTTATAAGCAAATCGAATATGTTTAGCGTCAATATCGTGGAAAAAATCCAGTACATCTGCTGCCTTTTCCTGCTCATTTGAAGTATTAATTAATACGGGATCGTGTGCCTCGTGATAAATTCCTTTAACAAGAGTTTGTCCGTCAGATATAATATTTAAGTCGCGAACAAGCTCGACTAATTTACTGTATTTTATGGTTAGATTTTCAGTACTTTTGTCAGCTGATTTTTGCTTCTCTTTAATTTTATAAGACAGCAAATTTTTAACAATTATTTTTTGCTCATCTTCATCTATATCTGAATCTACCAGTATAGATTCAATGAATAAGCTTTGACTGTATAGGTAATAATTTATTATTAAGCCTCCACTAACTTGACTTTTCCTTGTATTTTTTTCTTTTGTATACTCTTGGTTTTCTTCTACAATTATTGGGCATGCAAAGAGTAAAAAAGTATATACTGCTTGAGTAGAGATTTTCTCTTGTTTAGTTTGTTTATTTAGTTCGACTATATTTTTTTTTCTTTCTATACCTAGGTCTATTTTTTTCTGAATACGATTTTTTATTTCTCTTACCTTTTGAGAGCTAAAATCCTGAAAACGCGGACTAAATAGGCAATCATATTTGTAGATGTTTTTGAAAAAATCATTGACAAATGGCTGAAGCTCAGAGCTATTTAAGTCTTCTTTGGTTTTAATAAGTTTATATTCGTAATTACCTTCTTCGTCTTCTTTAGGCTTTTCTGGTGCCTCAGTATCCGGCCAGTATTTGTCTACTCTTTCTGATAATTTGGTAAACTGTTTAAAAAAATCTTCTAGTTGTAAGCGTGTAGATTTATCCATTGATTAAGAAGAAGGTTAGATAGATAGCCTGTAATCTTAATCAATGAATGTGTTAACCGCAACAATAAACTACTGAATTGATTAAACGTCGATTCCTGGTATGTTGGTAAGTGCTACTGACTGATCATCAACCCGTTGATCGACCAAATTATCATACATTTCCCGAAGAATGTTACGGCCGTCGGCTGCTAAGCCAATTAACTCAGGATGGGTGGGGTCAAGCTTATGCTGGCCTTTAAGTTGCTTTACAGAATTGAAGTCATGAAGGTAATTTGCATAGCCATAGCGAGTCAATGAGGTTGCTTCTTTATTGCGGTCAAGGCTTTTGGCTAGCTCCATGACAAAGCTGATGACTGTTTCAACAGGGATAGAATCGTTTAAGCCTGTTAGCTTTGGAAACGATAGTAGATACAGGTTTGTCACAATACCCTTGTCATCGCCCAGTGGTGGTTGAATGTAGTTAAAATCAATGCGCCGAGCACCCATTCGATCAAAAAACTTAAGTCGTTTGGCGGGGGGCATGGAGTCCTGTTCGGGAAGGGTGTCAAATGGATTATTAGACTCAAATAGAACCGCTTTCACTTGTTGTCCATACTGCTTTGTAAAGAATTTCACTAAGCCAGTCAGCCCTTGTTCGCTTTGTATGAGTGATTCTGCCACTTTTGCCTGATCAGAGCCAATTTTTACGCCACGGAATGCCTGATCAACAAATAGGTACGTTACTAAACCACAAGCACTGTCAGGGTAAAACTCAACAATGCAACCTGCTACAAACTGTTTTACACCCGCTGGGCTAACTAATAAATAAGCCATTAAATGCGTATGAGGGTCATTAGATCCTTCTTGTATACGCTCTTTTATAAATACGGGTTCTTCCAACTCGTCCGGGTCTGGAAAGTTGGAAGGGTCTTCGTAAAGGGCAAAGAAATCATCAATTAATTTAACATGTGCTTGTAGATCCTTAGCTGTAGTAATCCAGACGATTTCGTAGGCGTATTCGGAATATTGATTCACAACGAATGATATTGTATATGGTTTATTAGCTCAAAGTTACTTCGAAGCACATTAGGACAAAAATAACTTTTAACGAATGGTCAAGTTTAAGATTTAATAGGTACTTATTTTCTTCTCAGCTGGAAAGTATACGTGTAATCTAAGCCATATTAGCCATGTAAAATCTGCTTGAAATGAATACGTGCTTTTGAAACGAGATCAAGTTAACTATCAGGAATATCACTAATAAACGCATTGTAATTTGAACAAGTATCAATCGGTAAATACCTCTTTTTTATACTAATAAGAGCTTGTCTAATATAGTTCAATGGATAAAACTCCTGATCAATTGGTGATTGAGGTAAACTTTCAGCCTTATTTACGTCAATATCACCCTTGTTGCCTTGATTAATATAAAGGTTACTATAACTGGTGTGTTTCAAGTTGTCAACTAAATATTTTTCGTACTCATCGTTTAGTATAGGATTTGTACTTTTAGGATTTTCATTTACGCCAGTAATTTTTTCAATTAAGAGTTGCGTTAATTCTTTGATAAATACCGCATTGAAACCTCTTTGCGTAAGATAGTAAGTATATTCTTTGATTTTTTTAACTTGAATCGCTACAAAACGAAATTGATTTCTTAAACTATCAATTAATTCAATAATATTTATAATTTGTTGGTCGTGGTTGGCGATAGAGCTAAATTGATAGAGTGTGTCGAGCAGCTCTATCTGAAGATAAGAACGGTACAAATCAATATCTTCCACAACAAGGCTTTTCTCTTCATGTTGAAGATTAATTGAAAAGTTATTTTTTACTAATTTTTCTCGATCACTGTGCTCTAGTATATTATAGAAATTGAACAAAAAATTAAATATAGTTCCTTTATCTGCTGTTAAATTTTTATTCCTGACAGCATCGGGAAGCATTAGAAAAAATAGATGATATACGCGGTTGCCAAAATCTTCAGGCTCAGTTGATAGCTTTGGCTGCGTATAGGATATGTTAAGCCATTTTGCACCTGCTTTGCGAAAAAAAGCTAACCTTTTTAAGTGATTATTCTCTGAATTAGAATCTACATTACCTCGCTTCAGAATATCTGAGTGATCTGGAGTAAATGCGGGATTTTCTGTTTCCAAGAAAACAGCTTTAAGGCTAACATCAATCAAATTGCTAACTACGTAAGGTAGTACAGTTTGTATAAATGAATAGCCTAAGCCTTTACCTCGCTCACTCTGTTTTGTGAAAATATAAGTTAGTAATAAGCAAACACTTCGATAGTGAAGCTCTAGTATAAAACCTCCTACTACTTCTTTATCTTTTTTTCTTACACAAATAACAAGAATGGTTTGACCGGTAACCTTCTCTAAGCCTTTTACCCGCCTAATCATTCCTTCTGTATCTTCTTTTTCGTCAGGATCAGTAAAAATAGTCGAGTACAGTTCAATAAATTCATTAATAATAGTATCTAAGTCTTTTTCTACTAGATTTAGATCTTTTAATGCCTTTAGGGCACTGGGTTTTATAGATTTACCTGGTAATAGATTGGTTGATTCTTTATATTTTTTATAGGGTGATAAGCTATTGTTTGGTCCAGGTAAATAGATTATGTCATAATCGGTTAAAGCGGATTCAGGGAAATGATAAAATAACTGCATAAAATATAGTTAGCCCAAAAGGTGTAAGCTTATTTACGACATGTTAATAGTTTACTGAAATTGCATATATTTCTTTATACGAATTGGGCATATATAGATGTTAATTTTAACATCTATATATGCCCAATTCGTATAAAGAAATATAGTCTATTGGTAATTTATAATTTCAGTGTTGCGGGCAAATATTTCGCAATCAAGTCTTCGTAATAGGGCTTCAACTCGCTTACAACCGGTGGTTTTGGGCTTTTTGAATACAAATCATACGGATTGAACTTACGCACCCACTTGAATAGCTCATGATCGTGCGCGTCCATCAGGTGATTATACGCTTCCTCGCGGTGTTGCGAGTAGAATGAGTGATAGCGCATCATGTACAGTGCCGGTTCGGGCATGTAATCTTTCATGATCTGGTACAAATACTCATCATGCCCCCAGGACATATGCACGTTGCGCAGGCCACAGTTCGGCTCGTAAACGCCGTATTTGGTGTTATACCGCTCGTCGTAGCTGTCAGGATTGTTAACGAAGAATTCGGGATAAACGATCTTGTCGGAATGCTTGCAACCAACTGGGAACGTATCGCCAACCACAGCCCACTGAGCCTCGCCGAACAGGCAAAGAACTTTGCCCATGTCGTGCAAAAAGCCTGTTAGTACGAACCAGTCTGGATGACCGTCGGCACGGATGGCTTCAGCAGTTTGAAGCAGGTGTTGAAGTTGATCGAGGTCGGTGTCGGGGTCGGAGTCGTCAACAAGGGTGTTCAAAAACTCCATAGCACCCCAAACCGGCAATTCTTTCTTATCGAATTTCAGAAACTCGCGCTCCTTTTCCCGCACGAAATCATAGGTCTGGTACGTGTGATTGAGCCGATAGAACTCACGAACCGTATCACGCTCTGGCGTGTCGTAGTTCCGATAGTCTTCTTTCGACTTATGCTCGGGTTCTGGGTAGCGACTCAGTAGGTCGTCTTCCCACTGATCGAGACTGGTAAGGGGGGCGGTTTCGCTGATCATGACGAACTAAAATTTAGACGGTAAATCTACAAATTTATTACTGTTAATCAGTACAATAGAGCCACAAAATGGACTAAAGTTACTATCGGGTTAATTCATCCAATACCAGGATATTAGCCACTTCATGCTGACCCGAATCAGTAAGGATTTTTAAAACGGCTTCGGCATTGGCTTTGTTATCGGCTTTATTCGAAAAATAGGCCATCAAAAACTTCTTTGATGGTATGCTTACCACATAATTGTTAAAACCACACGTACTACCTGAATGAAACAAAACGGGCTCTGTTGGCTCACGGAAAAACCAGCCAGCCCCATAATAACTACCCGGCTTTGACCGAATGGCTTGCTTCATGCGCGTTATAGCCGCCTTAAGATCAAGTAACGTTCCATTTTGAAGCGCATTGCTCCATTTCTTATAATCGGTAAGCGATGTGTAGACGCCACCATCGCCTTTGGTCGCACTGGTTACGCTCTGGTCTGAGAAAACAAACGTATTCCCTTTTTGCCTGTAACCCATAGCCCGATTAGCCATCGGTTTCCCCGCTTCATAAACAACCGACTGATTCATCGTCAAAGGCTGAAAAATTCGCTCTTGAATAAACGACGCAAATGACTTCCCTGATACTCGTTCGACGATCAATGCCAGCAAACAATAACCAGAGTTACTGTATTGGAACTGGCTCCCCGGCTCAAAATAAAGTGAATCACGATCTTTCAGTAACGTGAGCACATCGGCGTCTACCAATTGTGCTCGCTGGTTGGGATTCATAACCGATTCATAATCCAGAATCCCCGATGAGTGAGTTAGCAAATTTCGTACCTGCACCTTCCGGGCCACTTGCCCGGTAAACTCGGGAAAGAATTTAACCAGCGGATCATCGAGAGATAATTTGTGCTCTTTTTCCAAAAGTAGAACCCCCATTGCCGTAAACTGCTTCGAAACAGACGCCATTCGGAAGTTAGTTTCGGATGTAATCAGCGATTTCTTCTCAACGTTGGCCAGGCCGTATCCTTTCTGATAAACGATTTTACCGTCGATCTCAACCAACAAAGCAGACCCCGGCTGATTGGGTTTTGTCGTGGCCCGCATCAGCGAGTCAAGCCGTTCACGTAGTTGAGCCAGCACAGGAGTTGACATAAGCAGTAGCCCAGCCAGCAGAAATTTCAACATCGATCTTACCAGAAGACAGTGTACAAGACTGCCAAAATACCGAAAATACTAACAGACCCAATGACAAAGGAAGGGGTAACCCGGAATAAACTTCGATCAACAATGATGCCTTTCTGAGGAACATGACTGGCTGGATCAGTTAAGGAGACAAGCACCATTAACAGGATGTCTATGCAGAATACCCAGGTCGTTCGGTGTAGAAACGGGATCGAATCGGCCTGAACACCAACCAGATCCATCACTTCTGGCCAGAATTTGAGTAAAAGCGATAGTGGCAGGGTCAGAAGAGCTACCGTCATCGCGGCTCGGTTGGTAGCCCGTTTCCAAAAGAACCCAAGCAGGAAAATGGCAAAAATACCGGGTGTAATAAAGTTAGTGTATTCCTGAATGTACTGGTACACCTGATCGAGCGAGCGCAACATAGGTGCAATTGAGATCGCTATGGCAAACGATACAATAACAGCCCATCGCCCAACCCTAACCAGTTTCTTATCCGAAGCGTTTTTGTCGATGTACTTTTTATATAGATCGAGGGTAAAAATGGTCGAAATAGAATTGCATTTACTAGCGAGCGAAGCAACAACCGCAGCGGTAAGCGCTGCAAAGGCAAGGCCTTTCATTCCGACAGGTAATAAGTTCATCAATACAGGATAAGCCTGGTCGGGTTTCACCGTTCCCGATGCATCGGTCATGGCTGCGCGGAAAGGCCCGCTTTGGTATAATACAAAGGCTGCAATGCCAGGAATAACGACAATAAGCGGGATCATTAATTTTAGAAATGCCGCAAACAGAATCCCGCTTCGGGCAGTCTTCAGATCGGCGCCTAGCGCCCGTTGCACAATGTATTGATTACAGCCCCAATAGTACAAGTTGTTAAGCCACATGCCACCTGTAACTAACGCCATCCCTGGTAGAACATCGTAATACGGATGCCCTTTGGCAAAGAACATATGAAAGTGGCCATCAGCCCGTTGCCGCAGAGACAATAACCCATTCCAGACACTGGTCATCCCAATGGCGGTATCGCCCGTATCTTTTGCGACTAGCTGTAAGGCTAAATAAGTAATGACTAGTCCACCAAAAATCAGTACAACTACCTGAATTACGTCGGTATACCCAATAACTTTCATCCCACCTAATGTAATAAAAATGGCGAACACGGCTAGTCCAATCGTGCAGACTGTAAAGGAAATGCCTACCAATGACTCAATCGCAATGGCACCCAAATACAAGATAGAGGCAAGGTTGACCAATACATAAACCACCAGCCAGAATATTGCCAGAATCGTACTGACCGTATCGCTGTACCGCTGCGCCAGAAACTGCGGCATAGTGTAAATGTGGTTTCGGAGGTAGATTGGAATGAAAAATACAGCTACGATAATGAGCACAGCCGCTGCGAACCACTCATACGATGAAATGGCTAGCCCCATTGCAAAGCCTGAACCCGCCATACCAATGAAATGCTCTGCCGAAATATTTGAGGCTATCAGTGAAGCCCCAATAGCCCACCAGGTTAAGGAGCCCTCTGCCAGAAAGAAATCTGTGGTGCTCATTTGGGATGAGCGTTTTCGCTGGTAGATCCAATAGCCGTAGCCAACAACGATGATAAAATAGATTAAGAAAACGATGTAATCGGCTGTAGCGAGATGATTCATACGGGTGGGTAAAATGAAAAAACCTAGGTAACTTGTCACTAAAGCAAGTCACCTAGGTTTTTCTAATGTAACGCGGACAAGATGTCCGCATAGTAATATGGCCTGTACGTTTTCTCTTTGCGGACAAGATGTCCACGTTACTCCTTACAGTTTACTAAAATCAAACGTCTCTAAAAAGGCTGTAGTAAACTGTCCAGAGCGGAATTTAGGATCGTCCATCAGTTTAATATGAAACGGAATCGTGGTTTTTATGCCTTCGATTACGAATTCCTGCAAAGCACGTTTCATACGCGTAATAACCTCATCTCGCGACTGGCCCGACACAATTAATTTCGCAATCATGGAGTCATAATTCGGCGGAATGGTATAGCCGC
This sequence comes from Spirosoma migulaei, assembly GCF_054776855.1. Lineage (NCBI taxonomy): Bacteria > Pseudomonadati > Bacteroidota > Cytophagia > Cytophagales > Cytophagaceae > Spirosoma > Spirosoma migulaei. The sequence goes on along the minus strand of NZ_BAAHBG010000006.1, from coordinate 170,332 downwards.
TATAAACGTGGCTATCGATTCGAACGCCATGACCACCCGGGAAATGCAGGTTCGTGATTTTGCCCGGTGATGGCCGGAAACCGTTGGCCGGGTCTTCGGCATTAATCCGACACTCCATGGCAAAGAGTTTCGGGGTATAATTTCGGCCTGAAATTTCAGCCCCAGCCGCCACTTTAATTTGTTCTTTGATCAGGTCGAAATCCGTAACTTCTTCGGTTATTGGGTGCTCTACCTGAATCCGGGTGTTCATTTCCATGAAATAAAACTCTCCATGTTTATCAACCAGAAACTCTACCGTTCCGGCACCTTCATAGCCAATGGCCTGTGCCCCTTTGATAGCCGCTTCGCCCATACGCTGCCGAAGATCGTCGGAAACAATGGGAGAGGGTGTTTCCTCCACTAATTTCTGGTGTCGACGCTGAATGGAGCAATCACGCTCCGACAAGTGGCAAACTTTGCCATACTGATCCCCTACGATCTGAATTTCAATATGGCGAGGCTCCTCAACGAATTTTTCCAGATAGAGGCCATCGTTGCCAAACGCAGCGCCAGCTTCTGTACGGGCATCATTCCAGGCTTTCTCAAAATCAGCTTCAGACCGGACAATACGCATACCACGACCACCTCCGCCCGCTGTTGCTTTCACAATAACGGGATAGCCCATCCCGGCCGATAATTTCTTGCCCTGCTCAACCGATTCGAGCAGACCGTCGGAACCCGGAATGACCGGAACACCGGCAGCACGCATAGTTGCTTTTGCCGTGGCTTTATCGCCCATGCCGTTGATCTGCTCGGCAGTAGCGCCAATAAACTTAATACCGTAATCCGCGCAGATTTGCGAGAACTCAGCATTTTCAGATAGAAATCCGTAACCAGGGTGAATAGCATCGGCACCGGTTACTTCGGCGGCCGAAATAATATTGGGAATGCTTAGGTAAGACTGTTTACTAGTGGGTGGACCAATACAAACAGCTTCATCGGCAAAACGTACATGTAAACTATCGCGGTCGGCAGTTGAGTAAACGGCCACCGTTTTAATGCCCATTTCGCGGCAAGTGCGGATAATTCGCAACGCGATTTCTCCCCGGTTGGCGATTAATATTTTCTTAAACATGGTCTAAGTGAATGAGTGAATGAGCGAATGAGCGAATGAGTGATTGAGTGAATGAATAGCTGATGCATGCCTACATTCACTCAATCACCGCTCCGGCGGCCCGGTCATTCGCTCATTCACTCATTAAATTAAATGGGTTCTACCAAAAACAGCGGTTGGTCGTATTCGACTGGAGTGGCATTTTCTACCAGAATCTTCACGATGCGGCCCGATACTTCCGACTCGATTTCGTTGAAGAGCTTCATGGCTTCGATGATGCAAACAACTTTGCCTTCGGTGACACTATCACCCACTTCTACAAACATGGGCGATTCTGGATTCGCCGACCGATAGAAGGTGCCAATCATCGGCGATTTGATGGTGATGTAGTTCGACGTATCAGCTTTTGGTGCCGATACTACTGGCGTGGCCGCAGCTGTTGGCATGCTAGCTACCGGAGCCGCCTGTGCAACTGGAGCCGGAGCTGCTGGTGCAGCAACGGGAGCGACAGGAGCGCCTTGTCCATACCGTTTGACGCTGATTTTCAGGTCAGTTGTTTCGATATTGACTTCATCCAGGCCCGATTGCGAGATAAAGTCGATTAGTTGTTGAATATCTTGTGTACTCATAGCTTTTGGATGATGACCGGGTCGCCGGAGCGATGATGAATTATGAATGACAATCAGCTTGGTATACTCATCATTTATAATTCATCATTCAAAAACTTATTTCACTCGTTCTACGTAATCGCGTGTGCGGGTATCAACCCGTATTTTTTGACCAGATTCGATAAATAGCGGCACCATAATTTTAGCTCCCGACTCTACTTCAACCCGCTTTTTGGGGCTGTTGGCTGTATCGCCTTTGATGCCTGGTTCGGCATAGGTTACTTCCAGCTCAACGAACGGTGGTAACTCACAGGAAAGGGGTGTGTCGGCATCGGCATTGATCAGAATTTCGACCTCCTGGCCTTCTTTCATCAGATCAGCTCCTTCAACAAGTTTTTCGTCGAGGTTGATTTGATCAAATGACTCCTGATCCATGAAGTTATACCCGGATTCATCTTTGTAAAGATATTGGAATTTTCGGCGTTCAACACGCACAGGGTAGATTGTTGCTCCCGAGTTGAAGGTATTATCAATCACGCGACCCGTTGTCAGGCTTTTCAGTTTGGTACGTACGAACGCAGCACCTTTGCCTGGCTTAACGTGTTGAAATTCTGTTATTTGAAAAAGGTCGTTGTTGTAATTTAAGACCAGTCCGTTGCGGATATCTGCGGTCGTTGCCATTTTTTATTAATGAATAATGATTAATGTAAAATGAATAATAAAACAGAAACTGAGCTAACGTGTTTGGTTAAGCCCATTATACATTGTTCATTACCCATTTAAGAGTTAATAGGCCCACTTCACATAAGCGGCTCCCCAGGTAAAGCCTCCACCAAAAGCGGCTAACACTAAATTGTCGCCCTTTTTGAGCTGAGACTCGTAATCGAATAAGCACAGTGGAATCGTGGCTGCTGTCGTGTTGCCATACTTATGGATATTCATCATGACCCGCTCCGACTCGATTCCCATTCTGTGTGCAGTGGCATCAATGATACGTTTATTTGCCTGGTGAGGCACTAGCCAAGCGACATCAGACCCTGAAAGGCGATTACGCTCCATGATCTCTGCTGATACGTCTGCCATGTTTTTCACGGCGAACTTAAAGACAGAAGGCCCATCCTGATAAACGTAGTGCCAGCGTTTTTCTACCGTTTCGTGGGTGGGTGGGTAACGGCTACCCCCGGCCTTCTGGAATAAATGGTTTTGCCCAATTCCATCCGATTTGATAATAGAATCCAGGATGCCAAAGCCATCGGCATTCGGTTCGAGCATGACAGCACCGGCTCCATCGCCAAACAGGACACAGGTAGTCCGGTCCGTATAATCGACAATAGCCGACATCTTATCGGCTCCAACAACCACTACTTTTTTATACTTACCTGTTTCAATAAATTGGGAACCAACGGTAAGTGCATATAAGAAACCCGAGCAAGCTGCCTGAATATCGAAACTTCCGACATTTCGAATACCAACCATATCGCAGATGAGATTGGCGGTACAGGGGAACACATAATCGGGGGTGGTAGTGGCGCAGATGAGTAAATCGACTTCTTCCGGCTTAATGTTAAGCTTTTCCAGCAAACCTGCCACAGCCTTTGCACCCATGTGCGAAGAACCCATGCCTTCGCCTTTCAGAATATGTCGTTCTTTAATACCGGTGCGGCTTGTAATCCATTCATCATTTGTATCCACCATACGCTCCAATTCGGCATTGGTCAGCACATAGTCGGGAACGTAGCCGTGGATTCCTGTTATGGCAGCTTTACTCATAAGTGATATTGGAAAGTTTTCAGTTTACGGTTTATCGTTAGCTGACGCATCCTTACTATACTATCATGCGATAGCCAACTGTAAACTGTAAACAGCAAACTAACTCAGTGCTTGTGCAATTTTAGTGTATGCATTGGACTCAACCTGCCGGATGGCCAGGTTAATCATGTTTTTTATGGCTAAGGGCGACGAGATTCCGTGGGCGATAATCACATTGCCATTAACGCCCAAAATTGGGCTCCCACCCACAGATTCATAATTGGTTTTATCCAGGAATTCATCGCTGATACCACGTTGGCTGGCAACCTTATAAAAGGATTCCCCTAATTTAAACATGGTATTGCCCGTAAAGCCATCCGTTATAATTACATCGGCTTTTCCTTCAAAGAAGTCTCCCCCTTCAATATTTCCAACAAAATTAATTCGACGATTTTCTTTCAGTAGTTGATGTGCCGCCTGTGCAACGAGTGACCCCTTTTGCTCTTCCGAACCAATATTCATCAAGGCAACCCGAGGCTGGTCAATGCCAAAAATATATTGGGCGTAGATCGAGCCCACCACGCCAAATTGAGCCAGCATTTCGGGCTTACAATCAGCATTGGCTCCAATATCGAGCATAACTGCATAGCCGCCAGTTAATTGCGGAACAAAACCCGCAATACATGGACGCAAAATGCCTTCAATCGCTTTAATACTGAACAGAGCACCTACGTGCATTGCTCCCGTATTACCAGCACTGCAAAACGCGTTGACCTGGCCGTCTTTCAAAAGCTTAAACCCAACTCCAATACTGGAATTGGGCTTCTGTGAGAGCGCCTTGGTCGGATGCTCACTCATTTCGATAACGTCCTCTGCGTTGACCAGTTCAATGTTGGCAACTGCATCTGCACTGTGCTTTTGCATGAGCTCCTGAACAACAGACTGCTTTCCAATCAGCACAATAGTTACATGTTCCGGCAATTCAGCAGCGGCCAGTATAACTCCTTCCACAATTGCTTCGGGAGCGAAATCGCCACCCATTGCGTCCACTGCAATTTTCATTGACTCGGTTTGTTCAATATCTCCCAGGTAAGCTGGATTATAAACTAAATACGCGTAAAAATAGGGAGGTGACGGGCAATAAAAAAGTATTTCGCGTTCATCTTCGGAAAGACGTCAACGAAATACTTTTCAGCAATCAGTAAGATTTAGGCCGTTTTGGCGTAATTCTCAATAACCATTTGCCCTTTGTAGAACAGATTTCCTTCAAAAACGTGGGCGTGGTGGCGCTGATGCACTTCGCCTGTTTGAGCGTCGGTTGAAAGAGCTACTGGGGTAGCTTTGTAATGTGTTCTGCGTTTATCGCGCCGGGTGCTGGAGTGGCGTCGTTTGGGGTGTGCCATTGTTAAGTTTGTAGTTTATAGTTTACGGTTTGTAGTCCATTATTGAAGGTGCAGTAACAACTTCAAACCACGAACGTCAAACGAATTAATTATCACTCAGTTTTCGCAAAGCGGCCCAGCGGGGGTCAATAGTCTGCTGGTCGTCTGCATCGTTACTTTCTACGTCACCGGAACGATAAATAACTTTACCGTTTTCTTCATCCTCCTCCTCTTCTTCGTCCCGGAAACGAGGGTGAAGTCGTTTCATAGGAAGTGAAAGGCTAATGAACTCAAAAATGTAGCGGGCTACATTAATCGTTGTTGTATTCCGTTCGATAAGCTCGATTTCGTCGCTCAACTCTTCGTTGTGGTCGCCGAACTTAAGCAACATTGATTGACGGGTATCAACAGGCTCATCGTATTCGTCCAGACTCCGATCGCAGGTTTGTTCAACTACCCCTACGATATGAAAATCAAGCCGAATCATCGTTTCGGATTTCTCAAGTACCAAATGTGTCTTAACAGTACCAGCCTTGATCAATTCCTGCTCCAGCGCGACAAAAAACGAGTTGTCCGACGTGAAATCGTACTCGTAACGTTTGTTGTCAAGACCGACAATATGAATGTCGTATGCGCGTAATGGGTTCACTTCGATTGGTCGATCCAAAATAAGACCGCAAAGGTACGAATTGTTTGTTAATCAGGAAAGTGATGTGTTAAAAAAGGTTCACGACAAGTTTTTTTTGACAGGATTACAGGCTCAATAGGGTTTTTATTGAGCGGAAATCCAGTTAATCCTGCGAGAGAAGCATTGATGTTGTCATTAAAATTAAATTTGCTCACTATCCAGTTTGGCTAAATACTGGCTGTTTGCAATGCTTTTTATGATCCTAACCATACTTACACTTACTTCTTTTGCCATTCTGGTACGTATTCTGGTCAATCCATTAGCCAATGTGTTTCAAAAACAACTGGCACAACGGACAGCAGACCCTCTTTTCATTATGTCGGTAACGTACGGGGTTTTAATGGCAGTTAGTCTTGTATTCTGGCCACAACTCCGTTTAGTAGGATTATCCACTGAATTTTGGCAAAGTATGCTGGTGAGCAGCCTGTTTGCTATGTTTGGAAATGTGTTTCTGGTGCGAGCCATTCACATCGGCGATTTGTCGGTACTGGGGCCGATTAATGCCTATAAGGCCGTTGTGGGCATGTTGTTCAGTATTTTTTTACTGAATGAAATCCCTGGCTGGTGGGGCGTAGCGGGTGTATTGCTGATTGTGGCGGGGAGCTATGTTGTGTTAAATGATAAGGAACAGCGTGTCAGGCAGTCTGGTTTTTTAGGTGTTATCGGGCTAGTTAAGCGACCAGAGGTGAAGTTACGGTTAGTGGCTCTCGTACTATCGGCCATTGATGGGGCATTTCTAAAGAAAGCCATTATCCTTTCAACGCCGACCATCGCTTTTTTTTACTGGTGCTTATTGGGTTTTGGGTTTACCCTGATCTGGATTATACGAACCATGGGCACCACATGGCGCGGGCAGATTACGGTGTTTCTTGCACAGAAAACAACTTACCTGGCTTTATGTGTCACTATTGGTGTATCACAGATGGCGAGTAATATTGCGCTGGCGGCTATGCCGGTTGGGTATGTATTAGCCCTGTTTCAGATATCAGCCTTAGTCAGTGTTTTATTCGGATACCAGTTTTTTCGTGAGCAAGGAATCCTGCGGAAACTCATTGGGGCAGGCATTATGGTGGGTGGGGCTGCACTAATTACAGTACTTGGGTAAGTAAGCTTGGGATTCTGTGATTTGTCTGAATAACTATCTGTCTGGATTGTGAGTTACTCTTATCTAACTATTCTACTACTATGGCACAATACCAACTTGTTGAGAAACATACGATTGAACACCATAATGAATATTATGAGGTGCGCACAACGCAGAATGATGATCAGTCTAAAAGCTTGTTCTTCACAACAAACGAAGAAAATCTGGAAGACGTAGCAGCCGCGATTGTTGCTGAGCGCATACCCGGTGCAAAACACTGGACGGTGATTCCACACCGTAAAGATAGTTAGCAGACGAGCTATACTAACTAAATAGTAGTGATCCGTTAGGTTACGAATTGACCTGTTTTTTCAGGCAGGTGCAAAATTTTAATGAATAGTTAAACATTTTTGCTTGATTATAGTTAGGCCAAATCTTATCTTCACCCTACAAATAGTGCCCCATCATGAAAGATGGATTGCTACCGTAACGTGTGAAGATGAAGATTGGCCAAACTCTATGCTTAATGGGCTTGCTGATCGGGATGGCTTGCCTGACGGCGCCCGCCCAGACGCTGACCGCTGCCCAGACTCGTACCGATTTTACTTACCTTAAGCGTAAACTGGATCTGTTGCATCCGGGCATGGGTTATTATACACCCCAACCGCGTATGGAGCAACTTTACGATTCGCTCTATAACCGGCTAACTGCGCCGATGGATTACCTTACGTTTTTTCACCATCTCAGTCCATACGTTACGGCACTGAAAGACGGGCATACAAACCTGAATCACCGCAAAAACTATATTGGGAAGCAGACTCGTTTCCTGCCATTTTATATTCGACCCGTCGATACCAGGTATTTTATCAGTCATAATGTTTCGGCCGATACGAGCCTTCAGCGCGGTACGGAACTGCTTACCATAAATGGCCGTACCATAGGCGATTTGCATACCGAACTAATGAATTCCGACCACTCCGGCTCCGATGGTGATAATTTAACCGGACGCCGACAGTGGAGCCTGGTGCAATTTGCTGACTATTATGCAGCCTGGTATGGTTCTGCCGATTCAGTTTCGATTACGTACCGGCTTTCGGGCGATACGCTGGTTCGACAAACTCGCCTGCGCTGCCCGAATCTGAGTAATTTTCGGACAACGATACGACGTCGATACGGTGTTGAGATGAATCAGCCGGCCAACCTATCCGTCCGGGTTGTAGATACACTTACGCATACGGCTGTGTTACGCGTGTCGTCTTTTATGGGCTTGAAAAAGAAAGACCCGTTTCAGTGGGCATTTAACCGACGTTTGAAGCGGGCTTTTAAACAACTCCGTCAAGACAATATCCAGAACCTTGTTGTTGATATGCAGGGGAATGGGGGAGGAGTGGTGCTGAATTCAGCCCGATTACTACGCTATTGGATGCCAAAGCCGTTCCGACTCATGCAGCAGGAGGAAATGAAACGGGCTGCCAAAGCTGAGCTTATTACCCGTTGGAATCCGCTATCGGTACTCAATTTTAGCCTCCAATATAAATCCGATGATGCGGGTGGTTTTGCCAGTCGCTCGTCACACCGGCGTTATCGACCTCGTCATAAGGATGCATTTATGGGAAATCTGTATTTCCTGATGAACGGTGCATCTTTTTCGGCAACGACGACTGTTTTGGCCAAAACGCTTGATGCCGGCATGGGAACGTTCATTGGCGAAGCCAGCGGGAGCGCGTATTGGGGAGATTTTGCAGGTCACTTTAAAACCGTAACCCTGCCTTATTCTAAGCTTCAGGTTCGGATTCCACTAAAAAAACTAACCCATGCGGTTGTGCCAGATCGGGCAAATGGTTTTACGGTTGAACCCGATTTTACGGTTACACGTAGTTACGATGATCTGATGAGTAACCGAGATTATGTGCTCGACTACACACTCCGGTTGATTCAGCAGGGGGTAGTTGCTCGTAAACCAATTTTATCCCGACCTTTGCAGGCGTCTTTGCCGTTGCCTGCTATACAAGAATAGACAATTGCCAGATCGTCAGGAGCGAACTGATTGCTTGCTGAAAAGTGTTTACTAATAAACGCGCCGATAGAGTGGCGCTAACCGATTCGTGAGTGTATTGTATCGTTGATGTTGAAACAACTGGGGGCGTGAAAGGCCCATCCCGCCTTACTGAAATTGCCATTTTCCGTCACGACGGTCAGCAGGTTGTTGATTCTTTCCATTCCTTGTTAAATCCTGGCTGCCCGATTCCACCCTTTATCCGGCATCTGACTGGTATAACGGAAGAAATGGTTCAGGATGCACCCATCTTTGCCGACGTGGCTAACGATGTCCTTAGTATTACTGAAGATGCTGTTTTCGTAGCGCATAACGTCGGCTTCGACTTTAGTTTTATACAGAAAGAATTGAATTGGTTAGGGCATGATTTCTTTCGACGAACCCTTTGCACCGTTCGAACAAGCCGTAAACTGATTCCGGGTTATCCTTCTTATAGTTTAGGGAAACTTTGCCGTTCGCTGGGTATTCCGCTCAATGGTCGGCACCGTGCGCAGGGCGATGCTGCCGCTACGGTTCTGCTATTTGAAATGTTACTCCGCTACGATTCTCAGGGAATAATTCCCCGCGTTTCTACGCCGATAGATGACCTTCGTTAACTTGATTGTGGCAAATTGGTTGGCGATTTAGTTGAGCGATGTCGGCTAACAGAACTGGTTGGAATTTCAATTGTAGCCTGAACGCCATAACTCGGTTTGCTCTGCCAGGAAATGCGTCCGCCCAGCAAGGCCACTCGCGATTCAATATTGCCGATGCCTAAGCCAGCTCCCTTTTTTTGTGCCTGCTCGTAACTGAACCCAAGGCCATTGTCCTGGTAGATTAACACAATGCGATCAGACTGGTAGAGCATGTGTAAATCTATCCTATTGGCGTTAGCGTGTTTTAACGAGTTACTGACTAACTCTTGTGTAATTCGATATAACATTACTTCAGTATTAGTAGGGAGCCGATCGGTATTCTCGGTCGGTTCGCTGAGAAGGAATTGGGCGTCAATAACACCACTTGCACTAATACGAGAAAACAGTTCATCCACAGCTGCTACATAGCCGTGCCGCTCCAGCGTTTGTGGATTTAGTTTTCGGAGCAGGTTCCTAACATCACTAATGGTATCATTGATTAATTCGAATACGGTAGCTTTGAGTACCAAAATCTTCGGGTTCTCACCCGCTAACTGGGTAAGTTGAGTAGTATATAATTTGATCGTAGCCAGCCGGGTCCCAATTTCATCGTGTAAGTCACGGGCAATATCTTTTTTTACCTGTTCCTGAATATCATAAGCCAGCCGCAGGCGGTCCACTTCCTGGCGACGGATAGCATTTTCTCGCTGACGAATCCAGCCCCATATTGCTAGTATGATCAGTACAATAACGATTAGCATAAAGGATACACTTCTCCAGAAAGGCGGCTCAATATGAATGGCTAGTTTGTGGATACGGTGACTCCAATAACCATCCTGATTTGCTGTTTTGACCTGAAATGTATAATCGCCAGGGGGCAGGTTTGCGTATCGGACGTAATTGCGTTCTCCCGCCCGCACCCATTGGTCATCATAGCCAGTTAGCTGATACTGATAATTATTCTGGCCGTTGCTAAAGAAATCCAGAGCGGCAAATTCCAGGGCCAGCGTATTTTGGGTATGATCTAAGTCGATGCGCGTTGCTTCTCCTACATAGGTATCCGTAGTAAATGGCACCTCGTTAATGCTCAATGAATAAATATAAACATAGGGATTAACTAAACTGCTATGGAAAGCGTCAGGACGAAACCGGTTAAATCCGTTAACGCCCCCAAAATATAACTCACCATTTGCCATGCGTACAAACGCATTCCCGTTGAACTCGTATCCCTGAAGGCCATCTGTATGGGTAAAGTTTTTCATTGCCTGTGTGGTTGGGTCGAAGCGCGAGATGCCTCGGTTTGTACTCATCCAGATTTTATTCTGGGCATCGGTAAGTGTACCATAGACAAATGAACTGGCTAGCCCCTGGCGCTCGGTGTACAAACGAAACTTGCCACTTTGAGCGTTCAGCGCTACGGCGCCCCGGTCGCAGGAAAGCCAAAGAGTTTCCTTGCTGGCATCAGGCCGAATATGGAGCACCATATAGCCTTTTAGCCCTGATCGGATAAATTTCCAATTCAGTGGCTTGACTCCTCTGGCTTGAGAACCTCCCACCAGAGAATCTCCAGTTCGGGATACTTGGTAGCAGTAATACCCATTCAGATACGTACCAACCCATAGCTGCCGGGCGGGTGCATTGTACCAAAGGCTGAATATATTCTGCCCATCCAGCACAGGTACTTTAGACCATTTACGTTGGACTGTATTCAGTGCATAAATCCCATCTTCGGTAGCTGCTACCAGCATTGTATCGGAAATGCTGACCAGGTTACGCACATAATTGGCGCTTAGTAAACTGGTCGAGGATGGAAACAAAATGGATTCGAATAGTTTGGTTTTTTGATCGAACGCCATTACTCCGCCCGTTCTACCTACCCAAATGCGTCGCTGAGGATCGCGATAAAGGCTTCGGGCAATACTTCGAACAGGGCCGCTACTTGATGGAATATTGGTTAGATAGCGCTCTGTAATACGGTTGGTACGAGGATCCAGGATATCAATGCCGTTTTGGGTAAGAACCCATAGCCGGTCAAAGCGCTCTTCTAAAAAACCCCGGACGGTATAGCTACTTAGGCGTTGATTAGCGGGGAGGGTATCACTAACCTGGGCTTTCGTAAGTCCGCCAAATAAAAAGGCATCTGGAACAATGCGAGCTAGCCCGTCAGGATCGGTATTGGCCCATACAATCCCCAGGTTATCGATATATACTTTGCTGATTTTAAACTCGCTCAATTGGCGGGTATTTTTCATGAAGCTATGAACCTGTCCAAACATTCGTGCTCGTTTATCGAAGTAAAGCACGCCATCACGTTGCGTCCCGAGCCACAGCCGCCCACGCTGATCGGAGGCAATGCTATAAATAGCACTTATAGGTTTGGCTCCCAATACTGTGTATGTCTGATAAGTTGCCTGACGATAATCAAAGCGAATCAGCCCAGTTCCAGTACCCAGCCAGACAATATCGTCAGCATCAATATAAAATGAAAAAATGGCCTGAGCCTGCCCAAACAGGTTATGAGGATGGCTGCTGAAATAATGCGAAAGGGATTGGCTTTTAGGATTATAGCGGAGTAGACCTGTAGAAGCATGAAGCCAGATATCGCCCGTTGCTGATCGAACTGCCGAGCTTTGTAGATCGTATTCTTTAGTAGGGTGTAAGTTGGCGGCCAATATGGTTTTATGCCGTTTTCGATAGTCGAACTGTACTAAGCCCTCCGAATCACTGAGGTAAATCAGTTCAGTTTGGTTAATGAAAAATGGAATTGTGCGGCTACTCAAGCGAGTTTGCCTATGTTTAGAGTCATTAACAAAGAAACAATCGAAACGGTCTTTTTTTCGATCATAGCGGTTTAGTCCTTCTTCTGTACCGATCCATAAGTTGGCATCGGAGTCTTCAACGATGCCAAAAATATTAATCCCCCGAATGGTGCCAGACTGAATAGTTCCATCTTTATTAAGTGCTGGACGATACGTGCGGAAGCGATGCCCATCATAGCGATTTAGACCATCCTGTGTGCCTAGCCATAGAAACCCACGACTATCTTTCAGCATATAATAAACCGATCCCTGCGTCAGCCCGTCGCTAACACCAACATGGTCTATTCGAAACACAGTACCTGACGAAGCTGACTGTGTCCACCCAAACTGAGGGACTAAGCTCAGGAAGAGGAAGTGGAAGCATAAGCAGCCAAGTCGTGTCATGGAAATAAAATAAGCTTGTAGGAAGGGACTGTAAATGAGCTATCTATTTACTAAATATCCAAGTTTGTCAACCAATAAATACCATTTTCAGGCTATTACTTCGGCTGTAGGTAATAATAACTAAGAAATATAGGGATTCTGGCGGTTTGCCGTAAATTCGTAGGTAGTTCGTTATCATTTGTTCTAACCTTCATCCGCCGATGCAATTTCTTAAACCTATTCCTTTTTGTTTCATGCTGAGTTCATCCATTGCATTGGGGCAGGCCGCCCAGCCACTATCGTATCCACAAGCCCGAAAAACGGATCAGGTCGATAGCTATCATGGTACGCAGGTTGCCGATCCGTACCGCTGGCTTGAAGATGATCGTTCGGCCGAAACAGCCGACTGGGTCAAAGCTGAAAACAAAGTTACCTTCGACTACCTGGCCCAGATTCCTTATCGTAAGCAGTTACAGGCTCGATTGGAGCAGGTCTATAACTACCCGAAATATTCGGCTCCGTCGCGCAAGGGAGCTTATTTTTATTTTCGCAAGAATGATGGTTTACAAAACCAGTCGGTGCTATATCGTCAGAAAGGTCTCGATGTAAAACCCGAAGTAGTTATTGATCCCAACAAATTATCGGCCGATGGTACGACACGCCTGGGCGGATTCAGTCTTTCCAAAACCGGGCATTATGCGGCTTATACGGTATCAAAGGCAGGCTCCGATTGGCAAACCATTCAGATCATGGATATGAATACGCTTGAGACGCTACCCGAAAAACTCGAATGGACGAAGTTTAGCGGAGCTGCGTGGCAAGGCGATGGGTTTTATTATAGCCGTTACGATAAACCAGCCATCGGACAGGAATTATCTTCCAAGAATGAATTTCAGAAGGTGTATTTCCACCGTATAGGTACTACCCAATCGACTGATCCATTGGTATATGAAGACAAGGCGCATCCACTACGTTATATGGGTGCACAAACTACCGAGGATGAACGTTTTCTGATCCTGAACATTTCTGAAGGCACCGATGGCTCCGAAATCTGGTACAAAGACCTCAAAGCTGGAGATACTGCATTTCAGCGATTATTTGAGGGCTTCAAGTACAATTATACGGTTATTGATAACCTGGGCGACGAGCTTCTAGTACATCATAACAACGGCGCACCCAATTACAAAATCTCGCGGGTGCAACCTCATACGGGGAAACTGACAGACTTTGTGGCCGAAAAACCCGAAAAACTTGAGGGGGCTTCTACCGCAGGCGGTAAATTATTTGCGAATTATTTAAAGGACGTAACCACCCGCATTCATGTTTACGATTTGCCAACGGGTAAACTAGATCATGAACTTCAATTGCCTGCTGTAGGATCGGCAGCGGGTTTTGGGGGCGAACAGGACGACAAGTTTGTGTTTTACACATTTACATCATTCACCTTTCCGCCAACAATTTACCGATACGATATTGCCAGCAAAAAGAGTACCTTATTCCGGCAGCCGGAGGTGGATTTTAAACCAACCGACTACGAAACGGTACAGGAGTTTTGCACGAGCAAAGATGGTACTAAAGTGCCCATGTTCATTACGTATCGAAAAGGGCTCAAACGTGACAGCCAGAATCCAACATTATTGTATGGATATGGAGGATTTAACATAAGTCTGTCTCCCTATTTTAATGCATTGCTGATTCCTTTTTTAGAGCAGGGTGGCGTTTACGTACAAATGAATTTGCGGGGCGGTGGCGAATACGGCGAAAAATGGCATGAGGCTGGCATGAAACTCAAGAAACAGAATGTATTTGACGACTGTATTGCAACTGCCGAGTATGTGATTAGTCGGAAGTATACGTCTCCACAAAAGTTAGCGCTGGAGGGTGGCTCTAACGGAGGGTTGCTAGTTGGGGCAGTTATTAATCAACGGCCCGATTTATTTCGGGTGGCTTTGCCAGCTGTGGGTGTGATGGATATGCTGCGATTCCATAAATTCACGGTTGGCTGGGGCTGGATTAGTGACTATGGCAGCAGCGACAACGCCGAAGAGTTTAAAGCACTATATACTTATTCGCCCATACAGAATATTAAGCCTGGTTTGAACTACCCAGCTACCCTCATCACAACGGCCGACCACGATGACCGGGTTGTACCGGCTCACTCGTTTAAGTATGCAGCCACCTTACAGGAGGTATATAAAGGAAAGAATCCCGTACTAATTCGAATTGACACCAACTCGGGCCACGGTGCCAGCAATACCAAAAAGAACATCGAAACCACCGCCGACATTTACTCTTTTATTCTCTGGAATATGGGCGTAGCCAGTTTGAAGGAAGTGGCAGAGAAATAATTTAACTAGGTACAAAAAAGGCCAATCCTGATCAGGATTGGCCTTTTTTGTACCTAGTTAAATTATTTCTCTGCTTACAGCTTGAATGTAATTCCTAAAAGAAGTGGAGCAATGCCTGTTCCTAATTCAGCAAATCCTCCTACTTTCTCCGCAAACATATAACGACCACCAAGGTGAACAGGAACGAAAATACCGCTTCCAAAAGCAGTACCGCTATAAATACTGTTGCTGTAAGAAACACTCTCGTATCCTAAGCCGAGACCTGCATAAAGATCAGCTTTATCCGTACTTAGGCTCAATAATTCGTTAAAGTGATATGAACCGCGAACTGCAAAGTAGAGATAATTGATTTTATCATTATAACCAATATAGCCATAGTTAAAACTACGGTAGGCTACCTGGCCACCGACAGTGAAATTTGGAGCAACACCAAAGTCCGCAGAGCCTCCAAAGGCGATCCCACCTGCACTTGCATAACCACCTACGCCAATACCCAGGTTGATAAACTTAGTCCCTTTGTCAATTGACATCTGAGCGAACGATTTCGTGCCGGCTAAAAGACCAAGGACCAGCAAAAGAGTAAAGTGGATTTTTTTCATTTGATTCAATTGTTTGCGTTAAAATTTGAGACAAAGTAAAAGCGAATCTGTGGGCCTAACAAACGTTAAGACGAACCACTTATTAATCGGTCATATATTCGCCTACGCAACAAACATAGCAAACAGGGCCGTATAACCTATTGACGATGATGAAAATCATCGAAAACAATTCATTCAGATAAGTCGATTTCATGGCTTTTTAATCTATTTGATAAATAATATAAAAAAAGCTCCTCACTATGAGGAGCTTAAAGGCTATGCCCTTTGTGTGGTTATAGTATTAATGAGCAAGCTCAGGTTTCAATTTCTCTTTAAAAACCTTTCTGAATTTCTCAACTTTGGGAGCAACGACAAAGGCGCAATAGCCCTGGTTGGGATTATTGGCAAAGTAACTTTGATGATAGGCCTCTGCCTCGTAAAACGTTTCGGCTGGGCTGATCTCCGTAACAATTGGGCTATCATATGCCCCCGACTTGTTTAACTCTACTTTGGCAGTTTCGGCTAGCTGCTTCTGTTCATCGGTATGGTAAAAAATAACCGATCTATATTGCGTACCAATATCATTACCCTGCCGATTTAGAGACGTTGGGTCATGGCTTCGGAAGAAAGCTTCCAGTAACTCCTGGTAAGTAATTTTTGCCGGATCATAGGTGATTTCTACACACTCGGCATGCCCGGTTGTGCCGGTACAAACTTCAGTATAAGTTGGGTTGACCTTGTGCCCACCTTCGTAGCCTGATACCGCCGAGATAACACCATCGAGCGATTCATAGAGGGCCTCTGTACACCAGAAGCAACCTGTTCCAAAAGTCGCTTTAGCCAGATTGGTCGATTGATTTGTGGTCATAACTTGTGATTCTATAAACCTATCCGATTTCTCAAACCTTATAGGTTTTATTGGGTTAATTTGTCTACTTAGTTAACAGTGCTTACCCACGTAAAGTTTACCATCAAACCCTGTGAAAGACTTCAATACCGACCGTTTTCGTTACGACGGAGACAAATCCTTCAAGCTGAAAAAAGCGCCCACCAAAGTTGATGATTTGTACGAAGATGATGCCCATTATGAAGCACTACTTCGGCAACAGGCCGCTGAAATCGATAAATGGCAGGAAAAGATGTACGCCCACAACCGATACGGTTTGCTAACTGTATTTCAGGCGTTGGATGCTGCCGGAAAAGACGGAACCATTCAGAATGTGTTTACGGGTACAAATCCCGCCGGCGTAAAAGTATATGCGTTCAAACGTCCAACTGATCAGGAACTCGACCACGACTTTTTATGGCGCAGCTGGCGCGAACTGCCCGAGCGTGGCACAATTGGGGTATTTAACCGATCGTATTACGAAGAGGTACTGGTAACGAAAGTGCATCCGGAAATTCTGACACAGAGTCAGCGATTGCCCGAAAAAGTGACCGACGATTTAGACAAACTATTTAAACACCGCTACCAGGCAATTCGGGATATGGAAACGTTTCTCTACCGAAATGGCTTCCCAACCATTAAGTTTTACCTGCATGTTTCAAAAAAGGAACAGGCCGAGCGGCTGATTGAACGGATTAAAGACCAGGAAAAAAACTGGAAATTTCAGGAAGGGGATGTGAAAGAACGTGATTTCTGGGACGACTATCAGGATGCCTACGAGACCTGCATTGCTGAAACAGCTACCGATAATGCGCCCTGGTATATAATTCCCGCCGACGATAAAAAGAATATGCGATTACTGGTCGGACAAATCATTATCGACGAACTTAAAAAGCTTCCAATTGCTACTCCTGAGCCCGACGACAAACGATTTAAGGAGCTACAGAAGCTAATTCCTGTCATTCAGGCGCAGTAGTATGGGAAAAGTTAAGACAAGTACATTTCGATATGATGGACGGCAACCCTTTTCAATTCGTGAAATGCCAACCCTCATTGAGCCGTTCTACCGTGATGAAGCCGACCAAAACCAACAGGTCGACGAGCTGGCTATCCGTATGGATCAGGCTCAAAATCGGATGCATGCCGATGGCCATTATGGCATGCTAGTTGTTTTTCAGGCCATGGATGCCGCCGGAAAAGACAGTAGTATTCGGCGGATATTTAAAGGTGTGAATCCATCCCGATTTCAGATGGCCCCTTTCAAGAAGCCGGCAGAGGAAGACCTGAAGCATGATTTTCTATGGCGATTCTGGCAGGAGTTACCCGAACGCGGTATCATTGGGGTATTTAACCGATCGTATTACGAGGAAGTTCTTGCGCTGCGTGTTCACCCGGAGCGCTTACAAGAGCAGTTGATCCCAGCGAGCTTAGTCCCTAAAAACGAAACGATTCTCTGGAAACAGCGATTTGGCGATATTGTCCATTTTGAAGATTACCTGTTTCGGAATGGCTTCCCAGTCGTGAAATTTTACCTTCATGTGTCTAAAGAAGAGCAGGGGAAGCGGCTTATCGCCCGTTTAGAAGACACGGAAAAGCAATGGAAACTTAGTGAAAACGATCTGAAAGAGCGGGAGTTCTGGCCTAAACACCTGCTAGCTTATGAAGATACGATCAATGCCACCGCTACCAAACAAAATCCCTGGTATGTAATTCCAAGCGATGACCGAATCAATCAACAGCTCATCATTGCCCATATTTTAACCGAACTTATAGAATCGTTACCAGTTCATTTTCCCACGACCGACAAAAAAGAAGCCCAATCGTTAATCAGGCAGATTAAAAAACAAGACAGAAAATCCTGACCGTTGTTCCCTTTCTAAATCACACTTATTGGTTTTGTCCTACGCCGGCTACCGTTCAGCGCTTGATTTAGCTGGTTTATCTAATTTTTGCCTAATACTAATAGGAGTAGATATACTTTTGCGATACCAATCTGAACCGCCATTTTAAAGATAGGTGGACTACGACAAACGCAATGAAATATACTACACTACTTTGGATATACTCTCTCTTCCTTTTTTGCCTGCCCCTGCGAAGTAGCAACGCACAGGGTTCGTTAACTACAAACAAGATTGGAACTGCACAGGACAAAGGAGGCCGGGCAGCGGGCCTGACGGTTAGTGGCTACATAAAGGATGCCGCCAATGGAGAAGGATTAATCGGGGTCTCGGTTTACGTAAAAGAAACGAGCACTGGGGCTGTCACAAACAGCTATGGATTTTATGCTGTAACGCTGCCACCAGGAAGTTACCACTTGGTGATCAGCTATGTTGGTTATGAAAAAGAAACGAAAGCGGTCGATCTAGCGGATCGTAATGTGCGCCTGGATCTTGAACTGAAGCAGGAAGGAAAGCAATTGCAGGAGGTCGTTGTGTCAACGAAACGCGAAGATGATAACGTCAAAAATATTGAAATGAGCGTCAATAAGATTGACGTAAAAACCCTTAAGCGTATTCCCGCCTTGTTGGGCGAGGTTGATGTTATACGGAGCATTCAACTGTTACCGGGCGTTTCAACCGTGGGCGAAGGGGCAACCGGCTTTAACGTTCGCGGGGGAAGTATTGACCAGAATCTGGTGCTGCTGGATGAAGCCCCGGTTTACAATTCATCTCACTTATTTGGCTTCTTTTCGGTATTCAATCCCGATGCTGTAAAAGATGTGAAACTTATTAAAGGCGGTATACCGGCGAACTACGGGGGACGAATTGCATCAATTTTAGATGTTCGGTTAAAAGAGGGGAATGCCAAGAAACCGGAATTAAACGGAGGTATTGGGCTTATTTTTAGCCGTTTATCGTACGAGCGTCCCTTATTTAAAGGAAAAGGATCGTTTATTGTAGCCGCACGACGTTCGTATGCGGATATTCTGGCCCAACCCTTTCTAAACAGCGATTTGAAAGGAGCTAAATTCTATTTTTACGATCTTACCGCTAAAGGTAACTACCATATCAACGATAAAAATACCGTGTTTCTATCGGGCTATCTGGGGCGCGATGTGTTTGGTGCCGACTTTGGTTTCAACTGGGGAAACACGACGCTTTCGGCCCGCTGGAACCATGTATTCAGCGACCGGCTATTCCTGAATACAACGGCCTACTACAGCAATTACGACTATTCGCTGAATACCGACCTGAAACAGAAAACGCCGAATGACTATTTTCGAACTGATTCCCGAATTGTCGATTATAGTTTGAAACCTGATTTTTCCCTGTTTTTGGGGAAGAATACGATTACGTTTGGCGGACAGGCTATCATACATGATTTTCAACCTGGTACGGCTACAGCTGCCAGTTCGGGAAGTGTCCGTTCATTTGGGATAGCGAATAAACATGCTTTCGAGGCCGCGCTTTATATTGGCAACGAGCAGCAACTGACTACTAAACTGCAGCTTCAATATGGCCTTCGTTATTCCTTATTCAATTACGTTGGTCCGGGTGAAGCGTACACGTTTCAGACGGATGTGCCCCTGGGAACCCGGCGAGAAGTTGTCACAACTGTGGCGTATCGGGGAGGGGATGTAGTAAAGACGTATGGTAACTGGGAGCCGCGTTTTGCCGCCAAATACGATTTGACTGATAATAGCTCACTCAAATTAAGCTACAACCGGCTGGCGCAGTATATCCACCTGATTTCCAATACAACTGCATCAACACCCTTAGACATCTGGACGCCCTCTACCAATAACATTAAGCCGCAGGTTGGGGATCAGATTGCTGGTGGTTTCTTTAAGAACTTTGGACGCACGAAGGGAGCCGGTAGTGAGTTCGAAGCTTCGGTGGAGGTCTATTATAAATGGCTACAGAATCAGATTGACTACATTGATGGAGCGAGCCTGATCTTAAACAAATACCTCGAAGGGGATTTGCTCAGTGGCAAAGGACGGGCCTATGGAGCTGAGTTTTTCATTAAGCGAAACACCGGGGTAGTTAATGGTTGGATTAGCTATACACTAGCCAAAACCGAGCGGCAGGTAGCTGGAATCAACAATGATAACTGGTACCCGACTCGTTTCGATAAACGACATACGCTGACGTCTGTGCTGTTGTTTGATCCGCCAAATGCCAAACGATGGAACTTCTCGGCCACATTTACCTATGCCAGTGGTACGCCAGGCACCTTTCCAACGGGTCGATTTGTGTTTGGCGATTACGTAGGGCCAATCTACGACGGCCGCAACAATTACCGGATTCCGGCTTATCACCGACTCGATCTGGCGGCCACCCTACAAGGGCGCAAACGTCCGGGTAAACGAAAAGAAGATAACTGGGTCTTCTCGGTTTATAACGCGTACGCACGCAAAAATGCGTTTTCGGTTTATTTCCAGCCGAACGCCGACAATCCACAGGTTACCGAAGCCATTCGGTATTCTGTGTTCGCGACAATTATCCCTTCGGTGACCTATAATTTCAAATTTTAGTAGCGCCGACCCTCTGGGTCGGCCGATATATTGATAAACACCCGACCCAGAGGGTCGGTACTACATATGCAACGATACTATATATTTTTAGCCTTACTAATTGGTGTTCTAGGCCTGAACGGCTGCACCACCGTTATTGATGCGAAACTCGATACGGGACCAATTCGGCTTTCGGTAGAGGGTATACTAACCGATCAGCCTGGCTCACAAACGATTACGCTGACAACAACAGCGCCCTATTTTGATAATAGTACCGCGCCAGCCGCAACCAGCGCAACAGTTACGGTTTCTGACGATGCCGGGAAAACCTATCAGTTTGTAGATCCTACAAATATGGGTAAATACGTTTGGCAACCAGCTGGGAAAGATACCTTAGGCCACATTGGACGAAGTTACCAACTAACAATTACCTATCAGGGCGAAACGTACAAGGCTAGCTCGAAAATGAACCCGGTGCCTCCCATCGACTCGATCATTTTTGTGAAACGGAAGCTCAACCCTTTGTCAAAAACAGAAGGCTACCGGGCTGAGTTTTATGCTACTGACTTCCCTAATCGGGTGGACTATTACCGGATTCGATTCTTCCAGAATGGTGAGTTGCAGAATAAACCCAGAAATATTATTACTTCACAGGATGGGGTGTTTGGCAGTAACTCAAGTGTTGCCGATGGGCTGGCGTTTATTGTGCCCATCCGTCGGTCAGTCAATCCCGACAGCCTGTATGCGCTGAATGACGTGGTGAAGGTAGAGGTTCATTCGTTAACGCAGGACGCATTTACATTCTGGCAGCAACTGCGAACTCAGATTACAAATGGCGGCCTGTTTGCCACACCTCCAGCTAATGTTCCGACGAATATCATCAATACGAATGTTACCGGACGAACAGCAACGGGCTTTTTTATGACCTCTGCCGTTCGCAGCAGAACGGCGAGTGTAGTTCAGGCTAACATTCGGGTGCGAGAGGATTAGATTTTATGTGAATGGATAATGTAAAATGAATAATTAGCACGTTAGATATTATTCATTTTACATTATCCATTCACATCTTACGCCTTCAACTTAAGCTTCTTCCCTGTTTCGGCGGCCTGATAAATGGCCTGTAACAAGGTCACATCCTTTAAGCCTTCTTCGCCGGTAACGTGACTGGGTAGTTGCTTGCCGTCAAGGAGGTCTTTACACACACCATCCATGTGGGCGGCCTGGTGGTTCACAACCGGCATCTCGATTGGCCCTTTGCTGGTGCGGCCTTTCAGCGGCCCATAGCCGAAAGCGGGCGATAATTCAAACCAGCCCTTCTCGCAGGAAGCATACAACCGTTCAACACCCGACGCATAGCTAGTCGTTGAGTTGGAAACCGCACCGCTCGGAAATTCAAACTGCCAGAACATCGTCTCCTCGACATCCTTGAATTTTACAGGATCTGTTTTCGGGGCAAACTGGGCTGTCACCGAAATAGGTTCTTCGCCCGTTACGTACCGGGCTCCCTGGATGGCGTAGATGCCAACATCCATGAGCGGGCCGCCACCCGCCATACTTTTCTTCAGACGCCACTGATTAGGATCGCCACTGCGGAAGCCATCACTGCTCTCCACGAATTTGACGGCTCCAAATACTTTTTCCTGGCCTAAGCGCATGATCTCTTTGGTGAATGGCTCGTAGTGAAGTCGGTAACCAATGGCCAGTTGCTTATTCGCCTTTTTGCAGGCATCGATCATATTCTGGCAGGCTTTCGGCGTAATAGCCATGGGTTTTTCGCAAATGACGTGCTTGCCTGCTTTAGCCGCCCGAACAACATATTCTTCGTGCATCGAGTTAGGAAGCACGACATAGACTACATCAATGTCTTTGTTATCTGCAATCCGATCGAAGGTTTTGTAGTCGTAGACGTTCTCCTTTGGGATGTTGTACTTCTTCATCCATTCGTCGGCTTTTGACGGCGTGCCCGTTACAATACCCGCCAGACGGCAGTTTTGCGTTTGTTGCAGCGCCGGAGCCAGTAGGTTCGTGCTGTAGTAGCCTAAGCCAACCAGAGCAATGCCTAACTTGCGGCCAGGTTGCCCCAGGCCTTTGGTATCAGGGTTTGTCAGGAATGAATAAAGACCACTGGATTCGTTCTGAACAAGTTGATTATCGGCATAGCCGAGCATGGGTAGCGACAGAGCCGATGCACTCGCGCCCAGATTACGCAGGAAGGTTCGCCGGGAATTGGATTGCTGATTTTTCATGAATAGGCCGTTCTAAGACTCGGTTAAGCTGCGTAAAACACGATACGCGCTGGAGTCCATAAAAAAGTACCGAAGTCGGGTTTTCTACCAGCTTCGGTACCAGATCGTTTACTATTTAAAAAGTGAGTTTACAGGAGCCCAATCTGGATCTCGGTTACGCAATTTTCCATATGCTCCAAATCAACGACAGTGTACACCTCACGAACGCGCCCATCTGTCTGATTGCCATCCCGGTGAAACTGGCTAAAAAGGACATCATATAACTCGCCGAATTCACTCCAGGGGCCTGTGTGTGTGTAAGATAAACAGCGAAATGCGGGAAACTCCTGGTACGAAAATTCGGCCGATTGCTCGCCCGATTGGCGAATGGGTAAGACAATCTCTAACTGAAACTCTTTGGTTACGTCGCCGGTGGCATCCGTATAAATCCATTGAATCGGGCCTGCGATGTCCAGATTAAGTCGACTGGCTTCTTTATAGAGTTCCATAGCAACACTGGGCGCATATTGCGACAGCGTCTGTAAGGTGGTGCGAGTCGTAAATGTGAGCGCGGTGAATGGCTGTGTTTCTTTTTCAGATAAAGCGTTTTCGGGAATTGTCAGTTGCGTTGTCATGATTTGTTGGGAATTTGTGAATGACCGCAACAAAGGTCGGGTGGGGTAGTGACAGCGGTATGTCAGTAGGGTTGAACTAGGTTTCCTTACAAAAAAACGAGCCAACCTTGTGGGCTGGCTCGCGGTATTTAGCTGTCGATTATACTTAAAAAATATACTTGTTCTCGGCAATCATGGCGTCGGCAATCTGACGGCGGGCGTCTTTGAGGTTCATCGGCTCAATTTTGGTGAACCGTTTCAGACCCATTAACATACCGCGTAATTCGTCGCCTTCGGCAAAGGACGTAATCGCGGCCCGGCCAGCATTGTTGACTTTCTCAACCGCTTCGTGCAAATAGACTAAGGCCATTTGCTTTTGTAGTGCAACCGCTTCTTCCCCTTTGATGCCAATTAGTTTTTCAACACGCAACAAGACAGATTCGGCTACGTACACCTCAATTGCCATATCGGCCACGTTCATCAGGATTTCCTGCTCGTTCGATAGCGTCATCATGAATTTCTGTACCGCAGCCCCCGATACCATCAGCGCTGCTTTTTTCAGATTCTTCAGGACTTTTTTCTCCGCAATGAACAAGCCTTCTTCCTCGTCCGATCCGAAATCTGGAATCGACATGATTTCTTTGGCAACGGCCATGGCTGGGCCCATTAGGTCGAGTTCGCCTTTCATGGCCCGTTTCAGCATCATGTCCACCACGAGCATCCGGTTGATTTCGTTCGTGCCTTCAAAAATGCGATTGATACGGGCATCGCGATAGGAGCGATCCATGGGTGCATCGGCTGAGTAGCCCATGCCGCCGTATACCTGAACGCCTTCATCAACCACATAATCCAGTACTTCCGATCCGTGGACTTTCATAATGGCGCATTCGATGGCAAACTGCTCCAGCGCTTTCAATTTCGCCTGTCCGTCTTCCATACCCTGCCCTTTAAAGTCCTCGATCAGGTCATCGATGTTCTGACCCGCCCGATAAGAAGCCGTTTCTGATGCATATATTTTCAGCGCCATCTCGGCCAGTTTATGCTTGATGGCACCAAACTGAGAGATAGCTGTTTTAAATTGCTTGCGCTCGTTTGAATAGCGGATTGCGTTGTTAAGCACTTCTTTCGAACCGCCAATGGCTGCAATACCAAGCTTAATCCGACCGATATTCAGAATATTGACTGCGATTTTAAAGCCATTGCCACGTTCCGACAATAAATTCTCAACCGGTACTTTCACATCGTTGAAGAAAATCTGACGCGTGTCGGAGCCTTTGATACCCATCTTGTGCTCCGGCTCGTTCATTGTGATGCCTTCGTACGTACGCTCAACGATGAAGGCTGACAGGTTTTTATCTGTTTGCCCGTTCTCGTCGATCTTCGCAAACACGATATATACGTCAGCAAATCCGCCATTGGTAATCCACATTTTCTGACCATTCAGCACATAGTGTTTACCGT
The DNA here is from genome assembly GCF_054776855.1 of Spirosoma migulaei. NCBI lineage: Bacteria > Pseudomonadati > Bacteroidota > Cytophagia > Cytophagales > Cytophagaceae > Spirosoma > Spirosoma migulaei. The sequence continues at coordinate 145,308 of NZ_BAAHBG010000006.1, read as the reverse complement.
CTTCGGAAAGGACAGCTTTCGTTTTGCCTGAGTTCGCATCCGAGCCAGAATCGGGCTCGGTTAGGCAGTAAGCGGCTTTCCATTCGCCACTGGCTAGTTGAGGTAGGTATTTCGATTTCTGATCGTCATTACCGTAATAGACAATGGGTAACGTGCCGATACCCGTATGCGCCGACAGAGCCACCGAGAACGAGTGACCCGCGCCGGTTACTTCGGCAACCAGCATCGACGTATTAAAATTGGTACCAAAACCACCGTACTGCTCAGGCACCGATGTGCCCAGAATGCCCAATTCACCGGCTTTGTCCATCAAAGACGAAATCAACTCTGGCGATTTGGCATTGTCGATTTCATTCAGACGTGGCCAGATTTCCCGCTCCAGAAACTCACGGCAGGTAGCCGCAATCATCAGTTGCTCTTCAGTAAATTCTTCAGGAATAAAGACTTTGGCGGCTTCGGTTTCTTTGATCAGGAACTCGCCACCCTTAATGGAGGCTTTAGGCTCTGTCGCAATCATATTGCAGTCAGTTTATTATGCTTGCATACTAATTATACGACAAAGAAAATCATTTCAAAATTAGTATGCAAGCATACTAATAATATTTTTCCTTCGGCTGTTTAAGCAAACTAATCGGTAAGTGTAGAGGTAGCGAATAAGGTGATTTGCATACCATCTGGTGCCTTAACTCGGGAGACCTCACTCCAGGGCGCAGTTGTGGGCGGGGCAACTGAAGTAGCTCCCCCGTCAATTAATTTCTCGGTTGCAGTGGCAACAGGCTCGCTAACCCGCAACGCCAGCCGAACAGGCCCCGAAACCCGGCTACCTACTTCAATCTGATCGATCCGGGCTGCATGTTTGGCGTCGACTAATTCAAGGGATGCCCGGCCTGCATCCAGAATGATCCCGTTACCAGCGTCCTCGTGCCATTCTTTCGATGTTTCCAGGCCAACCGTATCCCGATAGAAACTGATCAATTCATCCAGATTTTCGACGGTGAGTATAAGTCTGAGTTCTTTTATAGCTTTTTCCATGATGTGTTATTTGATCTTTCCCAATACCTTGTCCAGATTAACTGTGGCTGTGAGGTAATCGTATACGGCCTGTAAGTAATTCGATTTGGCTTGCGTCAGAGAAAGTTCAGCATCCGACATATCTAACCGGGAGGCAATGCCCTGTTTCCAGCGATCGCGGGTAATGCGATAACCTAGTTCCGCTACCGAAATGGTTTGTTGCTGGGTTTGAATCCGAAGCCGCGCTTCTTCTACGTTGGCTAAACCAATTTTCACCTGGGCTCGTACAATCTCTTTAAGATTAGCCAGTTGCGTGTTGCTTTGCTGACGGGTAATCTGCGTCTGCTGGATGCGAGAATTTGTTCGGAAACCCGTAAAAATCGGGACATTCACCTGTAGCCCTATATAGGAACTAACCGGCCATTTGTAATCTCCCACCTGGAAATTATTGGCCTGCGACTGCGCTTGCGCCAGGCCAATGGCCGATAGTTTCGGCTGCTTTTCAGCGATCTGTTGTACGATTTGTTCCTGGTTAAGTTTTTCCAGCAACTCCAGCCGACGAACTTCGGGTCTTGCCTGCACGGCGTCCAGAAAAACGTCTGTTCCTGGCGAAGCGAATAGGGCTTCATTATAACGTAGAGAATCCTGAAGTTCGATGACCTCCTGCTCGTCTAATCCCATCGTTTGCTTTAAAATCGTTTTGGTGATGCCAATCCGATTTGTCAGTTGAATGAGCATTGGGCGTAGGTTTTCAACAGTAACGAAGGCCCGTAGCGTATCGACGCGTGACACCCGTCCCTGGGCTAACAATGACCTGGAATCTTTTAGCGCCTGCTCATTTCGGACAATGCTTTGCTGTTGCAGTCGGAGTTGCTCCTGCGTAATGAGTACGTCCAGATATGCCTTTTTTACATCCGTGACGACGTTGGCCCGGACAGTCGTCAATGCTTCGCCTGTAGCTGATTCATCGATTTGCGCAGCTCGAATACCCGATCGGACACTAGCCTGAAATAGTGGATGTGATACTGCAATGCCACCCAGCAGTGCATTCGACCCACCTACCCGAAAGGTCGCCAATTGATCATCGCCGAGGCCTACAAAACTGCCGGGTAGGAATGACACCTGTTTGTTGAAGTAATACAGATACTGTGCCGAAGCCGCCACGGTTGGCAAGGCGTAACCCCGCGCTTCCACTACTTTCTGAGACGACTTAGAGGTTTCCAGTGTAGCTACCTGTAAGTCCCGATTTTTATCAAGCGCCAGCCTGACCGCATCGTCCATTGTCAATTGCCGAACTTGAGCCTGGGCTATCTGGCTCAAGATTAGTTGGGCTATTGTTAGGGATAGCGTGGCGATATAATTTATGTGTTTCATGAGATTTTTAATGAAAAAGAATGATTGGGCCGGGTATTGAGCGAGGCTACGTGTGACCCCGATGGGGTCAAATGTTTATAGAGAGACCCTTTGTGCTATAAACATCTGACCCCATCGGGGTCACACCCGCGCTTAGATCAATTCTGCGTGATCAGGTACCAATTCCAGCCCGGTCGGATAGCCAAGCGAGAACGGGAGTTTAAAGAGCTTCTGCGTGATCAATTATTGGCTCTAATGCGCCCACTTCTTCCTCCCTATGCTTCGGTACGCGAGAGAAATAAGAATACACCGCCGGAATGATGTAGAGCGTCAGCAAACCCGCGAACAGAAGTCCGCCAACGATCACGGTTCCCAGCGAATTGCGGCTGTTTTCGGTAAGGGCAATCGGGATAGTTCCGAAAATCATCGCCAGACTGGTCATCAGAATGGGGCGGAACCGGGAAGCTGCGGCTACCTTGGCGGCTTCTAATGGGCTAAGGCCTGCTTCCTTGCTTTGGTTGGCGAATTCGACAATTAGAATACCGTTCTTGGTAATCAGACCGATTAGGGTAATGATGCCGATCTGACTGAAAATGTTGAGCGTCTGATCGAAAATCCATAGGCTGAGCAGTGCGCCCGTCATGGCCATTGGGACGGTGAGCAGGATAATAAACGGATCGATCAGGCTTTCGAATTGAGCGGCCAGAATCAAATAGATCAGAATCAGCGCAAATACAAATGCGTAGAGCAGGCTCGATGAGCTTTCGGCAAAGTCGCGGGATTCGCCTGCCAACGACGTTTTGATTGTTGGCGGTAATACTTTCTGGGCAATCCGGTTCATTTCGGCAACGCCGTCACCAATAGTTTTGCCTGGTACCAGACCCGCCGAAATGGTTGCCGAAATCGCCTGATCGTAGCGGTAGATGGCGGCAGGACTGATGCTTTCCTTGAACGAAACCAGGTTGTCGAGCGAAACGACATCGCCCGTTCGGGTGCGCACGTACATGGACTTGAGGTCGTAAGGCGTATCGCGATCCTGGCGTTGCAGCTGACCGATAACTTCGTATTGGCGGTCGTTGAAAATGAAGTAGCCGTAGCGTTGTCCACTCAAAGCTAATTGCAGAGCTCGGGCAATTTCGGCAACGGATATGCCTAATTCGGCGGCTTTATCTCGATTAATTTGAAGTACCAACTCAGGCTTATTGACCTTTAGATCGGAGTCGGCAAAACGAAGGATCGGGCTTTTCCGGGCCTCATCCATAAACTTCGGTAATACATCTGTGATAGCAGCCAGATTCGTACCCTGCAACACAAACTGGACGGGCTGGGATTGACCAAACCGGCTGCCAATGGTTGGCGGCTGAACCGGGAACACCATAACTCCTCTGAAATTCTGGGCATTTCGGGAATAGGTTGCAAAGACATCGGCCTGGGTGGATGCCCGCTGATCGGCTTTTTTGAGGAAGGTATTTTGGATGGCAACGTTGACCGGAGCGGGTGGCCCAAAGGTGAGTGCCAGAATAGAATACGTCTGAAACAAACCCTGCGTCGAGTCGACCGAGAATTTGGCAATCTCGTTCATGTACTTCTCGGTGTACTCGTACGACGAACCTTCGGGCGCAATCACGGCCAGACTGATCTGAGCGCGATCTTCCAGGGGAGCCAGTTCAGAAGGAAGTTGCTTTCCAATGAAGTAGATCAAACCGAACGTAATAATCAGCGCAGGAAAGGCCACCCAGCGGTAGCGCAGGAACCAGCCCAGCGATTTTTCGTACCCTCGGTTCAACGCCACGAAGTACGGTTCCGTTGTGCGATAGAGCCAGTTCGGTTTGGTGTGCCGTTTGAGCAGATACGCACTCATCATGGGCGAAAGCGTCAGCGCCACAAAGGCCGACACGATTACTGAACCCGCTACGACCACGGCAAACTCCTGGAATAACTTACCGGTAATCCCCGGCAGAAATAAAATCGGCAGGAAAACGGCAGCCAGTGTAATGGTTGTTGAGATAACGGCAAAATAGATTTCCGATGATCCTTTGAACGCAGCCTGCAAAGGCGACATGCCTTCTTCAACTTTCGCATAGATGTTTTCCAGCACCACAATGGCATCATCGACCACCAGTCCAATTGCTAATACTAAGGCTAACAGTGTTAAAATGTTGATAGAGTAGCCCGCCACATACATAATGAAGAAGGCTGATACGATAGAAACCGGAATGGCCACAACCGGAATAATGGTCGAACGCCAGTCGCGCAGGAACAGGAACAGAATCAGGATAACCAGCCCAAAGGCAATGAAGAGTGTTTCTTCTACTTCGGAGATCGAGTCGCGAATTGGTTCGGTGAAGTCTTTCCCAATTGTAAGTTGATAATCAGCCGGAATTTCCTTTCGTAATTCTTTCAGCCGCCGGTAAAATTCATCGGCAATGGCTACGGCGTTGGCTCCCCGTTGGGGTTCAACAAAGACGCCTATTGTTGGCGAATTCCCTTTCAGACTGTTCAGAATGGCGGTTCGTTCGTTCTCCGCACCTAATTCGGCGTAGCCAATGTCCTTGAAACGAATAATGCTGCTTCCTTCCTGTTTGACGATCATGTTATTGAAATCGTCCTCTTTCGTGAGTCGGCCCAGGGTTCGTACGGTCAACTCGTTTCGGTCGCCTTCAATACGACCCGACGGCAAATCCACGTTTTCTTTTCGTAGGGCCTGTTCAATATCTGACGGCGTTAATTGATAGGCCGCCAGTTTTGCCGGGTCGATTCGGAGCCGCATGGCGTACTTTTTCTCACCCGCAATACCCACCCGCTTCACGCCGGGAATAGTCTGCATCCGCTCTTTAATAACTGTTGAGGCAATATTGCTGACCTCCAGAATGCTGCGGGTTTTGCTTTCCACCGCCATGAAAATCACGATGTCGCCACTGTTGGCTTTCTCCACAATGGGCGGATCAACGTCGCCGGGAAGTAAGCGTCGGGCTTTCGTCACTTTATCACGCACATCGTTGGCTGCGGCTTCCAGATCGGCGTCGAGGTTAAACTCAATCGTGACCACACTAGCGGCTTCACGCGATACCGATGAGATCGTTCGAATGCCGTTGGCCTCGCCAATTGCTTCTTCCAGTGGCTTCGTAATCTGATAGGCAATTACGTCCGGGCTGGCTCCCGGATAGGTTGTTGTAACGGTAACGATGGGTGAATCTGTGACGGGATATTCCCGAATTCCCAGATAGGTTAGTCCAACGAAACCAAAAAGTATAATCAATACAGAGAGTACACCGGCCAGCACAGGCCGTTGAATACTAATTCCCGACAAACTCATAATTGGGTAAATGTTAAGTCAATAATGAATGCAATAGATGCCTAATTGACAGTTGAAATGGTGACGGGTACGCCCGTATCGAGCCGAAGTAAGTTGGTGGTCAGGACAGTATCACCAATAGATAGGCCGTCCAGAATTTGAACGGTGCCTTTGGTCCGGCTTCCCGTTTTTACGTCCCGGCGTTCGGCTTTGCCCTGGTTCATTCGGAACAATGAATAGCCTTTGGCTGTAGGAATAAGCGCTTCGGTCGGAATCAAAATACCGTCCTGAGCTACGTGTAATGCAAAGGCGATTTTAGCCGATGAACCCGGTACGAGCTTGCCGGTTGCGTTGTCACTAACGGCTTTTACCAACAAACTCCGCGTGTTTGCCTCCAGCTTGGGTTCGGTCGCGGTAACGTTGCCTACAAATTGCTGGCTGCTATTTTCGGTCGTAAAGCGAATGGCCTGGCCCGCCCGAACATCCGACGCATATTTCTCGGGAATGGTGAAGTTGATTTCCACCCGGCTCAAATCGTCGAACGAACTCAGTACGGTAGCAGGGGTTACGTAAGCACCCACATCAACGCGCTTCAAACCCAGCCGACCCGAGAAAGGTGCCCGAATTTCGGTTTTCGCCAGATCAACGTCGACCATGGCTAATTCGGCCTGTAGTACATTCAGGTTGGTTAAAATCTTGTCGTATTCCTGTTGGTTGACGGCTTCGGTGGCGAGCAGTTCACGGAACCGTTTTTCGTCGAGCTTCGCCAGCTTTTCCTGAAGGGCTATCTTTTGTTTTTTGGCCAGCAGGTCAGCGTCATCTAATTTGAAGAGCAGGGTTCCCTGTCCAACGTAGCTACCTTCACGGACATAGGCCCGAACCAGTTTACGCGCTACTTCACTGACTAAATCGACTTCCTGATTGGCTGCAATAGTACCGTTGGTCTGAAGTTCGTCGGTAATCGTTTCGCGTTTTACGACAAAAACATCGGTAGCTACTTTCGTATCGGCAGGTGGCGCAGCAGCGGACTTGCTGGCAGACGACGCTGGTTTATTAGAGAACAGCTTTGGTGTGATGAAAAAAAGGGCGACGGTAAAGGCTACGATACCGGCGATGAGCGATTTTGTTCGATTATTGAGCGTTTTCATAATGAACGAGGTTGTATTGTTTTAATGTTCTATAACTATCGAACTTTATTGTTTTATGGATGTCGAACAAGGTCGTATGCTAGATGGTTTCATTCGTTTGAAAAAACAGTGAATTTTTTTGAGCTGCCTGATCGTTGTATTGGCAATTACTGTAGCTACGTTGTTTTCTACAGTCTATAGAGAATTGGAAGAAAATGGCTTATGAAACAGTACCAGCACCCCACCGTTGACCAGATTAGCTTAACCTGTGTGTTACATGCGTTGAGTGATCCGGTTCGGTTAAATTATGTACAGTGTCTGGCTAAACTTACGAGTGAGCAGCCCTGTGGGGCCATCCCGACACCCGTAGCCAAATCGACTATGTCACATCATCTGCGTGTGTTGCGCGAGGCTGGAATTATTCATATCCGAACAGAAGGAACCCAAAGTATGACTTCGCTACGTTTGCACGATCTGGAAGAAAAATTTCCCGGCGTTTTAGACTCCGTTCTGAAGGCGGCAAATAATACGACTTCTGTAGAAGAAGCGCAGGATTCTTAAAATTGCCTATAGTTGAATTTTACAAATAAGGCAATGGAAACTATTTCACTCGACGAGTTCTACAAACAAATTACTCCGTCCGAAGAGGGCAGCTTGAGTTCTCTGTTACCTGAGGGAATAAACAAGGAGATCGGCCATTTCAATGTATTTAGTATAGCTGATCTGACTGCCAGAAGCAAGGGCAAGCCGTTCATGCCCTATAACCGAAGAGCCTACTATAAAATAAGTTTGATTCGCGGACGAAACAGGGCTGAGTATGCGGATAAGGTGATCGACATTGAGAAAAATGCGCTCCTGTTCGCAACACCCAAAGTGCCTTATCATTATTTGCCGCAGGATATGGACCAGGCGGGATATTTCTGTGTGTTTACCGATGAATTTTTAGTACAGGCAAAAAGCGGTGTCGTGACCGATGAATTGCCTATTTTTCAGCCCGGCGGCTATCCAATCTTCCAGCTTTCTGACGACGAAACGGAGGAGATCGAATTTATTTTTAAGAAGATACACAAGGAGTTAGGATCGAACTATGCCTATAAATATGACCTAATCCGTAATTATGTGCTTGAACTGATTCACTACGGACAAAAGTTACAGCCTGCCACATCCTTATATCCTACCCATACGGCTTCGGCCCGCGTTTCCTCATTATTTATTGAACTGCTAGAGCGGCAATTCCCGATTGAATCGCCCCACCAAAAGCTCAGCTTGCGTACCGCCAAAGACTACGCAGAACGGTTGGCCATTCACGTTAATCACCTCAATAAAGTCTTAAAGGAAAATACAGGTAAAACCACTACCGATATTATCAGCAGCCGGATTGTGCAGGAGGCTAAAATCCTCTTGAAACAAACCAATTGGAACATTTCTGAAATCGCTTACAGCTTGGGCTTTGAAGAGGTGGCCCATTTCTCCAATTTTTTCCGTAAACAGACGTCGCTTTCACCTCTGGCCTTCCGCGCGTAAAAGCCCTGATTTGAATTTTGCAACTATTGGATTGATGTTTGCAAACGGCCGCTCTGGCAATGGCTCTACCTTTGTTCCATCAAATTTTCAACAGACGATGGAACTGAGCAACAACACAATTCAACAATTCTTTGTGTTCTCGGCGTCTCTGTGGATAAAACAAGCGCAGTTTATTAACTAACACATTGAATATGACAACCAATAGTAAAATTGCCTTGGTCACTGGCGGAAGCCGTGGCCTTGGTAAAAATATGGCGCTTAGCCTTGCCCAAAAAGGTATTGACGTAATTCTGACCTATAACAGTCAACAAGATGAAGCCCTGGCCGTAGTCGCTGAAATTGAAAAAACAGGCCAGAAGGCGGCAGCGTTACAACTTAATACAGGTGATACAAAAAGTTTTGATGCGTTTTTCAGTCAGCTCACCGCCGTTCTGAAAGACACGTTTGCTACCGACCATTTTGATTTTTTAATCAACAACGCAGGTATAGGAATTGGGGCTTCGTTTGCCGAAACAACCGAAGAGCAGTTTGACTTGCTGATGAACATCCATTTCAAAGGCGTATTCTTTTTGACTCAAAAAGCACTGCCGCTTATTAATGATGGTGGCCGAATTATCAACCTGTCTACAGGCCTGGCCCGTTTTACATCACCCGGCTATGCCGCCTACGCATCTATGAAAGGCGGCATTGAAACCTTGACCAAGTATATGGCCAATGAACTTGGTTCGCGCGGAATTGCAGTTAATATCGTAGCGCCGGGTGCCATTGAAACGGATTTTGGCGGTGGTGTTGTTCGAGATAATCCGCACGTAAATCAGCATCTTGCCAGTATAACGGCTTTAGGTCGGGTTGGCCGTCCTGATGATATCGGTGGGGTTGTAGCTTTCTTATGTACGGACGAGGCTAAATGGATAAATGCCCAGCGTATTGAAGTATCTGGGGGTATGAACCTATAGCGCAATCAATAGAAGTGAACAGGCTATCTATTCGACCCAATTGGACTATAGCCAACAAGACAGCACATCTTTCAGTAACAAATCAAAGCCATTAATAGCCAATCCCTATTGATGGCTTTGATTTTTCTGTGTACTATCCGGCCAATTACTCAATTTCTTTAACAATTTTTCTCCAATTCAAGTTGATATATTATGTAAATAGGTCACAAATAAGTTAACACCAATGAGATGATAAACTTATTTTGGTAACTTATAATATAGATATTTGATGGAAAATAAGATTTGTGTTGTTGTCGTTTCTGATCATGTGTGAAAACTTAGTATTCCGGGTTTTCACTATACTTTATTTAGTTACTAGTCTAACCCTATCAAGCCCTTACTTACATGGGCAATCACTACCAGACGTTCCTTCTGATATTAAGTTGGCGGGGGTGCCCATTCATTTGACCCAACAGAGTAAGTCCCTGATTCAGCAGGAAATGCAACTTTTGTATGCGTACCCAACTAATATTCACAACGATATTAGTGCATTACAGCAGTTGACTCCCATCCTGAAACCACTGTTGAACAAGGCCAATCTGCCCGATGATTTTCGCTTTGTACTCTTGCCTTTTGCCGATGTAGATTCACTTGGGTTCTGGGGTTTGTCGCAGGCTCAGGGACGAAATCTTCGTCTTCGTATAGATAGTTATGTTGATGAACGATATCATGTAGGGATAAGTACAGAAGCTGTGCTCAATCATTTGTCTCGCTTGCAGGAAACACAGAAAAATTACGTGTTGACCTTGCTAAACTATCTTCAGGAGAATACATATCTACGCGTTTCTCAATCAATTGATCCAGCGTATGTTTTGCTTGGTCCCAAAAGTCCACCACTAATCTGGAAGATTTTAGCCCGCAAGCTGGTTTTTGAACAGGAGTCGTTAACCTATCGCCCAGGAGTTAACTATATCCTCTATACCTACCCCAATGGTGAGGGCCAAACGCTTCATACAATTGCCCAGCGTTTACAAATCGCCGACGACCGGATAAGGCCTTTCAATAAGTGGCTGAAAACGGCTTATATTCCAACCAATAAGGAGTACTCTGTACTTGTTCAGGTAACACCCACCGAATTTTCGAATGTACAGACATTGGCTAGCTCGGAGCCCAAAAATGAGGGCTTATATCCACTAGCTAGCGCTTTTCCTGTGTTGGTTAAATCAACAGATAAACTGGATAAGCTACGGTCGGCCGCCGTTTTTTACGAGATTAATGACCGCCATGGTGTACAGGCCCAGAATTGTGATAATGCAATTACGTTGGCATTTTACGGGGATATTTCGGTTGATAAATTCCTTAAATTCAATGACCTCAATGCGGAGCATGACGTTATCCGACCTGGCGAAATTTATTATCTCCAACCCAAAGCTAAGCGGGCTAAAATCCCGTTTCACGTTGTACAGAGAAATCAGACTTTATTAGAGATATCAAATAGATATGGTGTTCGGTTAGAATCAATCCTGAAGTACAATCGTATGACAGCTATTCAGAGACTACAACCGGGGCGAATTATGTGGTTGCAATCGAAACGTCCAGACAACCGGCCTGTAGAGTACATCCAATTAGCTCCTGAGGAACCTACCGTAGCCAGAACCGAACCCGTTTTATCTGTTCAGGATTCATTACAGGATCAGCCTGATGAGAGTACTAGTTTACCAAAGTCCGGTATAGATAATGATAGTTTGGTACTAGCAGGGGATAGCCTGCATTCAGCAGTAGTGGAGAATGATACACTTATCCTACGCGATACGGCGCCGGTTGACATTCCACGAGCCATAAAATGGCATACGGTTGTACCTGGTCAGACGTATTATGCGATTTCCCGTTTATATGGGATTACAGTTAACCAGCTCTACAACTGGAATAAACTGTCGGAACGTATTCCACTTCGGGTGGGCCAAAAGCTAATAGTCGGTATGAGCGACAAACAACGTCTAGTTGTTAGCAGGCCAACTTATAAGCGAAAAACAGTTCAGGTTACTCAGCCTACACCACCGAAACGAAATGCGATTTTTTATACAATTCGTGCTGGAGAAACACTCTATCGGATTGCGCTCCAGAACAACGTACTGGTTAAGGATTTGATACGCTGGAATGATCTGAAAAGCTATGTGATTGAAGTTGGCCAGATCTTGCTGATTTGGAAATAAAAAAGCCGGTTGTACGGATACAACCGGCTTTTTTATTTCCAAATCAGCAAGGCTTATAGCAGTCTGCCTACTTAATTAAGCCGTTCAAAAATCCCGGCAACGCCCTGGCCACCGCCCACACAGGCAGACACCATTCCATATTTTTGGTCGCGACGACGCATTTCGTTTAACAATTGTACTGATAACCTGGCACCCGTTGAACCGAGCGCGTGGCCTAAGGCAATGGCTCCACCATTCGGATTAATCTTGCTACGGTCGAGACCTAATTCCTGGATAACTGCCAGCGACTGAGCGGCAAAGGCTTCATTCAATTCTATCAGATCAATATCATCTTGCTTTAAGCCCGATTTTTTGAGCGCAATAGGAATGGCGGCAACAGGACCAATTCCCATAATTTTAGGTTCAACACCGGCTGTAGCGTAAGAAACCATGCGAGCAACGGGCTTCAAATTCAGTTCATTGACTAACCGCTCCGACATAACAACCACAAAAGCGGCTCCGTCTGATGTTTGCGATGAATTACCGGCAGTTACTGAGCCACCAGCCGCAAACACAGGCTTTAGCTTAGCCAGACCTTCGGCGCTGGTATCTTTACGTGGGCCTTCATCTTGCGCGACGGTCCATTCACGAGTTTTCTTTTTGTTACTTTCTGCGTCGAAGTAAGTTTCGTTTACCTTGATGGGTACGATTTCGTCGGTGAACTTTCCTTCTTTCTGAGCGGTTAATGCTTTCTGATGTGATTCCAGGGCAAATTCGTCCTGCGCATCACGACTGATTTTGAACTGTTGAGCAACTTGTTCAGCCGTAAGACCCATGCCGATATAATAGTCTGGGTGAGTTTTGGCGATTTCGTAATTCAGCGCCGTTTTCCAGCCCATTACGGGTACCAGCGACATTGATTCGGTGCCTCCGGCAATGATACAGTCGGCTAGTCCAGCGTGGATTTTGGCCGATGCAATCGCAATTGCTTCCAACCCTGAACCACAATACCGATTTATGGTCATACCCGGTACGCTATTTGGCAAGGAGAGCAACGCAATATACCGGGCAATCTGCATGCCTTGTTCGGCTTCGGGAACTGCATTCCCTACAATTAGATCTTCAACACGAGCCGGATCGAGGTTAGGTACCTGGCTTAATAAATGCTTGATTACTTCAGCCGCCATATCGTCGGGGCGGGTGAAACGGAGACCTCCACGTGGGGCTTTTCCCACTGCAGTACGGTATCCGGCTACAATGTATGCGTCCATAAAAGCAATGTTATTTACTGGTTAAGCAGGAAATTAACAGAATAACCAATTTTTGAACTGAATAATTACCTCCAAAGAAAATTATTATGCAAGCATACTATTTTTCTTTGGAAACTACAATGGTTCAGGGTTGAGTTAGTTGCCTTTTGAAGAAATTCCAGGCTTCGAGGTAGACATTAATGTCGTTCGGATAATCGTGTTTACCTCCAATTACTTTTAATAACGTAACCTCTGGTTTGCCTTTCTCTTTGTAGGTATACCGCTCAATAGTTTTGTTATCATTCGGATCGGTATCGGGTAATAATTCTTTGAGAGGCTGTTTTTTGTAGCCTGCTAAATCTGCCCAATAATGGAATGTGCGCTCGGTTGACCGAACAAGTCCCATACTAATTGTGCCAGTTATAACTTCCCCGCCTTCATAGGGATTTGTCTGATCGGCCGTACCATTTACAATCATGACCGGGACCGCAATTCTTTTTTCGGGGCAATCCAAATTGTTCGTATCTGGAAGATTAGCAATCAGGGCAGTTATCGCCCGAAATTTTTCGGGCATTGTCAATGCGAGTTTATAAGCCATATGCCCACCGCCGGATGTGCCCACTGCAAAAACCTGCTTTGTATTAATTTGGTACTTTGTCGCGAAATAGCTGATCATTTCGCCAAAAAAAGCGTTTTCATTGATGTCCTCTTTATTGGCTACCGAGTTTGCCGTTTTACGACATTCATTCCAATAGCGCTTATAGCCATCTGGGTAAACCAGCAACAGATTTTCATTGTCTGATTTTTCTTCCAGCTTTTCGGCACCTTTTCGGGTTCCTTCTCCATTTCCTCCCGAACCGTGCAAAATGAAAATTAATGATGAATTTGCTTTCGCTGGTTTTATAAAATGAAAGGTTCGATAATGCCCTTCCACTAGAATGGAGTCAGTTAATAATGGCTTTTGTGCCGATGCAATGCTCAGGCCAAGAACACATATAAGCAGTAAGAATCTTACCATAGAATGAATGGGACTATGTTTAACTAAATTATCTCCTTTTGACATAAAGCACCTAATACTTATTCATACTCCACGAACAAAATAAGCCGCTCGATGAGCGGCTTATAACTAGTCAAAGTCAGTCAATAAAATCACATGAATCCTGGTCAGAAATGCCGGTCGCCTGCTTCGCGCTTACCGAGCATAACTGCGCCGACCATAGCAATGATGAAGAGGATTGACGCTAATTCAAATGGCAGAATATAATCGCTATATAGTAATTGCCCCAGATTCTCAACCAATCCTGTTTTAGAGCTGAATGATGCTGGATTAACCGTAGGCACCTGAGCACTTTTAGCCCGGAAAATAGTGATGAGCATAACCATCAACACCCCGCCGACCACCACAGATATCATCTTTGTCAGGTTAGTCTTCGACTCTTCATCCTCTTTCCGAAGATTCAGGAACATGATGGTGAACAGAAACAAGACCATAATAGCTCCAGCATAAACGATAATATTGACCGCAGCCAAGAACTGAGCGTTCAATAATATGTAATGACCAGACAAGCAGAAGAACGTAGCAATGAGGGCTAGAACGCTATAAATAGGGTTTCTTGCGGTTACAACACCAATGGCACTGAACAGGGTGATGACTGTCAGGAGTAGGAATAGGTAGCCGGTGGGCGTTAGCGTTTTAAAAAAATTAAGTGTCTCAGTCATAAAAATGTTGTCATTTTTTGTCATTAGATCGTCATTAATTGTCATTAGCATTACTGCTTTGAGACTACTTAATGACAATAAATGACAGTTTTTAGGTCGCGGCTCGTGTTAGGCTAGGTTCGGTTGGCGTCGTCTTTACTTCGGAATTATTAGCCCGGATATACCGGTCGTCCATCTTCTCAACCAGTTTATCTTTGCCATAAATAACCTCGTCACGTTCCTGAAAAACGGGGACCATTTGGTCGTGGCGTAAATAAACAGCCTGTTTGGGACAAGCTTCTTCGCACAATCCGCAGAAGATGCAGCGAAGCATATTGATCTCATACACAGCTGCATATTTCTCTTCTCGATATAAGCTTTCTTCGCCTTTTTTGCGCTCGGCCGCTACCATTGAAATCGCTTCGGCCGGACAGGCAACCGCACACAAGCCACAAGCTGTGCAACGTTCGCGACCTTGCTCATCTCGTTTCAAAATATGATGCCCCCGATAGATAGGGCCAAGATATTTTTTTACTTCTGGGTATTGAATAGTCGGCTTCTTCCGGAAAAAGTGGCGAATAGTGATGGCTAACCCGCCAATAACCGCAGGTAAGTACATCTTCTCCGCCAGGGTCATTTCCTTGTTACTGACCTGTTTAGAGCGATTTGTTAGTTGCATAAACGTAGTGGTTAGTAGAGAATGATCAGCCATTAATCAACCATTATTACTGAACACTCCCTACTCAATAGTTATGACTGCTGAGGAATAATATCTCGTTTTGGTGCACGAGCCGTTGAGGTTACAGCCAATACAATCATCACAATGGCAATTAGCCAGGTTGCATATTTGAAATTGTACAGTAAGCCTGCGCCGGTTAGTACAACATTAAGGATCGCCAGCGGGATAAATGTTTTCCAGCCCAAATTCATAAGTTGGTCGTACCGGAAACGAGGAAGCGTCCAGCGAACCCACATGTAAAAGAAAATGAAAAAGAAGATCTTACCGAAATAAACAATAACACCAAGGGCAGTTGCCACATTATGTCCTGTTATGGTGCCTAGCGATTTTTCAAGCGCCTGCCCCACTTCATTCATGAATGGGTAGTGGAAACCGCCAAAATATAGCGCCGAAATAAACGCCGAGGAAACAAACATATTGATGTATTCGGCGAATAAATAGAAGCCCAGTTTCATTGAACTGTATTCGGTATGATAACCACCAACGAGTTCCGTTTCGCACTCAGGCAAATCGAAGGGGGTACGGTTACATTCGGCAAAGGAGCAGGTCAGGAAAATAATAAAGCCTAAGGGCTGGGTGAAAATATTCCACTCAAAAAATGTAGCCTGCTCATCAATTATCGCCTTTAGCGACAAGGAGCCGCTCATCATCAAAATGGCAATAAGCGATAGGCCCAGCGCAATTTCATAGCTGATATTTTGCGAAGCAGCCCGAATAGCACCTAACAACGAGAATTTGTTATTTGATGCCCAACCACCCACCATAACGCCGTAGACGCCCAACGAAACGACGCCGAAGATATACAGCACACCAATGTTAATTTCAATAGCCTGTACCGGAATGGCATAGTTGCCAAATTTGATGGTGTCGCCAAACGGAATGACTGCACTCGACATCAAAGCCGTTAGCATGGCTAAGCAGGGACCAAGAATAAACAGCCACTTGCTGGCCTGAGCTGGAATAAAGTCTTCTTTGAAAAACATTTTTCCCGCGTCGGCAAGGGGTTGTAAAAGCCCAAACGGACCCGCTCGGTTTGGGCCGATACGATCCTGTAAAAAGGCTGCCACCTTGCGCTCAGCATACGTAGAGTACGCAGCAATGCCGAGCGTTATCGCGAAAATCGCAAGGATAATGATTCCTTTAACGAGTAATATGGTTAAGTCCATTTTTAAAAAGTTTTCGATGTACAGTTTTCGGTATTTAGTTGGCTAACGCAAGATTGCTATTGATGCGTTAGCCAATCAAATACCGAAAACTGTAAACCATATACCTGATTAATTTCTCAAGGTTCTGGGTCCAAAGCTGATGGCAATACCTTCGCAAAACGTTCTGGGGCTAATTGTTTAATACCCAATTGCGACGTATCCCGCTCATCATGAATAGACTTATATTCGGCAGCGGCTAAACGTTGGCCAAAGCTTGGTTTTATGGTATCAGCCCGATATTTGTTAGCCGAAATAACCGAACTCCGAGAAATCTTCGTTGGCCCCTCGATAGTCCAATCACTAGTTTTCTTCATGTCGAATCGGCAAGTATTGCAGATAAACTCCAGTACTTCACCCCACTCATTCTTACGGGCCGTTACCCGAATTACATCTTCGCCCCGGTACCAAAGTGTAACTTTCCCCGAGCAGGTTGGGCAATCACGATGTGCATCAACTGGTTTAGAAAACCATACCCGGTTTTTGAAGCGATAGGTTTTGTCCGTCAATGCACCAACCGGGCATACGTCAATGACATTGCCCGAAAAATCGTTATCAATCGCTTTTTCGATGTAGGTACCAATTTCAGAGGCATCTCCACGGCCTAATACACCATGAACACGTTTGTTGGTAATTTGATCGGCGGTATACACACAACGATAGCATAGAATGCACCGTGTCATGTGCAACTGGATATAGGGGCCAATGTCTTTCTTCTCGAACGTCCGCCGGTCTTCTTCGTACCGAGTGGTTGATTTGCCGTGATCGAAGGCAAAATTTTGGAGATCGCATTCACCAGCCTGGTCGCAAACGGGGCAATCGAGCGGGTGATTGAGCAACAAGAACTCAACTACACCATTTCGGGCGTCAATAACCTGTGGGCTGGTTTCGTTTTCGACAATCATACCATCCTGCACAGCTGTCAGACAGGAAGCCACCAGTTTGGGCATCGGGCGAGGATCTTTAGCTGACCCCGCTGCAACACGCACCAAACAAGCCCGGCATTTACCGCCACTACCTTTTAGTGGCTGATAGTAACACATAGCCGGAGGGGCAACTGCTGGTCCAATTTTACGAGCGGCCTGCAAAATGGTTGTACCCGGCTCGACTTCAACTTCAATTCCGTCAATCGTGACTTTAAGTAATTGCGGCTTTACGTCTTCCATATATCGTAGTGCGGCTGGAAAGCCACAGGTCAATTAAGTATTGCACGGCTTTCCGGCCGCGTTACATTATACCAATGCCATTTCTCCCCGATAGACCGCACCCGGTTGAGTTGCTTCGGACGGGTGGTCGATGTGCCATTGGAACTCATCCCGGAAGTGCCGAATTGCACTGGCAACGGGCCAGGCCGCTGCGTCGCCGAGCGGGCAAATTGTATTTCCTTCGATCTTTTTGGCTACGTCAACTAGCAGATCAATATCCTGCTGATGGCCGTGACCGTATTCAATACGATGCAGAACTTTCTCCATCCAGCCCGTTCCTTCACGGCAGGGACTACATTGTCCACAGGATTCGTGATGGTAGAAGCGTGAGAAGTTCCAGGTGTTCCGAACAATGCAGGATGTTTCATCGAAAAGTATAAAACCACCCGAGCCAAGCATAGTGCCTGTTGCGAAACCACCATCCGAAAGTGATTCGTAAGACATCAAACGCTTTTCGCCATTAGCCAGTGTCAACGCTAAGTTAGCTGGTAAAATGGGCACTGATGATCCTCCCGCTACCAGTGCCTTGAACTTATGGCCCGGACGAATACCTCCGCACCACTCATCGGCATAAATAAAGTCTTCAACTGGAACGCCGAGTTCAATTTCATATACACCGGGTTTATTGATGTGGCCTGAAGCTGAAATTAACTTCGTACCCGTGCTACGCCCGATACCGATACCGGCGTAAGCCTCTCCGCCATTGTTCACGATCCAGGCCGTTGTGGCGATGGATTCTACGTTATTAACAACTGTTGGACTTTGATATAAGCCTTTTACGGCTGGGAACGGCGGTTTGTTCCGTGGATTGCCGCGTTTACCTTCTAATGATTCGAGCAGAGCGGTTTCTTCGCCACAGATATAAGCTCCTCCACCTGGTTGTACGACTAGTTCAAGGTCGTAACCAGAGCCCAGAATATTCTTACCCAGAAATCCTTTTGCTTTTGCTTCAGCAATGGCTTTTTCAAGGATATGAATCACATACATCAACTCACCCCGCACATAGATGAACGACTTGTTGGCACCTAATGCGAACGATGAAATAATCATTCCCTCAATAAGTAAGTGGGGAATGTTCTTCATCAGATAGTGGTCCTTAAATGTACCGGGTTCCGATTCATCAGCATTACAGACCAGGTAACGGGGAACACCCTCTGGCTTAGCCAGAAAGCTCCACTTCATACCCATCGGGAAGCCCGCGCCACCCCGGCCGCGCACCCCCGCTTTTTTTACTTCTTCGACAATAGACTCGGGAGTCATTGTCTTTATTGCCTTCTCAACAGCGGTATAGCCGCCTTGCTTCCGGTATACATCGAAGGTTTCAATGCCGGGAACGTTGATATGTTCAGTTAAAATTTTGGTAGCCATGGGGGAGGTTATTTCGACAGTTCGTCAATGATTTCGTCCACGCGCTCGTTGGTGAGGTGCATGTAATATTTCTCCCGAATCTGAAACACGGGCCCCATACCACAAGCCGCCAGACACTCTACTTCTTTAAGAGTGAATTGCCCATCAACCGTGGTTTGACCGGTATCAATGCCAAGCCGTTGTTTTAAATGAGCATACACTTCTTCGCCCCCCATTAAGCAGCAAGGGCCCGTTCGGCAATATTCAATAACATGCTTGCCAACCGGATTGAGGTGATACATAGTGTAGAACGACGCCACTTCGTAAACCTCAATGGGTTGAATATCAAGCATTCTTGCTACATAATCCATACCTTCGGGACTGGTCCAGCCTTCCTGCTCCTGCAATACATGCAAGAGGGGTAATAGGGCTGATTTCTGTTTTCCTTCGGGATAGCGGGCAATAATTTCCTTTGCTTTTGCTAATCGTTCGGGCGTGAATTGTACGGCGGAGTTATTGTCTGTTATCATACGTTTCGGCAGGATTTACGCATCCAGTTCGCCAGCAATTACGTTCATGCTACTCATAATCACAATGGCATCTGACAAGGTCAGGCCTTTGCACATTTCAGGATAGGCCTGGTAATAAATGAAACATGGACGGCGGAAGTGCAACCGATAAGGAGCACGGCCACCATCACTAATCAGGTAGAACCCTAACTCACCATTACCACCTTCAACAGCATGATAGACTTCGCCGACGGGAGCGTCTATTTCACCCATTACAATCTTGAAGTGATAGATAAGGGCTTCCATGTTTTTATAGACTTCCTGTTTAGGAGGCAGATAGTACTGGGGGGCGTCGGCGTAGTAGGGTCCTTGCGGCAGATTATCCATTGCCTGCTTGATGATGCGCAAACTCTGCCACATTTCCTCGTTCCGAACCATGAAGCGGTCGTAAGTATCGCCACTTTGACCAACCGGAATGTCGAATTCAAAATCCTGGTACGAGGAGTACGGGTTCATAACGCGTACATCATAATCCACGCCAGCCGCCCGGAGGTTAGGGCCCGTAAATCCGTAACTCAAAGCACGTTCTGCCGAAATGCCACCCACCCCAATAACACGGTCCATGAAAATCCGGTTACGGTTGAAGAGGTTTTCGAACTCAGCCAGTACTTTGGGGAAACGAACCAGCAATTCATTGATTTTGCGAATGGCAGTAGGGGAGAGATCACGCTCCATGCCACCAATACGACCCATATTTGTGGTTAGTCGAGCACCACAAACTTCTTCGTAGATTTCATAGATGTTCTCCCGTTCCTGATAGATGTAGAGGAAGCCGGTAAAAGCACCGGTATCAACACCCAGAATACCGTTACAAATGAGGTGATCGGCCAAACGAGCCAACTCCATCATAATTACTCGGATATACTGGGCTCGTTTTGGAATATCGATACCCAGCAATTTCTCGACGGTCATGTGCCAGCCCATGTTATTAATGGGTGACGAACAATAGTTCATCCGGTCGGTAAGCGTCGTGATCTGGTAGAATGGTCGTCGCTCGGCAATCTTCTCAAATGCCCGGTGGATATACCCAATTGTTTGCTCGCCCGACACGATTTTCTCCCCATCCATTTGCAGGATGTTCTGGAAAATCCCGTGTGTAGCGGGGTGAGTGGGGCCGAGGTTAAGCGTTGTTAGCTCATTAACATACTGAACCGGGCCTTGCTCGGCAGGCAGATTTTTATTCGCTATGTCTAGTTCTTCAGAAACCATAATATAAAGAGCGAAAGAGCGAATGAGTGAAAGAGTGGCTGGCAAATGGATTTCCGTGCTTTCACTCGTTCGCTCTTTCGCTAGTTGTTATCGTCCAAACAATGCATCAATTTTATCTTCCCGTGTACCGTCTTCGAGCGGATACTCTTTACGCATGGGATGATAATCCATTTCCTCCATATTCAAAATCCGACGTAAGTCAGGATGACCGTCGAAGATAATACCAAACAGATCGAACGTTTCTCGCTCCATCCAGTTCGCACTGGCGAATAGAGATACCATCGTTGGTATATGCACATCATTGGCAGTGAGATAGACCTTGATCCGTAAGCGAAAATTATTGGTCAAACTGTGTAAATGATAGACTACACAGAACTCCTTACCAATCGAGTCAGGGTAATGAATCGCGGTAATATCTGTCAGGAAGCCAAATTGTAACGTCTGATGACCTTTCAGGTACGTTACCAAAGGAATGATCTGATCGCGGCTGGTTGAGCAGGTTAGCAGGTCATACGGATCATCAAAGTCTGTAACAGCCTCGCCAAACTGGTTAATAATTGTCTGCGCAACTTCTTCGTTGGTCAGCATCGTCAATGAGTGAGTGAGTGATACATAAATTGGTAGATGCTATAGTCGACTTTGGTCGTATAGATGCATTTACCAATCTTCCATTTATTGAATACTATAGGAACTTAGTAATTTCTGGTACTCTTCGGTATTGCGCCGGCGTAGTGACTCATTCTTTGCCAGTTCCTGTACTGCAAGTACACCATCCAGAATCTGTTCTGGGCGAGGAGGGCAACCTGGTACGTATACGTCAACCGGAATAATGCGATCAATGCCCTGCAAAACACTATAAGTATCGAAAATGCCTCCACTAGAAGCACAGGCACCAATGGCAATAACCCAGCGAGGTTCGGCCATCTGTAGATAGACTTGCTTTACAATAGGGCCCATCTTTTTGGCAATGGTACCTGCCACAAGCAACATATCTGCCTGACGTGGAGAGAAGCTGGGGCGTTCAGCACCAAAGCGGCCTAAATCGTAGTGGGAGGCCATGGTTGACATAAATTCAATACCACAGCATGAAGTTGCAAACGGCAGGGGCCAGAGCGAATTTGCCCGAGCCAGCCCAATTATTTTATCAAACGAAGTAGCCGAGAAACCTGGGCCATCATAACTCGCGGGGGCTTCGGCCAATTTAATGTCTGCTGCCATAAAAAACACGGTCCGCCGTTGCGGTTGTAGTTAGTTAGTATAACAACGAATAAATATGCTCTAAAATTCATTTATTAGGGCCTATTCCCACTTGAGAATACCCTTGCGGATGATGTAATAGAAGCCTGCCAGGAGTAAACCCATAAACAGGACCATTTCAACAAATCCGGTCATGCCCAAGCCCTTAAAATTAACTGCCCAGGGATATAAAAAGATCACCTCCACATCGAATAGAACGAACAGAATTGCGATCAGAAAGTACTTAATAGATATTGGGGTGCGTGCATCTCCCTGTACTGGGATACCACATTCGAATGGATCGTCTTTTTTCTGGCTATGACGTTTTGGCCCTAGAGCATGGGTAGCAATCATGGTTGCCACGATGAAACCAATAGCTAAACCAAGCTGAATAAGCACCGGCAAATAATCAGCCGGAACATAAGTTGTGTTCATACAATGAGTTGAGAAGACCGGCGCAAATGTAGCGATAAAACCAATAGACTCACGCTAGCGCGTCTATGCTACTCCACACTAAATATGACTCAAAGATACGACAATGGCTTGTTTAACCAATGCCTGATACAGAGACTAAACCCGCAGAAAACACCAAAAGCCTTTCTGTAACGAAAGGCTTTTGGTGTTTTCTGTGGGGAATTAATTATCGATTAATAATAATCCGTCGGGATACATCAAAACCCGCCGAACGAACCCGAACCAAATAAATGCCTTGTGACAGACCCGAGAGGTCAATGGATTTACGTTCATCGAGAATTGGAACCTGAGTTGAGAAGAGTTTTTGCCCGCTCAACGAGAACACATCAACATCTGCGTTCTTCAGGTTTTCAATCGTTTCAATCGTAATGGTCCCCGTTGTTGATGGGTTTGGGTAAATACTCAGCCCCCCGTTTGATCGGTCAAATGTAAACGCCTTAGGGGCACTGTAGTCTGAGTAGCAGGTTAGATTATTCCCATTAGAAAGTGTAAATGTCGTTTTAGTACGAGCCGAATAGTTAGCGGATACAACTACTTTTACAACAGCACTGGTTTGCGGAATTACTTCTCCACCAGCTCGTCGCCAATCGAATAAATCAGGTTGGCCACCTGTTGGTGTAGGAAGCACGGCCTGTAAACTGTAGGCACCGATTTGTTCAATACTGGGTGTTGGGACCTTGGGCCGTACCGTTAGGCTGACAATTGCTGGTTGAACAGATTTACAACCATATACATTAACAGCCTGTAAAGAATAGTTGCCTGATTTTGTCAAGGCAATCGTTTTGCTAAGGGTACTTGTCGTGCTCAGACTCCATAAACCTGTACTGTTTGCAGACGTATTGGCAATGAGCGATAACGTTGAATCCGCACAGATTTGTTGCTGATTATCAACTACTTTTCCAGGCTGACTGGCTAATGAAATAGTTGGAGTTGCTGGCTGAATAGGGCTTTGTACCTCAATAGCAGGCGACAAATACGTATTCCCGTTTCTATCTTTCAACACGGCTCTATAAAGCCCCGGTTGGTTAACCGTAATTGTCTGTGTTGTCTGGCCAGAATTCCATGTGTAGGATTTGTACGATCCGGGTAGACTTAAGGTCAGGTTACTATTGGATGTACCACAGGTAACGGCAATGGCTGGCTGAGGTAAAGGTGGCAATGGCCTTGAACTGGCAAAAAAAACCGCGTTCAGGCTAGAAAACCAAGCTTGTGCTAAATCATTTAGGCCTTTATCTCCTGGATTGTTTGTTGACCGGTTACCGAAGTGAACAATATCAAAACGGGGAATTTGAATGTTGTCAGTAAATGGGCCAGCAAAAACATTGTTGTTATAGGTGTTTATAACATCGTTCTGTGCTTGAATAATATCCTGACTTACCTGCCCATCATTATATGATGATCTTGCCAGAACCCAGGCAGGATAACGCTCTGTATCCGCACGGGTTTTATTGACTATGTATTGCATATTTTCTGCATAGTCTTTTCGGCTGGAATGCAGGGGTACGTTATCTGTTTCGCCCTGTTGCCATAATACTGCACGTAGACCCTGAAGAGAACAATAGTAGCGAAGGGCAATTACTAGATTAGCATAGGGCATTCCAACCGGAAAGTTTTCGTCGGGAGTGCCAATCGCAAAAATATTTTTAGCAAGTAGGCCATCAGCGCTGTCATGCCAGTTTTTAATAATTGTTGCTGACCAGGCAGTATTGATAAACAAAACCGGAACACCGTACTGCTTCACAATCAGATCACCCAAAACGCCCCAACACCAGGCACTCTGCCCACGTGGCCCAATAATTGATGTAGCACTAAGTTGTTGAAAGGTTGGAGCTGGAGGGTCAGCAAGTGAGTTAGCCGTAATGTTATCATACGATACGCAGTTAACCCGATCATCAGCTGCTCCCAAAGCGCCATAATTCTGAAAGCCCTGTGCGTTCGACTGGCCAGTTATAATAAAGACTTCGCCAATACCAACTTTACGAACAACGTCTGTACCAACCGCTTTACCACCAACAAATGCCTGTACTTCTAGGCGATACCATCCTCCTTTTGCGCGCACTGAACCTTGGAAAATTCCACCTTGTGGATTTCGCTGAATAGTAACCCAGTCCGTATTTAAACCCTGCCCATTTTCTTCTGCCTGAACTCGTGCCTGGACACTATCAATGGGTTGATAAATGCTACCTGACAAATAGATTGTGCTGGTATTATCATTTTCACGTTGAAATATAGCCCTACTTTCTGGGTAGGTAATTTTGAGTACTTGACTGCTAGTCTGGGCAGTGGTTCTTGAGCTAACAGCAACCAGCCCCAACGTTAGCAGACATACTAGAAAATAATTGTTGTTCATTTGGTATCTATCAATAACTCTCCCTTTTCTGTTAGTGGTGGTGTTGACCTTAACCAATAACTCATGCAAAAACCAGACCGCTCTTACTAAGCGCTCAGCAGTTTATCTGCCAGAATTTACTATCCCGGTAAAATGCAAATTTAAAGCTAGTTTCTATGATTGAACGGTTATCCTAGGATTAATATTACAATCCTAGGATAATTCGCTTGGAAACATCGAAGTCAGCAGCCTGAACACGTAAAATATAGGACCCCGATGGCATGCCTGTTAGTGTTAACTGTTTCCGGTCGTCAAAGGAAGGAACGCTGGTTGTTAGTACTACCTGACCAGTCAGCGTATAAATTGTGAGCACAGCATTAGTTAGATTCTCGCGGGTCTCTACGATTAAAATTTTATCAGGATTTGGGTTCGGGTAGACACTTAGGCCTTTATTATTTACATCAATGGTAAACGAAACGGGAGCCGATGGAAGAGAAAAACAGGTTAACGTTTGCGAATAAATAATAGAAGAACGGGCGGTATAAGTACCTGACTGGTTGGCTTTAATCGTAGCCGATTGAACGGCGAGCGAATCATTATCACGACGCCAGCGAAATAGTGTACCGTTCGTTGAGCTAACTGCCTCAAGGGTATAGGTACCAATAATATTCACAGTTGGTGGCGGTGGAATTGGTCTTAACTCTACCGTTATTGAGCCAGATTGTGCCGAAACACATCCATTCACATCTCGTACTTTAGCTGAGTAA
The DNA here is from genome assembly GCF_054776855.1 of Spirosoma migulaei. Lineage (NCBI taxonomy): Bacteria > Pseudomonadati > Bacteroidota > Cytophagia > Cytophagales > Cytophagaceae > Spirosoma > Spirosoma migulaei. The sequence goes on along the minus strand of NZ_BAAHBG010000006.1, from coordinate 119,846 downwards.
GTTCCTGCATTTGCTGTTGTAATTCGTTGTGTTGAATCCCCCGTACTCCAGAAAACCGTATAAGGACCGTCTACGCGCAATGTAGCCTGACTACCTTCGCAGATAATAGGAGATGGGTTCGCTAGTATGACTGGCGTAGTGGGCAGGGGGTTGACTTTAACAACAATTATGGGTGAATAGGACGATAGGCAACCATTTTGATCCTGAGCCTGTACCGCATAATTCCCTGATGTGCCAATCGTAATGGATTTGTTGGTTTGTCCGCTTGACCAAACTACATCAAATGGACTATTTGCTATCAAGGACACACGATTACCATCACAAAATGTAGTTGCTCCGAGTGGTGAGATAGTCGGTACATCTGGCAAAGGGTTTACTTTAAGTGTAATGATAGCAGACTGCTCAGATGTACAGCCAAACTGATTCTGAGTGCGAACGGCAAAATCTCCTGATTGATTCAATGTGATACTTTGACTCGTCTGCCCGTTGGTCCATTGATAAGCTACTTCTTGCGGAGCTGTTAGGGTAATTGTCCGGTCTGCGCAGAAGGTTGTAGGGCCATTAGTTGAAATAACGGGTTTAGCGGGTACTGGATTGGCTGTAACTGCAACCGTATTAGACGTAGCAGATGTACAGCCATTTTGGTCGGTCACGGTCAGGAAATAAGAACCCGAAGATCCAATAGTCACTACTTTATTTTTCTGGCCGTCGCTCCAGTTATATTGAACATTATCGCTACTCGCTCTTAAGGCTGTATTATCACCCTGGCAAAAAGTAGTGGGCTTATCATTTGTAATGGCAGGTGTAGCTGGCAACGCATTGACTGTAACATTTAGCGTATTAGACGTAAAATCGCAGCCACTTACGTCCCGATAACGAATATAATAGGCCCCTGCCGTCGTCGTAGAAAGTGTACGTGTGGTAGCAACGGTTGTATTCGTTTGTTGATTCAACCATGTAACATTATCATAGTTAGCCGTCAAGCCTAAACTACTACCAATACATACGGATGGAGGGCGATTGTCTACCACTGAAGCTACGGGCGCATCCGATACACGTACCTGGCTAGAGTAAAATGTATTACCTAAACCATCTTTAATTTTAGCTCGATAGATACCTGCACCTTTAGTGATTGTACTACCTGATTCTCCCGATTCCCATTGTACAGTTGGATAACTCCCATTGACGGTCAGTGTAAGTGTGTTATTGCTAGCACAGGCAACGGATATTGTAGGGGATGGGGACGCACTTATGGGGGGGGCACTTTGGAAAAATGAGTCAGTTAAACTGTTATTCCAGGCATTCGCTATGTCAACAAGGCCATCATAATCGAAGTGTAAACCTTCGGGATCATTAAGGGGAGCACGTTTTCGGGGAACTTGAATTATATCGCTGTTAGGTCCTGCAAATACGTTTGGCGTAGAGCTAATCACTTGGTTTTGAGCTGCAATAATAGCCTCATCAATACCTCCAATAAAATCACCATAACTAACCCGTGCTACAACCCAAGCCATATTCTTATTGTAATCCTGACGAGCCTGGTTGATTACGGTTTTCAGATCGTTAACGTAAGAACTGGTTGATGTATTAATTAAGTTGTCTGCCTCACCCTGATGCCAAAGTACGGCTCGCAGGCCAAGCATATTTGCATAAAATTGCAGCGAAATCTTAAGATTGATATAGGGTTGACGTCCTGGGTAAGGATCTCCATTATAAACCCCATAAGCTGTACCTCCTTCAGGTGCACTTTCACGCCAGTTTCTGACGGCTGTTCCCGAAAAGGCTGCGTTAAAAAATAAAATGGGTACTTTCAGACGTTTGGCTAAAATATCACCTAGCTGTCCCCAACACCAGCTACCTACTCCTCTCGGGGCAATTGTAAAGTCTGTTGTATTATCTAATAATGTAAAAACGGGTGCTGGGGGATCATTTGGGAAGCCATTACTAGGATATAAATAATTCACACAATTGACAAGATCATTCCTGGGGTTAGGCGAATTCTGGTGCACGCCTTGCCCGTTAGACTGGCCCGCCACAATAAATACTTCGCCGATTCCTACGCGTTCAACAGTCGTTATAGTACCTACCTGTTGGTCACCATTCATTCCTCTGACATCGAGATTATACCAGCCACCGGTTCCTGTCAGATCACCAGCAAAGACTCCACCTGCTGGGGTATTCTGGATAGCTTGCCAATCTGTTGACGTGCCCACGCCATCTCGAGCCTGTAGTCGGGCTTCAATTCGTGTGACAGAGGATGTGTAATATCCAGTAATTCGGATGGTAGCTTGATTAGAATTATTTCGCTGAAGAATGGCTCGGGTTGTGGGGAATGAAACCTGAAGTTGCGCCTTTACCGATAGAGATATCAGAAGTAAAAGCACTGTACCGTAAACCTTGAGAAAATAGTTCATAATAAGTGAAAACGCGACCAGCCGAACTGACGGATAACAGATAGACCAACATTAGCCTATCATACTGGCTCAACAGTCGTCAGATTTTGCCAAATAATATCTTTTAACTCATCCAAACCTCGTTGACTAACCGAGGAAATATAGGTAACAGGTACTTTTTTGGGCACACTATTTTTGATTTGTGCTAAAGCGTCGTCATCGACCAGATCAATCTTGGTAATGGCTAGAATACGAGTCTTATCCATCAGTTCCGGATTAAACTCGCGTAACTCGTTCAATAGTGTGTTATACTCCTGCCGAATATCTTCGCTAGTGGCTGGGATTAAAAATAGCAGTATCGAATTACGTTCAATGTGTCGTAGAAATCGTAATCCTAAGCCTTTACCCTGCGATGCTCCTTCGATTATACCGGGAATATCGGCCATCACAAATGACTTATAATCCCTATAAGCTACGACCCCTAAATTAGGAACAAGGGTTGTAAACGGGTAATCTGCAATTTCAGGTCGGGCAGCGGATAAGACGGATAAAAGGGTTGATTTGCCCGCATTAGGGAAACCAACTAAGCCCACATCAGCTAATAGTTTTAGCTCTAATATGACCCACTCTTCTCTACCTGGCTCTCCCGTTTGAGAGTAATAGGGAGCCTGTTGCGTTGATGACTTGAAATGATCGTTGCCGAGCCCACCTCTTCCACCCGGGAACAGAATAATCTCCTGACCCTCTTCCGTGATTTCAGCAAGTTTAGTGCTTGATTCTGGATCACGAGCAATAGTGCCAAGGGGTACTTCTAAAATAACGTCCTCGCCTTCAGCTCCGGTTCGTCGTCCTCCTTCGCCTGCTACACCATTGCCCGCTTTAACATGTTTACGGTATTTAAGGTGCAGAAGGGTCCATAATTGGGAATTTCCACGAAGAATAATATGGCCACCTCGTCCGCCATCGCCCCCATCGGGTCCACCTTTAGGGACGTGTTTTTCACGGCGAAAGTGGACAGATCCAGCCCCTCCGGCCCCTGAACGACAGTTTATTTTTACGTAATCAATAAAATTTGATGAAGCCATAACTATCCTTTACCTCGCTACCGACTCCTCAATTTTTTGGCAAATTGCTTGAAAAATATCGTCAATATTACCTATGCCGTCGATAGCTGCGAATTTTCCCTGTTGACTATAATAGTCAGCTACGGGCATTGTTTCTTTATTGTAAACACTTACACGTCGGCGAGCAGTTGCCTCGTCTCTGTCATCAGGACGGCCAGATGTTTCACCTCGTTTTAGTAAGCGTCGAATCAGCTCCTCATCATTAACAACCAACGCAATCATAGTTGCAATGGGTGCCTGATAATGGCTAAGCAATTGATCAAGGGCTTCTGCCTGAAGAACAGTGCGCGGAAAGCCATCGAAAATAAAGCCTGGTGCCGACTGATTTTCGCGTAGTTTGTTTTCAATCATGCCAATTACTACCTCATCGGGCACTAATAAGCCTTGATCCATTAATTGTTTGGCTCGAAGACCTAGTTCTGTACCGGCTGCAATTTGCGATCGTAACAAATCGCCCGTTGATAAGTGAACTAAGTTGTACTTCTGAATAAGTTTTTCGCTTTGGGTACCTTTTCCGGCTCCTGGCGGGCCAAACAGTACAAGGTTAAGCATCGGCGTCTCTGGGTAGTGTCGTGTAGTCGAAAAAAAATTGCGCCCGCAAAGTTACGATACCCTCGGGAAAATAATAGCTATATTCATTGATAGTCACTCGCTTTAGGCCAGGAAATGAAAAAAGCGTAGGTGTCAAACCTACGCTTTTCTATTTTTAAGTCAGAATTTCTGTTATTTATCGGCTACTTTCTTTTTTACTGGTGCCTTAGTGGCAGGGGTAGCCGCTGGTTTTGTTGGTGCAGCCGCTGGTTTAGGACCTTCCAGCGCTTTCTTCACATCAGCATCATTCGGGTCTAATTCCAATACCTTGTTGAAATACTCCTTGGCTTTTGCATCATCCTTTTTAGCCAGATTATACGAGGCTAAAAATTTATAAGATGTTATCAGGTTTTTCTGATAGCTCTGTTTTTTTGCCGCATCCGTTTCGGCGTTTGCTAGCTCAATGAACTTTTCGTAAAAAGGGACAGCTGCACCCGTTGAAAGCGATATCGCAGATGGATATGCATAATACGTTGACTGACCACGGTAGTAGTAGGCTAGTGGATAGGTTTCACCAGCAGTTTTTTCAACCTGTTGTGCCATCTGAGCAAAAGCAGAATCGGCACGTAAGAAATAGGTCTGGCGTCCTATACGAATCTGAGCCGTATCCATTGGGGCAGCTGTAGTATCACGTCCAACCCGGAAGCCATATTGATAGTTGGCTAAGCCATTGAACAGGTAATCATTGTTAAGCGGCTTCTTGTCGTTCTTGATTGTCTTGGCATAATACTCGGCAGCCTTGTCGTATTTTTTATCATCATAATACGTCTTGGCAATCTCACGATACAGGTTTTCGGTTGTATCCTGAGGTGCGGCTTTTTCCAGGTTCATGATACCTAATGAATCGCCCTCGGGGGTGCCTAATTTAGCTTGTGCACGACCCAGGTATTTATAGTCATCAACCATTACTTTTTGAGGAGCTGTCGAGATAAAACGATTCAACGCTTCAACTGCTTCCTGATTCTTCCCTAAAGCAGAATAAGCCCAACCGTACATCCGATCAATAATAGGGTTGTTTATTTTCCCTTTTAGCTGATCTAGGTAAGTAACAGCGCCTTGGTAATCTTGAGCTAAGAATTTGTAACGAGCAACGTCAAGTAGCAATTCAGGATCGGTTGTGCCACTTTTCTGGATAAACAACTCGTAGTTCGTAGCAGCCGCTTTATATGCCCTTGAATTTGCTAATGCATCGGCATAAGCACGATAGGTAGGCGAAAACTCTGGATCATTCTGAATAGCCAGTTTAAAAAATTCCTGGGCTTTTGCGTAGTTTTTGCCACGAAGGTATAAACGACCAATTTTATAATTAGCCTCTGCCAACGTTGGTTTAGCCGCCAATGCATTTTCATACTTCGTAATAGCGTTACCACCATCATTTTTCAGGAAGTAAGCATCACCCATGAGCATTTCGATCTCATCCTTATGCTCCCCCTTTTTGTCTTTTTCCTGAGCTAATGTTAATAATCGAAGTGCTTCTGCAGGGTCATTTGTCTGATCAGACAAGGTGTACATTTCGCCAGCCCGGATCAAGACAGCCTCATCTTTGCTTTTGGTTTGTGCAACAGCATTATCAATAAGCGATTTAGCTGTGCTACGGTCTTTTTTTGCCAGTGCAACGCCAGCCAAACCAACGTTATTTAATTGGTTTTTAGCATCGGCAGCGGCTCCTTTCTCAAAAATAGCCTTTGCTTTATCAGGTTGACCGCTTCTGAGGTAATAATAACCGAGGTAAAACTGATTTTCAGCCGTGGGCGAACTTGTGGCTAATTTTGTTAGCGTTTGTTCTGCCTTAGTATATCGCTCAGCCTCAACATCCTGTAAGGCCGTTTGGAGATCCTGCGCCACTAAAGGAGTCGTCATGGTCGCCCCAACGAACAGGATGGTCAATAGCGACTGCTTCTGGTTGTTCATCATGTACTTCAAGTTGGAAATGAAAAAAAGGTTATGTGCTAATTAAACAATTGACAAAACTAAAAAATTGCGATTAAACCAAAAAAACTTCCTCATTTTGTCAGGTTAATAACCCGATCGTATGGCGTTCTGGGCCAAAGCCCCAATTTACGAATGATTAGAGAACCTGCATCCCGGGCTATATAATTAATTAGCCCTCCTCCTAAGCCTGGATGCGTTTCGCGGCTTAAGATGTAAACAGGTCGCCGTAAGGGATAGCGCTGCATGCCTAAATCTTCCTGAAAGGGTTGGAAATAGTCATCCCGTTTCGTTGGATTTTCCTTATCCGAAACACCCATTACACGAAGGTCCTGAGCCAACTCAACGGAAAGGGGTTCATCACTATCACTAATCCAGTTAACACCAATAAAACCAAGCGCCGACGGATTCTTACGCACAAAGTCTATAACCTCGCGGTTTGAATGAGTGGTAAATATTCGTAAGTTCTTTACGTCCTTGACATTAAAAGTTTTTAATACAAACTCCAAATTACTGGAATTGTTATTATCAAAGACCAATGTAATAGGACTATTTTGATTGCCGCCTTTGAGCTGCCCCCATAATTTTAGCTGCCCATTAAAAATACGTTTTAGATCCGCCATTGTAATCAGGCTATCTGTATTGGCTTTGTTGATAATGAGTGCTACGCCATCAGTAGCAATTTTTTCAGTCGCTCCCTTTATTTTTCGCTGATCAAGGATCGCACGTTCATTAGGCTTCAATACACGTGTCGTGAATACAATCCGAGCACTATCTTGAAGCATCATATTGATGGCTTCCTGCTCAGGTTTAAAAACAATTTTGAAATTGGTATTCGGATAAATCCCAGAATAGGCCGAGACCAACTGCGTTACGAGGGGTTGAAAGGATTCGTCGGCAGCAACAACAATACTACCCTGCGATGGATTGTCCAGAGGTGGTTTACCATTGCCGCAGCTCATTAAGCCAACTGCAAATGCCAGAAGTGCAAGAAGTCGATTACTCATTTTCCTGAAAACGTAGATAAGCCCGATAAGCCCGGAAAGCTCCATACAGTAGTAGCAGTATTCCCATCCCATATCGAAATGGTCCGGTTTCAGGCAACATCCCAAAAGACTGAGAGGAGGCAATCAGTGCGATGCCTCCTCCCATGTATGCCAGCGAAGCCAAAACTGAAATATACAGCGTTAGCCGTGCTGGGCCACTATTTTGTCTGCGCATAGATGAATTATTCCAGCGTAAAGTTAATAGGCAGGTTATACTTTACCCGAACAGGACGGCCTGATTGTTTACCAGGGCGCCATTTAGGCATGCCTTTCACTACACGTTGTGCTTCTTCATCTGTACCAAATCCTAGCCCTTTCAAGACTTGAACGTCCTGAATACTACCATCGGTATTAACTACGAAGCTCACGAATACGCGGCCCGAAACGTTAGCCCGTTGTGCAGCAGCCGGGTACCGAAGGTTTTTGCTTAGGTACTGGCCAAGTGCTGCCATACCACCACTAAATTCTGGCTGTTGTTCTACTACCGTAAAGATTTCTTCTTCTTTCGGAGCAGCTTCAACGGCAACTTCTACCTTGGTTGGAGCGGCTGTAGCTTCAGGAGCTGCAATAACTTCTTCGGCATTTGGGTCACCTTCCTGCGTTTTTTCGGCAGCTACGGCTTCCTTCAGTTCTTCAACGGCTGGCGGTGGCGTTTCCTCCGGTACTTCCTCATCCGGTTTTACTTCGGGCGGCAAGAACTTCACCGTGTTCACCTTCGGTAATTCTACCGGTGGTGGTGGCGGTGGTGGTGGCTCATTAGGATCAATAGGTGGAGGAGGGAGTTTCATCAAATCCACTTCCACCATTGCCTGCTCCTGTTTCTCTGGAGTTAAAGCACTAATGATTGTAGGAGAAAGCACACCAAGGGTGAAGAGTACACCACCAATAATGAGGGCGCGGGTTACTGCCTTAGGGTATGATTTCCGTAAATCATAGGCACCATACGCTTTATGTCGGTTAGCAAACACGATATCATCGAGTGTTGCATTTGAATCGATTTGTGCCATGGTGTTATATGTCTAATTTTACTTTGTCTTTGAGAAGCTTTTTCTCATCGGGAGTCAATGCGTCCACAAGGGCGTAGCGCTTTAGCTTCGTAATAGCCATTTCATCCAATACGTCAACCATATTTTTGTAGGTTGATTCTTTGGTTGGTTTAATAACTACCACAAACTTTTCGCCACCTACCTTCTTCGCATTTTCTGTGAGTGCCTGCCGAAACTCGTAGCCATAGCCAACGGTTTTCACTTCAGGGTCTTCACCAGCTGCTTTACCGAAAATGTAGTGCGCCTTGTTATCTTTCCCTAGAAAGATCGTCATTACGTTGGACGCCTTAATAGGCTCCGTTTCTTCCTTTTGTGTTTTATCCGGCACGTTGAGCGTCATCGAAGATGGCTTGCTCAGGGTAGTAGCGAGAATGAAAAAGGTAATCAGGAGAAATCCCAGGTCAACCATGGGCGTCATATCCACGCGGGTTGACGCTTTTTTTGACCTGACCTTACCACCATCATGCTTACCACCACCACCGCCAGTGTTAATTTCTGCCATGTTTTCTTAACAGATTCTCGTGGTGAAAATGAATTTTAATTGCAATCGCTACGAGTTAATCAGCTTTCCAGCCTGCTGGAGGAGCTTCTGTCCCCGTAATCAGGTTGAATTTATTGATATTCTGTGCTTGTAGCGTAGCTAATACGTTCTTGAATTCGGGGAATTTGGCGAGGTTATCACCTTTCAGCGCAATTCGAAGACCATTGTTAGCCTTACGGGCATTGTAAACCCATTCTTTCAACTCGTTTGTTGGACCTGCACCCGTCGAGTCTGTTGGAATACCTGATTGTTTTACCTTGGCCTGTTGCTCTTTGGGCAAATTCAGATAAGATTTCAACTGGTTAATTGGTAATCCAAAGTTCGACATCAGCGAAAATTCCTTCTTCTCGTTGTTTGTGAAGGTAAGCCCTTTAGCGGCAGCAATGTTATCCAGCATGGCAATACGGTTTTGCGCATTGTCGATACCGAAATACACTTTGCCATCCCGACCAAGACCGATAGTCATAATGTCACTATCAGGGACTTTGATTCCAGAGATGGACGAAGGCGTTTCAATAGCGGCAGCATCCTGAGACCTAAACTGAGCCGTTAGGATAAAGAACGTCAGCAACAGAAACGCCACATCGCACATCGCCGTCATATCCACTGTGGAACTGGCGCGTTTTATTTTAACTGCTGGCATGAGTTATTTTGTTTCTTCCTGCCCGAACGAGTCGGGCAGGTTGGTTAAAGTACATCAACTGTGCAAATTCGGCTTAATAGTGAGCCGCAAAGTTCTGCTGAATGCTCAGGCCGATCTCATCAATGTTATAGGTCAGCACGTCAATACGGCTTGTGAAATAGCTATACATGATCGTTGCGATAGCAGCCGTACCAATACCCAGAGCCGTGTTTACAAGGGCTTCTGAAATACCAGTTGAAAGCGCACCTGTGTCAGGCTGTCCTGTAGCACCCATGGCTGCGAAGGCCCGAATCATACCAAGTACAGTTCCGAGCAGAGCAATCAGGGTAGAAACCGAAGCCAGCGTAGCAATGATGGTTAGGTTTTTTTCCAGCATTGGCAATTCGAGCGTTGTTGCTTCTTCTACTTCTTTTTGCAGCGCTACTAATTTTTGTTCTTTGTTCAGTTCGGTATCGGTAGCTAATTGTTGGTATTTAACCAGAGCGGTTTTTACAACATTACCGATCGAACCTTTCTGACGATCGCATTCCTGAATGGCGGCTGCTACTTCGTTACGGTCTAGTTGGCTTTTAATTTTCCGAACGAAATCGTCAATTGAACCTGAGCCATTGGCCCGGCCAATCGTGATGAAACGCTCGATCGAGAATACCAGCACCGTCAGAAAACAGGTGAACAGAATTGGTACGATAAATCCGCCCTTGTATACGGTACCGAAGTAGTCGCCTGGGAGTGGTTCTTTCGTGTTGTCACCTTCCTGGAAGTGGCTGCCATCACCGAAGACGAACATGTACGTCAGAATACCGATAATCAGCAGAATCGGGATCACTAACGCGGGGTTTAGGCCACCTGATGACTTCTTTTTTGGTGCCGGTGCTTTGGCAGGTGCTGGAGAGGGAGTTTGTGTTTTCATTGGAACTGGACTGTAGGGTTAAAATTAAAAGTTGGTTTACCCGGTAAAAAAAGTGAAAAATTTAGACTCTTTCGGTTCGTCCAGCTAAAAATTTAGTAGAAACACCGTCGAACCTCCACAAAAATATGTGTTTTCCGCCAAAAACCACACAATTCTATATGTCAAATGTTTCACTCGTATTGTAATCCAGCAATAAATACTTGCACATATCCTTTCTTCTCTACTTTATTTTCGTTGGAGAGCCACCAAGCTAAAGCCTTGTTTTTCAACTAACGTACATAAAGCCCTTTTTAATCGGCTGGATTGTTGACTGGTTATAAAGGTGGGGCGTTGCTCATAAAATAATTGTTAAGATTGTGAAGAGACGTTAACAGACTTTGCTTGTGCCTCGCTTTTGTATAGATGCAGCAGAGTGAGTGATTCCATAATCACCTCTAAAAAAATATAGAAAACGTAGTTGGGGTGATCTATTGGCTAAAAAGATGTAAGGGTCGGCAGGAATACCTCTAGGGGAGTTGAGCGACTGACTTAGGATTATTTATATAATCCAGTAAAAAAAGAAAAGGAGCCACGTTGCCGTAACTCCTTACTTTTAACTGTCGGGAAGGCGGGATTCGAACCCACGACCTCTTGCACCCCATGCAAGCACGCTACCGGACTGCGCTACATCCCGAATGGGTGTGCAAAAGTAGCGAAGTATAGGTAATTGTCAAAAGATTTGACTGGATAAAATGGCTATTATCCCCGTCTAGGATTTAATGCGTTGTCGATACGGGCTAGCACATCGCTTAAATGATACCGGCTCATCTTATCGGTTTGTCGGGGAATAGCTACCTTGATACTACCTCGTAGATTAACTAATTGGGCTCGTACCTCAGACATAATATCGGATTTACGAACATCGGCAATCGGACCGGCATTATAGCGGAAACCGTTACCCGCAAATCCGGCCGCTGGGGCAGTCGCAGGTGAGGGCGTTAACATCGAAATTAATTTCTCCGCATATACTTTCTGAAGGTTCCGACGATACACATCAATGGAATGTCCCGCCTTTAACTCCCGCCAGATCGATAACTGTAGGTCTGTCATGAACTCATCCAGACTGTATGACTTAGTAGGTCGGCTACTGTTTTCAATCAGGCGTGTTAGTCGGCCAATGTCCATTAGGCTGTTCAGGGTGGTTTCCTGCAAGGTTCGCAAATAATCAACGCCTTGGTCTGGACGGACAAGCTGCATGATTTTAGCATCTAGCAACCAGGCTGGTGTTTGAAACAATTGTTGATTCAGGAAGGCTACAGCGCTTTTCTGTAGCCCACGGGGCGTTGGCTCATACACAATGCCAGCCTGGTCGTATGTATGAGGGGTTTCATATACTCCCCCTACATACTTAGTCACATGGCCCATATACCGTCTGTACTGTCCGGCAATCTCACCATACATTTCCCGTAACTTATCGTAATCTTCTGCTTCTTCGCCCGTCCATTTGGTGAGATTTGGTAAAATTCGTTTTAGGTTTTTAATGCCATATGTACTGGCAATCATGGCATTGTCGCCTAAATCTTCGCTTTGTGAACGTGGATCAAGTGGGTTTGTTTCTGTGCCAAACCAATAACGTGGATCACCAACATGTTTTTTTACCCACTCATTTAAGATCATCTTATCTGCTTCGGGTGTTGGAGTGTCGTATATTGGTTTATAGCCCCACTCGATAGCCCATATGTCGTAGGTGCCAATACGCGGAAATAAGTCTGTAATACCATCTTCGGGCTGTGCTACGTAGTTGAACCGGGCGTAGTCCATGATAGATGCCGTATGTCCGTATTGTTTAATAAACTCTTTGTTACGCAGCTTTTCAACGGGTGTAGCATGGCTGGAGCCGTAGTTGTGTCGTAACCCAAGTGTGTGCCCTACTTCGTGCGACGATACAAACCGGACCAGTTGCCCCATTAATTCATCGTCAAATTTTGGTTTGCGTGCCCGAACATCTACCGCAGCTCCCTGTACCATATACCACTTCCGCAGCAGGTTCATCACATTATGATACCAGCCGATGTGGCTTTCGATGATTTCACCCGAGCGGGGATCGTGGACGTTTGGCCCGTACGCATTTTCGATATCCGATGCGAAGTAGCGAATCACTGAGTAGCGGGCATCTTCCAGACTAAGCGTTGTATCTTTATTATCCCAGTCTTTAGCGATAATCGCATTTTTCCAGCCTGCTTTTTCAAACGCAACCTGCCAGTCGGCAACGCCCAACTTCAGGAATTTTCGCCACTTAAGGGGCGTGGCTGGGTCAATATAATAGACGATGGGCTTGCGCGGCTCAATGAGCTCACCGGCTTTCTGACGCTGCACGTCAGCCGCATTTTTGGCTTCCAGTTTCCAATGGACAGCAAATGTTTCATCTTCTGTTCGCTGCGATGCGTCATTATATACCGTGTAGCTATTGGCGAAAAAGCCGACCCGACTATCGAACAACCGTTTCCGCATGGGTGTACGGGGTAGCAGAATCATGGATGTATTAATTTCCATCGTCACCGCACCTGCTTCATTACCAACGGGCAAAGCCACTGTGGGCAGTGGGGATGGTACGGGCGATGGTACTACGGGTGTTGTATTGACTGTAAACGTTTTTGTTACCATCACCTCAGTATTAATCGGATACGATTTGATGCGTTGCACAAATGATCGCTCCAGGGATAAGGCTGTTAGTCGGTAACGGTATTTTGTAATTGGATTAATTGAGACCACCTGATTATCTCCTTTGAAAAAGTCAGTTACATCAATGACGGATGCCGCTACACTGTCTTTACGAATTGCTCTTATGTCGAAAGCGGCAGCAATGGGCTCAACATTGGAATTCCGAACGGCCTGCGAAATGGGCAACGTATCATTCCCTACATTGATGTAGCTCACCACCCGAAGCAAGATTTTCTTGTCTGGGCCCCGTTCCCAGCGTAATACCTGCCGGTTGGCCAGTTCTCCGCCGTAACCTGCGCCGGTAGGCGCTTTGGCAATACGGGTAATGGCCATAAACTCCCGGCCTAACAACGTGTCTGGAATTTCAAGATAATACTTTTCGTCGACCCGGTGGGCGGTAAACAAACCCCTGCTTGTCTGGGCTGCTGCCGTAATTACCTCACGGTAAGGTTTCATAGGTACTTTCGGCGCTGCTACAACTGTTGTTGCGGTGGGTGTTGCGGTTGTGGCACCGGGCAACGTCATGGTTGGCGATGAAGGTGAAGTTGGTAAAGGAGTTTGGGCCTGTACACCTAAAATGCCAGCAAGGCTGATCAGTGTAAAAAGAGCTAGAAACGGAATAGAGATTTTCATTATACTAGTAAAATTCTGTAGTTTAATCTGTTTGTACAGTTTAGTGATCCAACAAAAAGCGGTCTTTAACTTAATCGTCAAAGACCGCTTTTTACGGTATTCGTATTTAGGATTGCTTGGTTAGTTCTTTCCGCTACCCTGGGTGGCCGGTGGCTGTGTAGCCCGCCGTTGCTGTTGCATTGGGTTAGGTCCCTGTGGACCAAAACGCTGCTGTTGTTTGAACAACTGGAAACGAGTTGGGGCAGCCACTCGGGGGAATGAGTTGTTTTCGGCGTCTATATCGGCAATTTCCTGGAATGGGTCGAGCGTCCACTGCGTTACTTTTTTAGGAGTAGCAATGACCTTTTTGATCGACACATCGTTGAAGCGCCAAATCTCCGCCGGGAAGCGGGCCACCGAATCCGTACCATCTTCAAACTGCATCCGAATAATAACCGGCATTGGTATACCGCCTTTATTTTTCAGCGATAACGTATAGAAGTTGGTTCCTGCATTTGTCTCAAGCGTTTTGCGCTCTTCGTCACTCAACGTAGCCAAATAGTCCTGGTATTTCTTTTTGTCAGCATCTGTAACCTTATACGGATCATAGTTATTATAGAAATCCTTCATAGTCGAATCTTTGGCAACAACCGTTTCAGCCTGGGTAGCGGCATCACGTTGCTTACTGATGGTTCCGGCCCGACGTTGCGCTTCAGCACGAGCAGCTGCTTTGGTCACTTCAGGATTGCCTGAATCAACCTGGAACCAATCTACTTCGACTAAATCCTGGTCAACAGGCTCAACGCCGTAGAACCAGCCTTTCCAGAACCAATCCAGATCAACCCCCGATGCGTCTTCCAGCGTACGGAAGAAATCGGCTGGCTCGGGGCTTTTGAACGCCCATCGGCGAGCGTATTCTTTAAAGGCGTAATCGAATAACTCACGACCCATTACAGTTTCGCGCAGGATATTAAGCGCCGTAGCTGGTTTCGCGTACGCATTTGGTCCAAGGCTAATTACGTTGTCGGACGATGTCATGATGGGCGACAGGACCGATTTGTCAGACTTCATGTAATCGACAATGTACTGTGGCTCGCCCCGGCGGCTTGGGAAATTATAGTCCCATTCTTTTTCGGCGAGGTACTGGCAGAAGGTATTCAATCCCTCATCCATCCAGGTCCACTGGCGTTCATCGGAGTTAACAATCATGGGGAAGAAGTTATGACCCACTTCGTGGATAATCACCCCAATCATGCCTGCTTTCGTTTGCTCTGAATACGTCCCATCCGCTTCCGGGCGGCCACCGTTGAACGAAATCATCGGGTATTCCATACCACCACCTGCCGTAGCATGGCATGAAATAGCAACAGGGTATGGATATTTGATGGTGCGATTGCCGTACGATTTCAGGGTATGCTCAACCACGCGAGTTGAATATTGTCCCCATAGTGGATTGCCTTCTTTGGCATAAAACGACATAGACCAGATTTTGTGCCCGTCGCCGTACACATCGGTTTGCATAGCATCCCAGATAAACCGGCGGCTGCTGGTAAACGCAAAGTCACGGACATTAGATGCCGAATAAACCCACGTTTTCTTACCTACTTTATCGCTTGGTTTGGTTTTTAGTGCTGCCTCGGCTTCTTCCTGTGTTACAATAACAACCGGATTTTTTGAGGTGGCTGCCTGTGCCAGGCGTTTCTGTTGCGTAGCTGAAAGTACTTGCTTGTAGTTTTGGCATTCGCCGGTAGCGCCAACAACGTGATCACTAGGGGCGGTAATGGCTACTTTATAATTGCCGAAAATAAGCGTGAATTCGCCCTGACCCAGGAACTGCTTGTTCTGCCAGCCGTTTACGTCGTTATAGGCGCACAAGCGGGGGAACCAATGGGCAATAAAGTAATTATAATTACCGTCTTTTGCGAAAAACTCCATGCCACTACGACCGTAGTATTCGGTAACGAAATAATTCCAGTCTACATTAAACGAATAGGTCCCGCCGGGCTTGATAGCTGTTGGCAGATCAACCCGCATCATTGTCTGGTTAATGGTATATTTCAGTGCAGTACCTGACTTAGCATCTTTAACGGCCGTAATGTGGTAGCCATATTTATCAGACGCCTGCTGACTACTCCGTTCGCGAACGGAAGTCAGGTTTTGCAACTGAGCGAAGCTCATGCCGCTTTCGTTTAAACCCCCCGTTCGGGTAACACTACCGATAGACCCTTTGGCAAACAGATTCTGATCGAGTTGGAGCCAGATGAAAGGCAGCTCGTCAGTTGAATTGTTATGATACGTAACAGTTTCAGAACCAATAATTTTTTGGTTGGCATCGTCCAGTTCAACCTTAATATCATAGTCGGCGCGGTTCTGGAAATAATCTTTACCCGGTGCGCCGGATGCTGTACGGAACGTATTGGGCGTAGGCATCATGGAGCCAAGCTGCTCGAAACGCGTGTTTGCGTTTTGAGTAGGGGCCGTTGGTGCCTGAGCGAATGAGGCCACCGACCCAAAGACCAGGCTAGCCATCAACACTAGTTTTCTCATAGTTTATCAGAAGTTAAAACTTTGTTAGTTACGGCCGCTACCTTGTTTAGCCGGTGTAGCCGGTGATTGTTGACGTTGTTGTTGCATCGGATTGGGCCCTGCACCCCCTCCACGCTGTTGTTGTTTAAACAATTGAAAACGAGTAGGCTGTGCTCTCGGTGGAAAAGAATTGTCTTCCGTATTAATATCGGCTATTTCATAGTAGGGATCGAGTGTCCATTGCTTCACTTTTTTGGGTGTAGCAATAACTTTATTAATGGAAACGTCATTGAAACGCCAGATTTCTGCCGGAAAGCGAGCTATCGAATCTGTACCATCTTCAAACTCCATCCGTACAATTACCGGCATTGGAATACCACCTTTGTTTTTCAGCGACAGTGTGTAAAAATTAGTGCCTGCTTCGGCTAATGCCCGTTCTTCGGCCGATAACGTAGCCAGGTAATCCTGATATTTCTTTTTATCAGCATCCGTAACCGCATAGGGATCGTAGCTATTGTAGAAATCCTTCATGGTACTGTCCTGCGCCACAACGGTTTGATCTTTGCTCAACGCATCCCGTTGTTTGCTGATGGTGTTGGCTCGTTTTTGGGCGGCTGCACGCGCTTCAGCTTTGGTGATTTCCGGGTTTTGCGAACTTGCCTGGAACCAGTCAACTTTTACCAGGGATTGGTCAACGGGTTGCACACTGTAGAACCAGCCTTTCCAGAAGAAGTCCAGATCGACCCCCGACGCATCTTCCATTGTACGGAAGAAGTCGGCAGGTTCGGGCGTTTTGAATGCCCACCGACGAGCGTATTCTTTAAAGGCATAATCGAATAACTCGCGACCCATAACCGTCTCCCGGAGAATATTCAGGGCCGTAGCAGGCTTGCTATAGGCGTTTGGTCCAAATGTATTTCTGGGAATATTGTCCGAACTGCTCATGATGGGAACCTGTAGGGTAGAGTCCATACGCATGTACGGAACAATAGACTGAGGATCGATGCCCCGTGCGGGGTAGTTCGCATCCCACTCTAAACAGGCCAATCCTTCCATAAAACTATTCAGACCTTCGTCCATCCAGGACCACTGGCGCTCATCGGAGTTGACAATCATAGGGAAGAAGTTGTGACCTACTTCGTGGATAATCACCCCAATTAGTCCATTCTTTGTGCCTACCGAATAGGTGCCATCGGCTTCGGGCCGTGCCCCGTTGAAGCTGATCATTGGATATTCCATACCACCAACAGGCCCGTGGACCGAGTACGCTACCGGATAAGGATATGCAATTGTCCGGCGTGAGTAGGAGAGAAGCGTATGCGCCACAAGCCGGGTTGAGTATTGGCCCCAAAGTGGGTTACCTTCTTTCGGATATAGCGACATAGCCCAAACCCGTTTCCCTTCTACGTTGGGTTGTAGGGCATCCCAGATGAATTTTCGGCTACTGGCAAAGGAAAAATCACGAACATTATCTGCTTTATAAATCCAGGTTTTAGTACCGGTTGGTTTGCCTTTTTCGGCGGCTTCGGCTTCGGCCTGGGTTACGATAACCACTGGATTTTCGCCGGGCTTATCGCCTTTCCCTTTGGCTTCATTCCACCGCTTTATTTGCGTAGGTGTCAGCACTTGAGTCGGGTTTTGCAACTCGCCGGTGGCGCCAACAATATGATCGTTCGGTACGGTTAAGGCGAGTTTGTAATTGCCGAAGATTAACGTGAACTCGCCCTGTCCTAAGAATTGCTTGTTCTGCCAGCCTGTTACATCACTATAAGCACATAAACGCGGAAACCACTGAGCTATTTCGTAGATGTAATTGCCGTCTTTCGGGAAAAACTCATAGCCTCCCCGAGCGCCAGTACTTCTGACATCTACGATTTTGAAATTCCAGTCAACAGAAAATGTTACCGTCTTACCTGGGCCTACGGGCTGAGGCAAGTCAATACGCATCATGGTCTGGTTGATGGTGTATTTAAGGGGTTTACCAGCCTGATCGCGCACGGCTGTAATTTTGTGGCCGTAATCTTTAACCGCCAGCGTTGGGCCAGCACTGATCTGTTGGAAACTTGCTCCTTGTTCGCTGATGCTACTCGTCTGTGTAGTTCTGCCATCAGCATCTGCCCGGAACGTGTTTTGATCCAACTGAAGCCAGACATAAGGCAATATATCTCCTGAGTTATTGTGATAGATGATTGTTTCTGAGCCCGTTATTTTTTGGTTGGTATCGTCAAGAGTAGCTTTTATATCATAGTCAGCACGATTTTGAAAATAGTCTTTACCCGGTGCACCAGAAGCCGTACGAAAGGTATTAGGGGTGGGCAGGATCGGGCCAAGTTGCTCGAAACGCGTATTGGCACGTTGTGTTGGCGGAGGAGCCTGAGCCTGAGCAGACAATAAGGGAATGGCCAAACTCGTCAGCAGCAAAATTATCTTTTGCATAAATTGGTTTATAGTTGTTGATTAGCGTGGTAAAAATACGAAAAAAGAGGTTCTGTAATTGGCATTATGAAGAATGGATTGTAGACAAGTTTGTCTTTTGAGAAGGATTATCAAATTAGCAGGATTTGTGTCCGCATAAATCAGATAGACCTACCCCAATAGTTTCTCTATTCGTTCACGAACGAAGGAGTGTATCCAGACTAAAAATAGGGTTACTTTAACAACTCGCTCAAATACTCATTATTGATTATGAGCGATAGGGCCATGCCCGCTACCATGCCTGATATAATGAGCGTCCAGCGTAAACGACTGACCCGCCCCAGACCAATCAGAACATAGGCCAGTGCCAGCACGAGACTAACAATAACTAACTGCCCAATTTCCAGTCCGATGTTAAAGGCCAGTAAAGGCTGTATAATATCAGCCTCCTTGCCCAGTAAACTGCGGAGGTAGTTAGAGAAGCCCATTCCATGGATAAGCCCAAACGTTAGAGCCAAACCGTATCGCCAGGAGCGATAGGCTAGTTGGGGTGTAGACGATGATCGTGATTTCGATTTAGGCTCCTGAAAAAAGAAATTGGTTATGGCTGTAATCAGAATCGTAATGGGGATAAGTAACTCAATCAAATCGGTCTTATAATGAATGAGTTGTAAAGTTGCCAGCGCCAGCGTAATCGAATGGCCGATGGTGAATGCCGTGACCAGAATCAATACCTGTCGCCACTGTTGCAGGGTATACACCGCACAGAGCGCAACAACAAATAAAATATGATCGTACCCACGAGGATCTGTAATGTGATCGAAACCTAAGCGAAGATAGATCAGAAAATCGTCCATGGTATTTAGTGGAGTAGGTGGAGTGAGTGGAATAGGTGGAGTCCGTGAAATGGTTACAGCAACTGAGTTTACTTACTGCACTTACTCCACCTACTCCACTAATTTACTCCTTAAACCAGCCTGCGTACATGACGTAGTTATTGGCCGTTCGCGCAAAGACTTCACCTTGCTCAGGCGAAACGGCTTTTAGGAAGCGTGCTGGGTTTCCCGCGTAAATAGAACCCGGTGGCACGACCGTATTTTGCGTGACAATAGCGCCAGCGGCAATAATACTGCCCGTGCCAATAACGGCCCCATCCATAACGATGGCGCCCATGCCAATTAGCACATTGTCTTCAATCGTACAACCATGCACAACCGCGTTATGGGCTATGGATACATAGTTGCCAATAGTAGTTTTGGATCTTTGGTAGGTGCAATGAATGACAGCCCCATCCTGAATATTGGTCCGGTCGCCAATGGTAATGGAGTTGACATCACCACGAATTACGGCATTGAACCAGACCGTACAGTCACGCCCCATGCTTACCTCGCCCACGATTGTAGCGTTTTCGGCAAACCAGCAGTTTTCGCCAAAGACTGGGCCAATACCCCGAACAGATTTAATCAGTGCCATGCTGCAAAGATAGGCCGTTCACGTTTATTGCTACATTCTGATCAAATAAAGAAGGGCTGGTTCAGTGAACCAGCCCTTCAGGTATACTAGGCAAGTACTAATTTATTTTTTATCAACCTTATCAACGGCTTTATCAATTGTATCGCCAATATCATCAACAAGTTTATTCGTTTCTTTTTTCACCTTGTCGAAATCATCCTCACTGGATCGTTGTACTTTATAATAAGAATCCGCTAACTGACGGCGCTTATCTTCCAGATCTTTAACTCGATCTTCCCGTTTTTTGCGATCCCGTCGGCTTTCGTTTTTTACATCGGCTTTGGCGTCGTCAATCTGATCGTCGAGCTTATCCATCTGTGCCGAAATCCGATCCGTTAAATCGCGACGGTCTCGGTCCGATGCCCGGTTACTAGATTGATCGTTGCTACGACTCTCCATTCGATCATCCTGGCGGCCATTCCGGTTGTCGTTATTGTTTTGATTATCCCGGTTTTCATCATTATTCCGCCGATTATCGTTCATATCCTGATTGTTGCGGCTGTTCTGACTGTCGTCATTATTCCGACGATTATCGCGATTGTCAGAATAATTACCGTTTTGGCGGTCATCGGAGCGGTTATTATTGTTCCGATTGTTCTGATCATCGTTGCGATAGTCGTTGTTTCGACTGTCGTTATTATTTCGGTTGTCATCCCGGCGATCGTTATAACTGGAACGGTTATCGCGGTTGTTGGACTGACGATCCGAATTGCCGCTATCGCTATACCGACTGTTCTGGTTATCCCGGTTGTCTCGATTATCGCGATCCGACATCATGCGGTCGTTATTCGAATAGGAGTTGCGGTTATCCCGGCTGTCGTACCGATCGTTCGATGAATTTCGATTGTCGTACCGGTCGTTATTGTTTCGGTCATCATCCCGACGGTCGTTGTAGGCATCACGGTTGCGATAGTTGTCATTATCTGACCGACCGTTGTAGGAATCTCGGCTATCCCGATCATCGTACCGATTACTATAGGAGTCACGACGATTATCGTACCGATCGTTGTAAGAGTTTCGGTTATCCCGGTCATCAGAGCGGCTATTGTACGAATCCCGATTGTCTCGCCGATCAGTGTAGGAGTTTCGGTTGTCCCGATCATTATACGAATCCCGGCTATCGTAAGAACGGTCATTATCATAATCGTTATAGCGGTTATTGTACGAACTGCTACCCGACATTCGGCTGGGCCGGTCGTCCCGATCGTCAGACCGATACGTGCTGTTATAAGGATTTCTGTAGGCGTTTGATGAGTTATCATTCAAGCTCATCCGATCATCATCCCGATTCCGACGGCTAAACACACTGCCTTCATTATCCTCATTCTTAGCCCGTGAATTCCGGCTATCGCGTTTGTTACTTGTGCGATCCCGCTGAACGATGTCCTCGCGGCTATTTTTTGAATCGCCGTACAGCCAGTTCTCAAACGAAGCGCAGGACGACAGACTAACGGTAGCGGCCAATAAAGCACCTACTACCCAAATTTTCCTTTTCATAACGTTGTAGCATTTTTTAATAATAGCGATTGAGATAAGCCAAAAAACGTACCAATGCGATTATAACACCTATAACCGATGAAGTAAGGTAAATGTTGGCATGCAATTCTACGCCGACTGTAGAGTGAAATGCCCAAGAATGACTATTTAAGAGGTGATGTAAGTTGTACCCATGAGCTTCAGCCCGTGTTTAATTAAAATTTATACATAGGCAGAAGCCTATGGGTACATATAGCAAATGATCCATAATGGCCGTGGTGGCTTATACTAATGGGTATAGTAAGAAGTTCTCCTATTGTATTGACAAGGCATAATACAGGAATTCCCTGTTGATCTTTATGGATAGAACTATTGCTTTCTGGAATGGCTAATGTATCAGTGCAGTATTGCTTTATTTCTTTTCGAATACGGATAGTCTGTCTTTGATAAATGGCACTTTCAAGTGGAATAACTGCTTGATGGAAACCGGGAGAGCTGGTTACAGGCGTTGCTACGCTTGTAATGTAGTTTGTTGTAATCGATGACTTTGTCTGGTAAGCTTTCTCCTGAAAAACGACTCCTTCGGCTGTTGTCTCACTCAATAGATTGATATGACAGGTTAGTTTTAGAGGAGCAAAAACGCGTTTCCCGGTTTCACGCATACCTATTTTGTACGCACTTTCTTTCATACTCCAGAGCAGCCAGACCATACGTTCAGGATCATCGGCTGTATGGATTAGTTGTTGTTCGCAGGCAGTAAACAGCTTGTTCAGAAACCCGCTGCGTTGCCAGTTACTTTCCCGTTTTGCCTGCGCCAGATCAACAATATCGTTGCCGATCATTTCTCCTGTAGCTTGCTCATAATGATTTCGACGGCAGCGCCAACCGTGAGCATTCGCTCCATCGACTCATTATCGATCTCTATATCGTACGCTTCTTCTACGTCTAAGGCAATGTCGACCAGGTTTGCCGAATTGATTTTCAGGTCTTTCAGGAAGTCAGTTTCCTCGGTAACGTTCTCAAACGCCTGCTCATCCTGAACGTATGGCTTTACAATTTTCTTTAGGGTCTCGATTAACTCTTCTTTCGTTTGCATAGCTCGTTTAGGATTGAAATTTTTTCAAAATAACACACGCATTCACGTCTCCGAAACCAAAGTTGGCTTTCGCAATGACTTGAATATCTTTTTGAATAGGATGTTGCGGAATTCGTTCGGGGTCAATAAGTGCAGAAATTTCAGGGTGTGTATCTTCGGAATTGATAGAGGGGTAAATAAATCCGTTATATAACTCCAAAACAGCGGCCACGCATTCAACGCTTCCGGCAGCGCTCAGGCAGTGCCCCACCATGGATTTTAGCGAATTAATAATCGGGAAATCGGCTCCTCTTCGTTGCAGTGCTTCGCACCAGGCGGTCACTTCGGCTGCGTCTTTTATAGTGGCTGTTAAATGGCCGTCAATCAGATCAATGTCTTCGGATTGAATGTTTGCCTGTTCCATTGCTTTCTGGATACAGCGTTTAACAGCGTTCGGGTTAGGGGCTGTCATAGAGCCGCCACCCCGCTGGCCACCGGAGTTGACGTGTCCCCCCGCAATTTCGGCATAAATGGTCGCCTTTCGCGCCAGCGCACTATCCAGGGATTCCAGTACCAGCGCACCGGCACCGCTGGCCGGAACGAAGCCGCTGGCGGTAGCACTCAAGGGCCTTGATGCCTTCTCTGGTGAGTTGTTATATTGATAGGGTAGCACACGCATGGCATCAAAGCCACCCCAAATATAGGGTCCATGGTCATTGCAGCTACCGGCCAGCATTCGTTTAGCATGACCATTTGCGATACGGTCGTAGGCGAGCCAAAGGGCTTCGGTGCCCGTAGCGCAGGCGGCTGAATTTGCTGTAATCTGGTTGCCGAGTCCCAACATTCCACTTAGGTAAGCACTTACCCCACTGGTCATGGTTTGCACAACGGCAGTGCTGCCTAATCGCCTGACCTGGCCCTGATCAACCTTATAAATTGCTTCCCGAAGTTTGTCGATCCCTAAAATACCGGTTCCGAATACGATACCACAGTCCCAGTCTGGCTCATGGGTGGCTATTGGTAAACCGGCGTTATGCCAGGCTTCCATGCCAGCAATCACTCCATAGATAACACCACTACTGTTGAGTTGATGAAGCTGTAAGTCTGAAAAATACTGATGTTTATGTGCGTCGGTTACGGGTGGAATGCCTCCAATCTGACAGGAAAATTTAAGGTCGGCTAATTCCTGGTGAAAGGTAATTCCACTTTTGCCTGCCTGAATAGCCTCTAAAAACGAAGGTACACCCACTGCATTTGGTGCCACTACACCCAGGCCCGTGATAACGACTCGATTACGCATACTTTTTCGATTTCATCATACCTGAAATGGCACCCCGGCAAACTAACTCTCCAGTAGTGTTGAACATTTCTATGTTACACTTCAACTTATGAAATCGAAAATAGTCTTTCGTAGACCGTACAATAACGGTTTCGCTGGGGAAAACGGGTTTGTAAAAGTCGACATGGGTAGACGTAAGGGCTATTTCGATGTCGCTGGGGTGGGTATCTGCCAGTAGAAATATACCCAGGCAAACAACGCCTATCTGGGCCATAACTTCCGTCAGAATAACACCGGGCGTTACCGGTTTTTCAGCAAAATGCCCTTCGTAGAAATACGAATCAGCGGGGAAGGTATAACTCCCTTCAACCCCATTTTCATCGATTGCATACAGACGGTCCACAAACAAAAAGGGTTTGCTGTAGGGTAGCTTTGAGAGGATATGGCTAAACGTCTGCAAGGGGTAATCGTTATTGAAGGTGTTCACCGCCATTCACCTGAATCACGGTACCATTAATCCAGGCCGCTTCATCTTTACAGAGTAGATACGCTGCATTGGCTACATCGGTTGCTTGGGTTAATCGGGAAAATGGATTCCTTTGTTTGCTATGACTTAATAAAGATTCGTAACCGGGAATCATGCGTAATGAAGCGGTATCTGTAACGCCTGCCATAATGCAGTTTGCCCGAATACCCGAAGGGGCCATTTCCAGCGCAATACTTCGGGAGATAGCTTCCAAAGCTGCTTTGGCTGCCGAAACGGCCGCGTAGTTTTTCCAGGCTTTGGTGCTTCCTTCGCTGGTGAAACTAATGATACGTGCGTCGGTGGCAAATAGTGAAGCGGTTAATAAGTCTTTCGACCAGTTGTATAAACTAATTGCCATGGCCTCAATTGTTAACTGAAAATCGTCATGCTGAAGTTGAGGCTGATTATCTGAGATCATCGGTTTTAAATTCCCCTTAGCGATGCTGTGGACTAAGGCTCTTACTTTTCCATCTGTACCCAAATGCTCACGTAAATCGGTGATTACGAAACGGCGTTTGTCAGCATTGGTGGCATCCACATTGTACTGCCTGAGTAAAACACCTTCCGCTTTAAGTTGCTTAAATTCGGCTTCAACAGCAGGAAGGTCCGCTTTTCGGGTGCGGTGGACGATACACATATTCATACCATGACGCGCCAGTTTTTGTGCTGTTGCCAACCCTAATCCCTGGCTACCACCTAAAATAACGGCCCAATAATTTTTATCGCTAAATTCTTTTACCACTTCAGTAAAACGCGTTGTGCCGAAAACCCTGGACCAAAACTTAACATGAGCCCGTAGGTGTCTTTGGCGGGCTGTTTATCCATAAATCGCTCCAATACATAAAGCACCGTAGCGCTCGACATATTACCATACAAGCGTAACACCTCTTTCGTTTCGTCAATATTCTTGCCCATTTTGCCAAAAATCTCCTGCACAACCTCCACAATTTTTCGGCCACCAGGGTGGAATATCAAGTGCGATATCTCATCGATACTCAACTGGTTTTTTGCCAGAAATGGATAAATAATGTCGGGGAAATGGGCGGCTATGGTATCGGTCACCGACTTATCCAGGACCATTTGAAGGCCTGTATTGGAGAGGTCGAATCCCATTAAATGGGTGGCATCGTAAAAATGATACATATCTTCGGCAATTACTTCCGGCCCTTTATCTGCTTCATTGGACGATAGCAACACACAGGCGGCCCCATCCCCAAAAATGGCTGCACTAACAATATTAGCCATCGAAAAATCATCCAGTTGAAACGTCGCTGTTGGCGACTCTACCGCTAGCAGGGCAGCCCGTTTACCAGGATTTGCCTTTAAAAAATTTTTGGCATAGATGATACCAGATACACCAGCTACACAGCCCATTTCAGTAACAGGAAGCCGGACCACATCCTGCCGCATTTGTAGGCTATTGATCAGATACGCATCCAACGACGGAATCATAATGCCCGTACAACTTACCGTAATCAGGTAATCAATATCGGTTAGTTTCCAGTCTGTTTTGGCTAGTGCATTTTTAAGCGCTTCTTCCCCTAACTTAATAGACTCTCGACTATATATCGCGTTTTTTTCGGCGAACGACGTTTTTGCAAAAACCTCAGTTGGTCCCATAATTGAATAGCGCCGATCAACCGCTGCGTTTTCAAAAATCTTTTTTACTTTTCGTTGAAAACGAGTATCCTGATCAGCCAGCCAAACTTCCAGAAATGGTAAAATGTCTTTTGTGTCACGCCAATTTTTTGGTAATGCTTTTGCTACTGCTGTAATTTTTACACTCATAGGTTTTTGATAATCCATTGATAGCGGAAAGCCCACCTCCAGTTAATCCAGTATTTTTTTAATTGCAGTTCTTTAGAAAATGATTCTAAATCATGCTTTTTAAAGCCACGCAAAATAGAGGTCAGGCCATCTTCTTTAGATAATTTAGTAAGCCCAAATACAACGCAGATAAGCTGAAAAAGACGGTAAGCCAAGGCACTACGTTGTAGGTCATTGATAACTACACCAAGTGTAGCTTTGTTAGTTAATAAACCCATCAGTTGTAAAATTTCTTTATCGGAGAAATGATGTAACGTTAGGGTACATACGGCGACATCGTACGTCAACGAAGCGAATTCGTCGCCAAAGACATTTGCAGACGTATAGGTTATTGTTGGGTAGGCTTCAGAACAGGCCTTTGCATGATTAATGGCATCGGCATTTGCATCGATGCCCAGAATTTTAAACGGAATACCTTCTTTTTTGCCAAAATCAGCAATTGCCCGACACATATCACCATTTCCACAACCTACGTCGACAACCGAAATTACCTTCCCGTTTGGCTGATCTTTTAGTAATTTTTTTAATCCATCCAGCGTAATTTTATTCCCGCCCAACCATTGATTAATAGTGGCAATTTTGTCTAACGCATCCCGTAATTCATCACCTTCTAGCGAAAAATCGTCTAAAAATTCTTCTTTGGATGTACGCTGTGCAGTATTTACAATCATTAACGTAAAAAATTACTTGGGCCAACCTGGATTCTGTTGATTATTTGGATTCTATTCTTTCGTAAAATTTAACGAATTTACATTCACTTATTACTCTAACTGTCTACATAGTTACCCACTAATGGTTCGCCATGCGTTTGTTTAATCAGTAAGGGTAGCATAGCAGGAGTTAGTTGTAAGCCACTCATTAAAACGGATGCAAGAAAGGGTCGTTGTAATAAGGATTGAACAATTCGGCCCGTGGTCAATCTTTTTTTGAAAAAATAATTCCAGGAAATGGTATACTCATCTTCCAAAACCTCCCTATTCAGGTTTGTACTTCTGTAATAATTAATGATTAATTCGGAAACAATTTTGGCACTGTGAATGGCCATCGCCATACCATTCCCGCATAATGGATGAATAACCCCAGCGGTATCGCCACACATTAACATGTGGTTTTCGACTGGTTGCTTTTTCGCGAATGAGATCTGGCTAATTGTCAAGGGCTTATCGAATAATGGGATGGCCTTAGAAAAAAAATCCTTTAAAAAAGGATTCTGGCTCATGACATTCTGTTGAAAGGCCTCAATGTTTTTATGTTTCTTGAAGCTACTATAATTTGTTAGATAACAGGCATTAACCAGGTTGTCTTCTACCTGACACAGCCCACAGTATCCGCCATCGAAATTGTGAAGCGATACTAAATCATCGGGAAAATCGGCTTTGTAATGAGCCTTGACACCCATCCACGGCGACTCGTTTAGTATGAAGTTCCGTTGGAGTTGTTTATCTACCGACGAGCGTTTGCCATAAGCTCCAATAACCAGTTTTGATGCATACACTTTCCCGTTGGATGTACGTACTGTGAACTGATCATTCTGAAACTGAACATCTGTTACCTGACTTTGTATAATGGAAACGCCAGAAATTAGGGCTTGCTTATATAGGAAGTCATCGAGTGTGTACCGACTAATGCCAAATCCACCCAGCGGCAATTCACTTTCTATTGTTTTCCCAGAAACCGTACTAAACAAAAAACGATGTATTCGAGAAGGATGTAAGCCATCAACTGAGATACCCAACTGGTGCAGATAAGGCAATACCTCATTGGATACATACTCACCACATACTTTGTGTTGTGGATAGGCATGTTTTTCAATAAGAGCGACCCGAAAGTTTTCCCGAGATAGATGAATGCCCGCCGTCAGCCCTGCCAAACCACCACCAATAATAAGTATGTCGGCATCCTGGAGCATGGATTGTCTCGTTTTGGGTGATAAACTATACGATGAGCCAACATGTTTGACATAATAGCCCGCTGCTAACGCTGATCTTTATGATTTACACAGATTATACCCGCGTAAATCATAAAGATCAGCGTTAGCAGCGTTCTACTATTATTTCACTACCAGAACACCTGCTCCGTTATAGCTCCGGTATTCGCCATTGTACATCGCATCGGCTGACACCGGCCCCACAACGAAGCGACCTTTCGATACGGCTCTTGTCAGATAATAAAACGTGCGCTCGGTTCCGGTAGCTGTTGTGTAAAAATTGATCCGGTCGTCGCGCAGGTCGAAGTAGTCAGGGGCGTCTGGTTTCTTGATCCAGGGCATGTCGCGAGGCTCCGTCAGGCGCGGGTTTTCGACCTCAAGCCCGGCCGGGAGCAAATCCGTTACAACAACATTCTCTACATTCAGACCATTGGTACTGGCGAGGGTAATTTTCACCACCACCAGATCGTTCTGCCGGATATCGCTTATGGGCTGACCTTCCCGATTCAAATATTGACGACGAACCTGAACCCCATTGTCTTCTTCCGCAATTTTTCCGCTCGCCGGAATGCCCTCGCTCTGGGCAAAATAATATACGTTCCCGCTGCCTTGAGCACTCAGATTAAGTGGCGCATTGGTTGGCACACGCTTTAGGTTGAGCAAAGCTGCGTTCATAGTGCCCAGCGGTTTTCCTCCGGCAGTCAACGTAGCCATAGCGGTGCTGTTGGCTGTTTGGCGGGACAGCTTGCCCAGTGCCAGAAACGCAAACGCGGCTTCCTGCGTGTTGAGGTAACTGGTCTGTTTCAAGACTCCCGATAGCTGGCGGGCCAATGTCGGAATCTGGATGTTATTAATGTCCGTATCAACTAGTGCGTCGAGAACGAGGGCAAGGTTCCGCACAGGTGATGCATAACTGCCCCCCGTTTGCCGTCCGGTTGTATGGTCCGTAAACCGCTTAGGAAGCAGGGCCGCAAAACTGCGGGTGTCGCCAACGCGGAAGAAGGTTGATGCCAGCAAATAACGACTGTCGGGTGTAAGTAAGGCCGCGTTCTGCTTGTAATAATTCATAGCCGACCGATTCGGTTTACCAGCTACTGCCAGCGCATAAAGCCCGTAAATACTAGTCCGACTAGCCACCTTATGAACCGTTTTTCCACCCGTTTCATCGAACGTAACGGCGTTTTCAGTGGCCGGGCTGTTAGTGAAGGTCGTTAAAAAGTCGATGGCCGAACTCAGCACCGATGGCCGGACTTCATAACCCGCTTCCTGCGCTTCGGACAGGAAATGGACAGCATAGGCACTGGCCCATTCGTCTACATTCGATTTTCCTGCCACAGTGACCATGCCCGGCCACATTGTAAAGCCGCCATTTGATGCTTGCTGACTTTCTACCGTTTGTACCGCCTGCCGAACGTTGGTGGCTGGATTAAGATCGCTCTCGCCCGCCCGAACAAAGTAGGTGTTGGTAGAGAGTTGCCTGGCCAGATCAGCAAAATACAATTGGGGGAAAGCTTTCGAGATCGTTTGCTCGATACAACCATGCGGATAACCGAGCAAATACGACAACTCGCGCCCATACTGCGCCACCGGCGACCGGCTTAGCGTAATACTGGCCTTAGCAGTGCCGGACAGGAAATTGCCCGCTAATTGCAACGTTTGCGATTTTCCACCCGCTACGGCACCTGATAACGATGTTTTCTGTAACGAAGCCGCTGGTCGAACCGTGATGTCCGTTTTTTCGGTGAAGGTTTCATTCAATCCGTTGGCTGCTATCGTGATGGTTCCGGCGCCAATGGCCTGTTTAGCTGAAATTCGGAAAATAGCGCGGCTTTCACGTCCGGGCTGAATCGTGAGTTTCTGCGTACTGATGCTGTCTGCTATCAGCGGGCCGGTTAGGCTTAGTTTGGCTGTAATACTGGCTACTTGCTTGGTCGTATTACTCAGGTTGACGGGCAGTTCGAGCTGGTCGCCGGGGGTGAGGAAACGAGGAACGCCCGTGCTAATCACAATAGGGTCGGCCACTTTCATATTGCTGTTTGCCGACCCAAAGGCGTTGTCTTTGTAGGCAACGGCCATGACTCGCAAATCGCCCGAAAACTGCGGGATGTCTACCGAGAATTCAGCTTCTCCGTCAGAGCCAGTTTCTAAAATACCACTCCAGAGGGCAACCAATCGAACGCGACCATTGCTAAGTGGATTCACTCGTTTCTCCAGGTCATAGCCGTCACCTCCTACGCTCGATGTGGATTTTAGTGACAGTTCAGGATAGAGCAGTGCGTATAAATCGTGACTACCAACCTCGAGCGCACGTTTCTGATAAAAGAACCCGTGTGGATCGGGCGTTTTGAAGTTCTTGAGTTGCAGAATTCCTTCATCGACCACGGCCACCGTAACCTGGGAATTGCCCGCTGTTTTCACCCGAATTGTTTGCTTCGTTTTCGAGCGCGATTGGGTCACCGCCGTAATTGTGACCGGAAGTTTTGTGTCAGCATCCTGAACAGACACGGGCGCAAAACCATGGGCAACCGTCAAAGGTAAGTTTGTGTTGTCGATGGCCCGGATGAGAGTGGCCGTTACGTACACATTCGGTAAATGCTCACTCCCAACCGAAAAACTCCATTCGGCCGATTTATTGCTTGTGGTTAACCAGTGTTGTTCGAGCACCTGATTTCGCTCGACAGTTACGAGCAGTTTACCATCGAAAGGAGCCTTGAAGAGGACCTTTGCCTTATCGCCGGTTTGGTAAGTCGGCTTATCGAGGGTCATTAGGACCTGACCTTCCTGGCTTACTTCAAACGATGAAGCTGAGGTGCTTCCGTAGCCGTACGCGTAAAAACTAGTGGCTGCATAATTCTGTGCCGAAGGCCGCCGAACACGGATTTCGTATTCACCCGAAACGGTTGGTACGTAACGAAAGGCTGACTTCCCACCTTTGAATAGCAACGAGTTTGTGTAAACGGATTTCTCGCGCCGTTTGGTCGAGTATTTTATCCGATCACCGTCTTTCTCAATCACCGTTTGGTAGTCATAGCGTACCACTTCGACCGATGCGGAAGCCGAAGCCCGGAGCGCACCGGCTGGATCTAGTGCAACGAGTTCAGCCGCAACTGGGGCGTTGGTTGCTACATAGCGATCCGGAAGTCGCACACCAAAGAACGTGTCCTGCGTCAGAACGTCAAGTCGGCGAAGCCGGTTAACGGGTCGGCCGTTTTCGTCGAAGACGGTCACGAATAGTTTGGCTTCCAGGAGACCGATGTCCTGATAAAGTGCCGGAATAGGAAATTTTTCAGTGGCCTGGCCATTGGCATTGGTACGTCCCTGCCGGACTTCTTTTGGAAAAACATCAGGTTTGCCCGCGGCTTCTCCGGCAGTACCGGACTGGCCATTTGGAATATCGAAATCATAATCACCAAAGCCTTTGGGGGAAAATACTTTACGCTTCAGCTGTAGCTCCACCTCATACGCCCGATCAGACGCAGGCGGGCCAAACAGATTCATCGCCGTTGCCGATAGTGTAATGGTCTGCCCTGATTTGTAGCTTGTCTTATCGGTCAGCACATCCACTTTAATCCGATCGGGAACGAATTCTTCAACGCTCACCGCCTGTGATGTGAGCAAGACGTTGTTCGCATTCAGTACTTCAATGGTGTAGCTACCGGTTACGGCGGCAGGGTTCAGGGGTACATCGGTGGCAACGGCTCCCTGTGCGTTGGTGGTTTTTCGGAACGTACGAAGTTCACGGCCATTGGGCGTTACTACTCGGATCAACACCGGAATTTCACCAACACTTTGCCAATTCTGCGCCCGAATAACGGTGTTGAAATGAATGGTTTCGCCGGGACGGTAAATGTCACGGTCACCATATACGAAGGCATCAAATCCAGACTCATTATCGTACTTGCCTTCTACCTCAAAGCGGGAGGTTTCAACCTGCGTGTCGGGCAGGAACAGGAAATTGAAGTCGTCGGCAGTGCGGGCGGTAAGGAGCGCAATTTTGAAGCCGGGCGCTTTCTCGGTTACCTTATCGAACTTAACAAAGCCGCTGCCGTCGGTTTTAAGTGTATAAACAGATTGATTGTTATTGCTCACCAGGGTTACCTCAACACCTTGAAGAGGTTCTGCGGTACGGATGGAATTGGCCCAGACCAGCACTTCGTTTTTTGTCTCATGGGCCACCAGACCAATGTCGGAGACCGAAACAAGCTGGCTGGCTTGTAAATAAGCTTCGTCTTTTGAGTCGACAGAAACCAGGTAAACACCCCTAAAGTTATTATTCTGATCGGGTAGAGCCAGATTCAATGCCGAAACACCCCGAACCTTGGGTAAATCGGCAGTTTCAATGGTTTTCTTCACGAGCACATCGCTTAGATACCCCGGTTCGTCGTCGCTATAGTTAAACGATCCCGATGGTCCCCACTCGCCATTAGCGTTTTCTTTATAGTCCTCGTATCGGTTATTGCGGAAATAATTCAGAAGATTGTTTTCATAGACTTTTGCTATTTTGACCTGTACTTTCGGCACGTTAACGATGTTAAGTCCTATGTTTCGTGCACCTTTTGATGATAGATAGAGCGCCTTTTTATTGGCGAACTGGATGCTGGCGGGCATCTTCCCGAAGAATAGATCTTTGCTTACCGGCTCATCCAGTTTCGTTGCTAATACACCCCGAATCTGGTCGGTCAGGGTAAGAACGTACGTATCTATCTCGTTGAAGTTACCCCGGATAATGAACCCATTTTCGGTTAGTTCGGCTGTTGTTTCAACCTCTGGCTGAATGGTATAATACTGGCTCAGTTCGGCGGGTTGTAGTTCCTGCGTAGTAATAACCCGAACGATGCCCTTATTATTCTCAAAGCTCGTTTGTACATCCGCCACTTCGACTTTATAGCGAGAAGGGAGCGTACTGGTTTCCTCAATAACATCTTTGCTGACATAAGCGGTGTTCGGTACTTTCAGCCCTTTTTCTAGCTTGACGGTTAGAGGTTGTTCGTTTTTCTGCGCTGGCGCATTCGTGAGCGTGAGCGCAACAGAGTTTTGTGCATCACTAGGGGATGTTTGCAGGCTAAGGGCTTTGTCTTCAGTCGAAACAACTGCTTTGCTGGCTATCTCTGCGGACGAAACAGGGTAGTTAAAATTCAGCCGGGTTTTAGCAACAGGCTGCCCCGTTTCGCGGGAACGTGACCACCAGTTTTCGGTACCAGTGAGTTGCAGATAAGGTGTATGAAACGCGATCTCGTCGCCCGAAATTTTCAAGTCTTTGGTGTCCGACCGCTTCAGTAAATCATTGGTCAGTTCGGCGCGATAATCCGTGGCTGGGTCAAACGCACGGGCGGGGGAGAAGACCAGTTCGTTTGGTGCCGTCCACTTAAATTTCCCCCGAACGGCAGGTATAAAACGCACATATTGAGTGGAGTCCCATTCATCGAACTGATTGGTTGGGCCAACGTTTTTATTGAAGGTAAAGGTAAGGTTCTGCGTCTGTTGAATTTCATCATCAAAATTGCGACCCACTACGGATACTTCATTGAACGGTAGACGCGAGCATTGAAAAAGAAGAAGCGAGAGTAGAGAAAAAAACAGAAAGGGTTTAAAGAGTCGCGTTTGCATGACGGTAGGAGTGAAAGGCCGAATATAGACGAAAAAACCCACTCCTAAATTGTGGAGTGGGTTGGTTTTCAGTAGCTGACTTACTAAGCGGTAATTACCGGGTAGGTGTAAACTGAACGTTAACAATTTTCCAGGAGCCTCCCTGTTTGGCACATACAACCGAGAAAGAAACGGAATTATCGAACCCATTTCCCTGAACATTGCCTTTGGCCTTCCACATGCCCGTCATTACGGCCGAATCGCTATTGTACTGGCGCGTCCGGGTATCCGATACGGTAGCTGCATCAACCACCACGAAACCACCCCCAACGCCCTGTACAAGCATATCGCCATCAACGGTGCTACCATCGAAACTAACGAGACTGAAATCACTGGCGACTAAGGAGCCAAGGGTTTTGCTATCTTCATCGAGCATAGCTTTAAAGAAGGCATTGCCCAGAGCGGTAGGGTCTTGAGTAGGGTCGGTAGCTTGTTGCGCTAAGGTGGCTGTGGAGAGAAGAAGTGCCGTAATAAAGGGGAGTACTAGTTTCATGGATACGTTAATTCGGTTTGAGGGTAAATAACTAAGTGAGAAAGGCAAGATAAACAAACACTTACTCATAATTTACTAGTATCCGAATATCACTGCTTCGACCTTTATCATCGGCGCAGGAAATTTTTAACGCCCCCGCTTTAGGTTTGAAAAATACTGCTTCGGTTGGCTTGGCTCGTCGGTAAAATTTATCGTTCAAATACCAGAATACGGTTTGTACATCATTGGAAGTCTGGCAGCTCAACTCCATTTCGGCAGGTTGTTTTGGGTTGATAAAATACGCACTACCGTTATTCAGTCCCGTTATCTGCGGTCCAGTCTGGCCAATATTCCCAAACACCCGTTCGCAGGATGGATTATGAGGAGGGACTACCTCAAACGGAATATGACGACTTTGGTAAAACGTAATGACTTCCGGTGCCAAATTTGGATAGGAGCGACGCACGGAACCGCTATCCGGCAGGCACTGTGCACAATAGGAAATTGTCCCGGATGCATTGGTGAAAACAGCTTTCCGATGTTGGCAACGCCTATATCTAGATACGCCCATAATGCAATAGTCTGTCACCGGATTGGTACAAAACTCGCCTGGAACGTCGCCCGTTTCGGGGCATATAAGCCGCGACGATAATTTGGTTGCGCCTTTGGGGATTCGGAACCAACCCGTGGATGAATTATAGTCCAGCACGTTGAACAGCTGAAACAGCAAAGGCGTCGCGGTATTAGCGCCACTAAGTTCGGCTACACCCACCCCCGAAAAATTACCAACCCAAACCCCAATTGTATACCGTTGGTTATAGCCAATACTCCAGGCATCACGCCGGCCATAGGAGGTGCCTGTTTTCCAGGCAATCCTCGGAAGGTGATAGCTATTGTCGAAGTTATTGGGCAGATCTGGACGAGTGATTTGGGTGAGGGTGTGGGTAACCAGGTAGGCGGCTTCGGGGGATAAAAGACTTACCCCACCCCCCGCCCCTTTTTTAAGGGGCGGGGCCGGGGCGGTCCGACGGGTCGGTGGGGTAGTATTCACACTAAACCGTAACTCCCCCATCTTCCCCCCATTCGCCAACCCGGTATACAGTCGTGTCATCTCCTCCAGTGTAACACCGCAACCACCCAGAATCATGGAAAGTCCCAACTCCTTTGCCTGTTTTTTTATGGCCGAAAATCCAGCTTTCTGAAGGGTTGATACTAAGGATGGAGTTCCAATTTCCTTTAGCAACGCAACGGCCGGAATATTCAGCGAATTCGCCAGGGCAAATTCAGCTGTAACTGGGCCATTGAAACGCCGATCGTAGTTGTCGGGCTCATAGCCGCCGAAGTTGCTCGGCACATCGGCCAATTTGGTTTTGGGCGTAATGATACCCTCATCGAAAGCCAACCCATACAGAAGCGGTTTTAGCGCGCTACCAGGGGATCGTACCGCGCGCACACCATCTACCTGACCGCCATCGAAGGCATTCCCAAAATCTGCCGAGCCGACATACGCTACCACCTCCTGTGATAGGTTATCCACAATCAATACCGCCGAATTGTGGATATTATAGGCTCGTATACGATCGGCGTAATGCTGCACTAACCGTTCTGCCGTGGTTTGTGCTGTCGGGTTCAGGGTTGACTGTATAATTGGAGTCGTTGGGTTTTCGGCCCGGAGCCGACGCGATAGGTGCGGTGCCAGTTGGGGAGCTTCCCGGCGATACGCGTTGAGTGGCTCCCGTTGCGCATCAGTTATAGTTACATCGTCGAAGAGGTGTGCCTTCTGGAAGCGTGCGAGCCACCGATTGCGTTCCTGCACAATAAGCGCGTTTCGGACCCCCAGTCGTAGACTCGATGGCCGGTTCGGAATAATGGTCAGTGTTGTCAGTTCGGCCAGACTGAGTAATACAGGTGGTTTTCCAAAGTAGAGTAGAGATGCCGACTTAAGTCCTTCAACGTTACCGCCATAAGGAATCAGGTTCAGGTACAATTGTAGAATCTCATCTTTCGAGAAATGGACCTCCAACTGCAAGGCTCGGAACAGCTCAATCAGTTTGTTTCCATAGGTACGGTCGCGCGGTTCGAGAAGTCGTACCGTTTGCATCGTGATGGTCGAAGCCCCCGATGTTCGTCTTCCTTTTAGCAGATTCCGGGCCGCTGCCCGAAGCATGGCCACTGGATTAAAACCGGGATGAAACCGAAAGTATTTGTCTTCTTTGAATAGAATGGCATCGCGGAGGGCGGGCGTAATTTCATGAAGTTCGGCATACATCCGCCACTTGTCATCACGGCTTAAAAAGGCGTGCAAAATGGAGCCGTCTCGGGCCGTAATGATCGTTGAATACGGTACGTTGGTTTGAACAGGGAAAAAGAAATCCAGGCCGAAAAAAATCAATATGGCGGTGATACTGGTTTTCACAAAACGCGATTTCCAGAGTTGCTTCGCCAGGATTTTACCTTTTTCAATAGTCACCATGATAAGTCCGTGAAACTCTCTGTTTATTTGCACGTCTCAGTAGCATAGTTTGTACACGGAGAGGTACAAAGAAACGCACAGATTTACCGAGAACATACCTAAATCATGACCATTCAATTTTTCGGCGCAGCCCGTACCGTTACGGGTAGTAAACACTTGCTGACCACCGCCAGTGGCAAACAAATCTTGCTCGATTGTGGGCTATTTCAGGGTATCAACACCGATGAGCTGAACCAACAGTTTGGATTCGATCCGGCCCTGGTTGATTACATGGTACTTTCTCATGCGCATATTGACCACACAGGCCTGATTCCCCGGCTCGTGCGCAAGGGGTTCAAAGGCCCAATTTACACGACATCGGCCACAATTGATCTCTGCGAAGTGATGCTCATGGATAGTGCGCGGATTCAGGAACGCGACCTCGAACGAGTTAATGAGCGACGTAAGCGCCGGGGCGAGCCTGAGCTTGAGGCACTCTATGACGAAGAAGACGTACAGAAGGCACTCGATCAGATGCAAGCCGTGCAGTATGGAAAGTCGTTCATGATTTGCGATGAAGTGACGGGCTTACTAACCGATGCGGGCCATTTACTGGGCAGTGCAGCCGTTAGCCTGATGATTGAAGACAACGGGGTGGAGAAGCATCTTTTTTTTAGTGGTGATATTGGCCGTCCCGATGATAAAATTCTGCGCTCGCCCGATACCTTCCCACAGGCTGACTACATCATTTGCGAATCGACCTACGGCGACCGACTGCATGAAGCGGAACCTGATATGAAAGCGCATTTGCTCAATATCGTTCAGCAGACATGTGTAGAAGGGCGGGGTAAGCTCATTATTCCGGCTTTTGCAGTTGACCGTACACAGGAGTTGATTTATGCGCTCGACCAGTTAGAAAGTGAAGGTCGTTTACCCCGTTTGCCAGTGTATATCGACAGCCCAATGTCGGTGAAAGCGACGAAGGTCATGCGTGATCATGAAGAAGATTTTAATCCGGATATTCTGGCTTATATCAAAAAGGATGGCGATGCGTTTAACTTCCCTAATCTGCATTATGTGACGGACGTAAACGAGTCGAAAGCCATCAATGATAGCAAAGAACCCTGTATTATCATTGCGCCATCAGGCATGGCTGAGGCCGGACGTATCAAGCATCATATCAAGAACAACATTACAAAACCCAATACCACCATTCTTCTGGTTGGTTATGCATCGCCAACCAGCCTGGGTGGCGCTTTGAAGCGGGGTGATAAGGAAGTGACAATTTTTGGCGAACGATACCCGGTTATTGCCCGTGTAGCTATTATGGACTCGTTCTCGGCCCATGGCGATTATAAGGAAATGCTTCACTTTTTGAGCTGCCAGAATCCCGCTCAGGTTAAACAGGTATTTCTGGTTCATGGCGAATACGACAAGCAACTTATCTGGAAAGATCACCTGCAGGCGGCTGGATTTCAGCATATAGAGATACCTGAAATGGGACAGAAAGTGAATCTGTAAAGGTATTTGGTTTACGGTTGGCTGCGCATGCGTGTTATTAACCGTAAACTAATTACCATAGACCGAATACGGACAAAACAAAAAGCTCCCCTGGCTTCGCGAAGCCAGGGGAGCTTTTTTAGCCGTCAGACTACTTTGTCAGGTAAACCGAACCCGTGAAAAACAGTGGTTCAATACCACTCGGTAAACTTTGCCAAATTGGAGATAACACCAGCGTTTTAGTTGCTTAACTTCTTTTGGAATGAGCAACTTAATGGCTTTGGCCAATTCTTTTTCAAAAAGAGATTTATCAAAACTCACCTTCTGAAGGATGGTTTTGATATATTCGAGCATAGAGAGCATAGGGTATTAATTTGTTGTTTAGGAAGCCTATGGATATTGAAAGAGGTTGACTGGTTCGTTCTTATATCGGTAACGACTTACTATGAAAATTGTTGCTTCAAAATAACAATGTTACTTGCAATATTCCGCAAATTTTTTGCATTATTTTTCTTGGGTAGTAGTATAGTTTTTGGACAAGTTCCTGATAATGTTACTTCTATTGAATTAAGCCAAACTACTTTTCCTATTGAGCGGCCTTTTACTATTTCAGTCATCATTCCCAATAGCGAAAATAGGGTTACCATTCCCTTTCCTGATATAACCGGATTCACTAAACAAGGAATATCGACTAGTGTTTCCCCTAGTGAAGTTGGTGGAAAAACAATTACTAATCAAGTAATTACGCAAAATTATCTGGCTACTGCTTCCGGTCGATTTCGGTTGCCACCATTTACGATTACCATTAATGGTGAAACCGTGCGTTCGGATGGGGCAGTACTAGTTGTTCTACCCTCCAAAACGGCAACTGCACCAACCGCTACTACACTTAATACGGTAGATGTAGTTACAGGGAAAGCCGCTTTTCTATCACTACGTGCGTCTAAATCGTCGGTTTATGCGGGTGAAGACGTGGCACTGACCCTATCACTGTATATTGCCGATGACTATCCATACGTCCTCAATTTTACCGCTCTCGACAAGCAATTACAGGAGATCACCAAAAAAATCCGTCCGGCTAACTCGTGGGAAGAAAACCTGGCCATTACAGAATTGAAGCCGATCTCAATCCTAATCAGAGGGAAAAGATTCCGGGAGTTTCGTATCTACCAATCCGTCTTTTTCCCGCTTTCGAATCAGGATTTACGATTGCCCGCCGTGTCGCTTCAGTTAGTACGTCCACGACCCAACATTGGGCCACCCTCATCTCAGCCCGAAACAGTAGTATTCACCAGCAGACCACTCACCATAACGGTTAAGGCATTACCTCCGCACCCACTACGGGGAAGGGTGCCGGTTGGGTCGTTTCAGTTGGAAGAAGGGCTAGATCGGCAGGGTGTTACTATAGGGCAAAGTGTTCGCTATACGCTAACCGTAATAGGAGAGGGAAATATTGCTACGCTTCCTGCTCCCGCGCTTTCAAATGAAACAGCAGAGTTTGATGTGTTTCCGCCCGAAGAACGACACACAGTTACGAATAATGGGAATCAGGTAACAGGCCGTAAAACATTCAGCTACTTTATTGTACCACACCAGAATGGAGAGATTTCATTGGCGAACCGTTTCCAATGGATTTACTTCGACCCCAAAACCGGGCAATACGATACACTTCGGCCACAATTGCGACTCCAGGTTGGGAACAAAAATCCTACTGCCGCAGCTCAGGTGGCGGCACCCAGTAGTGGTTCGGGAGCTAATGGCGAAACGTCATCAGGTATAACGACTGATCACTCGCTATATGCAGGTATTGAAGCCATGGATAGTACACTCCAGCCAATTAGCATTTCGGTGCTGGTTCGGGCCATTGCCAATGTGCTTATTTTGGTTATGTTGATCGGAATGGTATTCGTTTTTTTTAAAAAACAGGATACAGGACGGTAGTTAGTATCATAAAATATTTTTCTAATCGTCAGTATTTTAGGTAGTTATATGAAGATAGGCGTTCTGCCAGGGGATTGTTGATGCGAACCGGCTAAATAATGACTCAATAACTAGCTAATTTTGCCTGAATACATATTACCCAACAGGCATGAGCAGTACGTACGGAAAGCTATTTCGAATTTCTACATTTGGTGAATCCCATGGGCCGGGTATCGGCGTTGTGATTGACGGTTGCCCAGCCGGATTAGCCTTCGATACAGACTTTATTCAGCATGAACTAGATCGACGGAAACCTGGGCAGTCGCGCATAACGACCCAACGGCGTGAAGCAGATGAATTTGAGGTACTCTCAGGCGTATTTGATGGAAAAACCCAGGGAACGCCCATTGCTCTGCTTATTCGAAATACCGATCAGCGAAGTAAAGATTACGGCCATATCTCCGAGCAATTCCGGCCATCTCATGCTGATTATACCTATCAGACTAAATATGGCTCCCGCGATTACCGGGGTGGTGGCCGTTCGTCGGCTCGCGAAACGGCGGCTCGCGTAGCGGCTGGAGCCATTGCCAAATTACTGCTTGCACAACAAGGGGTTCAGATTCAGGCCTACGTCTCTCAGGTAGGAAAACTAAAACTTGATAAGCCATATCAGGAATTAAATCTGGCTCTGGCCGAAGAAAATGCCGTTCGTTGCCCCGATCCCGAAACGGCTGAGCAAATGTTTACCTATATTGATGAAACACGTAAGCGGGGCGATTCTATTGGCGGTATTGTCGACTGCGTTGTGACGGGAGTTCCCGTGGGCTGGGGCGAACCTGTTTTCGATAAACTCCATGCCGAACTGGGTAAAGCTATGCTCAGTATCAATGCTGTAAAAGGATTTGAATACGGTAGCGGATTTGCCGGGGTAGAACAATACGGCTCTCAGCATAACGACGAATTTTATACCGATGAACAGGGCCGAGTTCGGACAAAGACGAACCAGTCGGGCGGCATTCAGGGTGGAATTAGCAACGGCGAGGATGTCTACTTTAGAACGGCCTTCAAACCGGTAGCCACCATCATGCAGGATCAGGATAGTGTAGATGTACATGGGCAGGCCGTTACCGTTTCGGGCAAAGGTCGGCATGACCCATGCGTTGTACCCCGTGCCGTGCCCATTGTAGAAGCCATGGCTGCCCTGGTGCTAGCTGATATGTATCTGCGGGATAAGGTAGCGCGCGTTTAGATCGCTGCCACTCACTTTTTCTTTAGAACTGCCTGCATAATCGCAAATCCTAAGAAGCCGAAGCCAGCTGCCTGCGCTATAATTCCCACAGTTAATAATGGTCCGGCAACATCAGGACGTGCACTTTTAACCCCTGCGCCAATTAGGATAAGTACAATGCCTGATAACCAGAAACCGGCGGCTAGTAAAACGAATTTATTTTTGATCGTGACCATACTGTAAGTAGCTTGATAAACATATCGTGTAAAAATAGTTTGCGGACTACGTTATTCCTTCATTTTACCTTAGTTCATCTGGTAGCAATAAACTTGCTACCAGTTTTTGTTCATGCCCAGTCGAACGCTCAGACGCGGTTTTCGTTTCACCGTGGCTTGATGGGAACGCAATTCAATGTT
Organism: Spirosoma migulaei; assembly: GCF_054776855.1. Taxonomy (NCBI): domain Bacteria; kingdom Pseudomonadati; phylum Bacteroidota; class Cytophagia; order Cytophagales; family Cytophagaceae; genus Spirosoma; species Spirosoma migulaei. The sequence continues at coordinate 78,114 of NZ_BAAHBG010000006.1, read as the reverse complement.
ATTTTTTACGCACCCGACAGCCTGATAGCTCAACGGGCCTATACCGCAGTATCGGCTCGGATGGATTCCCTGAATCAGGTCATGAGCGATTACATGGACGGCTCCGAAATCAATCGGTTGTCCGCTACCAGTGGGTCTGGCCAATGGACACCGGTTTCGATTGATTTGTTTAACGTTCTGCAAAAAGCACAAACTATCGCCCGACTTTCTAAGGGTCGGTATGATCCAACCCTTGGACCGCTGTCATTGCTTTGGCGAAGGGCTGTTCGCCGGAAGGAATTTCCAACCGTGAGGGAACGTCATCGGGCCAGACGTGCTGTTGGCTATAGACTGATGGAGTTAGATAGCACCACTCGTTCGGTACGACTACGCCGATCTCATATGCGGCTGGATGTTGGTGGGATTGGTCAGGGCTTTGCGATCGACGAAGCGCTGCATGTTCTTCATGGGTTCGGAATACAATCTGCTCTGATTGATATTGGGGGAGATATTCTGGTCGGCGATCCACCTCCGAATCTGGCTGGCTGGCGCGTAGGTATTGGTTCAGGAAAAGCTGGTGATAGAGACACAACGACCATTCTGCTCAAAAATGCAGCTATTACGACCTCTGGTGATACGTATCGTTTTCTGGAGTACCGAGGTAGACGCTATTCGCACATTATGAACCCACGTTCCGGGCTTGGATTGCATCACTTTGTGCAGGCTACCGTCCTTGCGCCCAATGGGTATCAGGCCGATGCACTAACAAAGGTTTTCAGCGTGGCCGGATTACGGAAAAGCCGTCGGTTGTTAGGCCAATTTCCGGGTGTAAAACTGCTCATGCTGGAAAACAAACACGACCAACTGCGCAAATGGCAGTCGGCTGAGTTTTGACCATTGATTTTGCCCAGGAACCATCACTATTCCTGTTCGGCATACGATACGTGATTTGTTGGCCTTAGTTGCTTAGGCTTCAGCCCGTACAGGATACGTGTGAGAACAAAGGGACGAATCAGGAAATGGTACAGTAGAAGGATCAAGGTAAAACAAACCACAATCAGGCTAGTCAACTTGATCCAAATCGGACTTTCCCATTGAACAATGTAGTAGCCCGTTGCCACAATGATCGTTTGATGAAGAATGTAGAATGGGTAAACCGCCGAGGTTAAATACACGAGTGATGGATTGGAAAAATTTAGATATCGTCGTGCAAACCCAATGATTGTCAGGATGATTGACCAGATGTGTAACCCATCGAAAAAGCCGTAACTATAAAGCGAAGCATCCTGTTGCTTTGGCAGCTCTACTGACCAGTAGTACTTCCAGAAAAGGACAACCAGACAAGATAAGGTTATCCCTAAAAAAAAGCTTCGATACGTTTCGCAGGTTTTCCAGAATGAGGGCAGATCGGCCAGAAAATAACCGATGAAGTAAAACGTAATCGATGAATTAAACAGGAACCAGTCATCAAGTAAACTACCCTGAACGGGCCACCGGATGTACCATAGGAAATAGTATAGGATGAAGGGGACTGCCAGCAAAAGATTGGCGGATGGATGCGTAAAGAATGGGTTGATTCGTTGCTTCCAACCGTGTAGAGCCCTGAGCTTTAATAAAGAGAAAACGGGTAATAGTAAGATTGTAAAAACGAAAAGATAGATAACAAACCATAAGTGGCTCCAGGTAAGCGTTCCTTCCGGATAGGGTATAAAATTCCAAACCGAAGGGTAGAAATCCCAGTATGATTCACTGATCTTCTTTTCTTGCAGGCGCTCAAAATATACCTGGAGAGGTATGACAAATAACATTGAAAATACCAGAGGGATAAACAGCCGGACAATGCGCTCGCCAAAAAAAGAAAGAACTGATCGCTTATGTAACGAAAAACTAACCCCTACTCCAGAAATGAAAAATAGTAAGGGTAAGCGCCATTGGTGAAGCCAGATAATAATTCGGTCGAGGAAGATGGAGTGTTCCGTATTTTTTATTTCCCAGCCAAACTGTACAAAGGGCATGGAGCAGTGGAAAAAGATTAAAATCATAAAGGCGATAACCCTTATCCAATCAATATAATGTTCTCGTTGATGTTGAACGGTGGCCATGATAATCTAAAATGAGCTGATTATCTGGAAGATGCGGGGTTACTTGCTTCGGTTGCATCAACACAAAAAATAGGATGATGCTTTGTAAGGATATGGCCAGTTGCACGTATAGCCGTCGACTCTGTTTTGAAAATAGGTTTCCAGGAATAGTTAGTGAGCCTCCTTATGCCTGGAAACCTGCCTTTCTTACCAGTAGTACCACCAATGCCAGGGGTGCACAACACGATACTGATAACTGAAGGCATAAGATATAGCCCGCAGCACAATAACCGTAGGCAGGAGCATAACCTGCGCTGTGCCTTTGAGCATTTTTAGCGGAGGCCCGCCAACGGTGGCGTTCAGGCTGGCGTAGCCGTCGGGCTGGTAGATGCCGCCCAGCGATAACCGTATGTCTGACAGGGCTTTATATTCCATACCACCCAGCGCGCCTACACGCGTATAAGTATCCTGGATCTGAAACCCCGTCCAGCCCGTTGTAACGGGTTTAAGGAAATTCGGATTGTCGTGCCGGGTTTCGATCAGTTGAATCGGCAGGGTACCGCTATAGCCCATGTGGGTTGTACTTTGCATGAGTTGAAGACCCCCATACAGCGTGAACTGGCGCGTTCGGCCGTCGTCGAAGTTGGTCGAAAACGTTTTACCAATGGTGGCCGACACATGCCACATATCAACTCCGTATAAAACAGGTGTGTATGACTTGTTGCCTTCTATACTGACAAAGCCTGCTACTACAGGCGTTTGCCGGGGAAGGTTGGGCACCACCGTTGAATCATTCCGTTCTATATTGAATCGCGTAAAACCCAACTGAATAGCTAGGTCGAACGGCCATTTCAAGGTTCGGCCCAGGTTGTGTTTCAACCCAGCTCCCCAATAGTAAAGACCAAATTTTTTGCCGAACGTTAAGCCGCGAACCGTAAGCTCGGAGTTGAGCGGTAAGCCGATGGATAGCTGCGGAATAAACCCTGGTAAGATACGGCCAAGAGAACTACCCTGAAGTGTATCGCTCCCGGCTAAGGTTGTGTACTGGCTGGCTTCGGCGGGTGTTAAATGGGCAGGTGGGCGGGTAATGATAAAGGCTTTTTGGTCAGGGCCTGCCAAAACAGTGGGCAGCGACGTAGCTCCGTTTGCAACGGCATAATGCGGGTAGCTTTCAGGATGCCACGTAAAGCTTTCGGCCGATTTGGGGGCTATACTGGCGGTGAAGGTAAATTTAAAGTCGACTTTGCCGGGTTTCAGCGTAGAGGGTGCCGAGAACCAGGCTGTATTGTAGCCACCGGGCACCAGGTTTAAAAAGCTTTTTGAGGCCTCCCCGATGAGCTGACGGGCCTCCCCCGGGTAAGCTATAGTGTTGCCAAGCCCTTCAACTTTCTGCGAAAAGGCCGCCAGCGGCAGCACGCCGAGGAGTATGCTAACACACGTATTTTTCATGGATTAAGGGGTTACGGTTACTCGTTATGATGGTGATTTAGTCGTTACTGCCGGTCTGTTTCATAAAGCTGTTTTACGTCGGGGGCCGATAGGGCACGGTTGTAGATACGCAGTTCATCCAGCACGCCTTCGAGTGGGTGGATATATTGGAAGCAGTGAAAATGTTCGGCTACCGCTCCACTGTAGAGGTAGTGCTTGGCGGTGAAAGGCAGGTGAACATTTCGGCCTGCGCCAATCAGTATGGGCTTGTCGGCGGCTTCGGCATATAAAGGGCGGGGTAGCTCGGCCGATCCGTTTTCAGAACCATCTGTATAAAATTTGACGGTTTTGCCTTTAAATACCATCACCACATGCAGAAACCGATCAGAGCTGGTAATGAATGAAGCTAGTGAGCTTTCTACAGGACTCAGATAAGGAGTCAGGTCATAATGCTGGCTCGTGATACCGGTGCCGATGTTGGGTGATAGGTTAACAAAACACTGAAAGCCTGGCGGAACCCGTACTATTGGTCCCTGGTAAGATGCCAGATCGTCGGGCATACGCGAAAAAATACCCCCCCACCCAAACGTATAGCCCGTTAAAGTGGCTCCATTGCAGTAGGTGGCTTTGTCGGGCCAGAATGTATCGGTAGGTAGTTTTATCCAGAATGAAATCGTCATTCCGTTCTGAAAGGTGAGCGAAGAGGAGGGCTGAAGAAATATCTTATCGACGTTAGAGAACGAAGCGTCGGCCTGCTGAACCCCGTGGAAGTACGCTCCTTTGCCTTTCTGGCCCGCCACATAGTCGATGCCGTTGGCCTGGCCGTGGTTGTTGTTACCGCTTTTGTCGGCAGCGTTGCCCTCAAAGGGGAAATAAGCAACCAGCCCACTGCTGAGATCGGCTTTGTAGAGATAAAGGCTTTTCAGGGCATCGTCGCTCAGGCTGGGATCGGCCTTCATGTTGGCATAGCCACTACATTCGGGCAGCATACAGCCATTGCGCAGATTATTCGGAATCTGCTCATACGCATCCGCAAAACTGTAACCTGCCAGCATCGAACTCAGCAAATTGGCGAAAGCCCTCACGCCAATGTTTTGGATTTCGTCCCAGCCAAGGGCTAGTTTGGCGCTGTTGGCCGTAAAAGCTTTCAGGAGGGCTTTATTGCGGTCTTTGCTACCCTGGCAGATATTGAGCAGCACCAGGCTGTTGGGAAAACGTTTTTTTGCGTACACACGCTGGACCAACTCGTCCGAAATTTCGATATAAGCCCGGTATACGTAGTTGTTCTGCTGTCGCTCTTCATACACATTAACGCGCATCGGCAATCCTAAGAAGCGTTCGTCGTTCTGGAGCTGAACGTATTGGTTTAGGTAAGCTATAAAATCGTCTTTGTAGGGTTGGGGAAACGGAGAGGCCAACCGGTTCATCTGAGCATCGCCGATAGCCCGTGCGCCGGTGCAGATCCAGGTATGCCCGGTGGCTTCGTCATAAGCACCGTGTGAATTGAGAAAAATAACGCCGTATTGACTCAACTGGCTGCCCATAAAGTCCAGCGTCATGGCTTCGTTCGGAATGTTATCGACGGTATAGTTTTTGTTGAGAAAGCTGGCGCGAATCCGTGGATAAAAGCTGGCGGTTCCTCCATGCCCGTCGTCGTTGGAGTGCTGGTTGATCCAGACTACTTTTTTATTGCCGGGATAGTCGGCGGCCGTGCGAGCCTGCCGGTTGTCGGTCGTGCCCGGAATCGAAATGCTCTGGGGCATAATTTCGTCGAGTTCATCGTCTGAAAGCGACTCGCTTTCGGGATACCCAAAACTCCAGACCACCTGAATGCCCTTCGTAAACGTCACGACCAGCTCATTCGGGTTGATTCGAACATCGTTGACGCCGGAAATTTTTCGATAAGTACTGCTTTGAGCCTGATAAGCTGCCCTGATTTTTTCGGGCGTCGATCCGTGCAGGATGGGTGTAGCCGATTGTGCAATGGCCCCGTAGGCTTCGGCAATCTGGACCATATCGGCTTCGGTCAAGCCTGCGGCTGGACTGGCGGGCGTGTCGACGGTTTTGGGGCTACATCCATAGATAACTAAGCCTGTACAGCTTATTAGTAACAGCCATTTTTGCCATGTAAGCATACGAATAAGAGAAAAAGAGAGCGCCTGTTTCAGATAAATAAATTGGTGTGGATACAAGTGGGTACTCCGTAAGAAGTAACCTCTTTCGTTCACAAGTTTATACAGGGCTAATCAAGATGCCAATCCAACGATTGGAATGTGGAGGGGAGGCTCAGCGATCGAACCACCAGGATTCAAAGGCGGCTCGATGCGTGCGCGAAATTCGGATAGTTTGCACCGGTGCGGTTTTCAAAAAAACCTCTTCGGCTGCGTAAGAGTCGATATAGAGCCGGTTCAGAACATAATCGTTGGTGGCAAAGAAAAAATACGAAGGCAACGGTTGTCGCCCCGTCGACAGGATGTCGATACGGGCTTTGTAGTGGGCTAGTGGGTAGCCGCTTATCAGCGGAAGTTGACGGTTGCTGATTCGGATTTCAGTAACGGGGGAAAGCGATTTCAGGTAAACAATGTCTCCGGCATAAACCATCTGATTATCAATGCGGAGGGTTTTGGCAAGGCGGTCGTTGAGTATCCATTGATTCAGGTCTTCAATGAGCTTACCGTAGCCTTCGACGGTTAGCGTTCCTTTATCAAGAATACGGACGGGGTATTTAAATTCGGAACCGGAAATGGATTCATAGACTTCCGTTCGTCCGGTATACAGAATAATTTTAAGGGTTTCAAGGCCGTTATAAATTCGATTATTGTAGAGGTAGCTTACCAGCGATGACCCGCTCATGTTTGGCATGTGGGCATCCAGGAGTAACACGTCGGGCCGGTGTTGAGCAATGAGGTTAAGTCCCTCCTGTGCACTTTGGCCCGTTGCCAGCACACGTACTTTGTCGGCAAAGAACGTCTGGAAAATAAGCTGATGAGTATCCAGAATATTTGGGATATCGTCAATCAGAAGGCAGGTAAACATAGGCAAAAAGTGGGGAGTGTAGCCTGAAAGACAAACAAGTGAAATTAGGATTTGATAACCTTCAACATCAGTTCGACGCGGGTTCCTTGGTCTAAGTCAATAAATTGAACCGAAATGCCAGCCTCGCGCATCACCTCAATCGACCCTTTGGACTTGCTGATTTTCTGACCGAGCGATGCCAGGGCCTGTTGTTCCTGCTCCTGAATATCGGCCACGCGTTGCCGCCCAACGCCATCGTCTTCTACAATACACCGAATAATACCGGGTTGGTAAGGCTCAAACCGGACTATCAGCCGACTAGCCGACCCTTTATGAAAAATACCATACTTAATGGCATTCTCCACAATCGGTTGTACAAGCAGTGGCTGAATCAGGGTTTTAGGGTCCAGGGCCTCCGAAATACTGATACTTTCGGTCAGTTCGGTATCTTTCTGAAGGTAGTAGACCTGTTTGGTGAGATGAATATAGCGTTGAATAAAGCTGATTTCGTCTTCCAGTCGGATATGTTTTTGGCGGGAGGCTACTACAAAACTACGCATCAGACTCCCGAATAGACTCAGCATATCAAAGGCTTTGAACTTTTCTTCGCGCAGGGTTAGATTCTTGATAACTTCAATAAAATTAGCGGCAAAATGGGCATTTACCTGGCCCTGCAAAGCCCGAAGCTCCAGCGTAGCCCGTTTTATCCGAAGCTGGAACTGGTAGAAAATAGCCAGCCCAACAATGCCACCGATTAATAGCCAGAACCACCATTGCTGCCAGATGGGGCGTCGGATACGAAACGCAAACTGAACATGAGCGCCATCGCTGCTGCTCACGAGCAGCCTGTAGGGGCCTGGTTGCAGGTAGTGAAGCTCATACGTAAGATCAGGTTTTCGAACCACCGCCACCGTATCGTCTGCTTTCAGTAACTGGTATGTATACATCATGGTACCAGTCGCCTGAAAATCCAGATTTTCGAGCATCAATCGAATTGTATTGTCTTGATTGTCAAGTAATAAATCTTGACCAGCTTGTGGATACAGAAGGGTCGAATCCTGACGATTGACCGGAAATGTGACGCTTTTTATCCGCAATTGCGACCGATGCGAGGGCCAGGCTAATTGCTGTGCCCTATTCAGTTCGGTAAAGCCCCCGGCGGTGGCAACAGCGAGCTGCCTGGCTTCGGGCCATACATCCAGAACCTGATTGGATGGCAGGCCATCTGCCTGATCAATGGTTCGTATTTTTTGACCATCAAGCAATTCAACCAGCCCTTCCGACTGCGTGCAGGCCCAGGCATGGCCCGGCCGGTCGGTCACAACCCGATTCACGACCGTGCCAGTAAATTGAGGCAACTCCCGCAAGTGCCCGGTTTGTGGTTTATGCAGCCACAAACCGCCCGCTTCGTAGGCTACATATAACAAACCGGCTGAATCGGCAGCCAGTGTAGCCACCGAACTGGCCGGAAAACCAGACACCGTTTGTGGCGATGCATTGATATGGCCGAGCGGAACCCGGTAAAGGCCATCGGGCCGACCCAGGTACAGCCACTTTCCAACCGGAACCGCGGTATAGGATTTCCCAACGGCCACCGGCAAAAAGCGAATCTGGTTGGGCCGGAAAGAGGCCTGCCAGGTTCGGCTCCCTTCGGCAATATAGACCGTGGGGCCGTTGGTAATGGATTTGGGGGCGGCTGTAATGGACAGGGGTATCCGCAGCAGAATCTGCATGGGCACTGTGTCGCTGAAATAACGGCTGATTTTGAGTGGAATGTAGTTAGGTAGTATCGGCTTATCGATATAGGTAATAGCCAACTGCCTGTTGTTGGCAATGAGCAAATGGCCCGTAGCGGTACAGGCCAGGCCCCGGATGTAGTCATTGAAGGGAGGGGAGAACCTAAGCGGTTGCCAGGTTGGTGCATCGGCTGGGCGGTACAGCACCCGTCCGGTTTCGGTGCCAACCCAGTATCTGCCCCGGCGGTCTTTGGCAATATGACGAAGAGCTTCTCCGAAAGACCAGGTGCGCGAGTTGGCCAATGCCTGTTCTGGCACCATTAAAAAATCATTATTGACTGTGGTAAGCCACCAATTTTTTTGCCGGTCAATCGTCAGACTTTTAATCTGGAGCGATTGTAGGAAATCGGAAAACGGTAGTCGTTTGAGTTGTGGGGACACTACTTCCCGTTTCTTCTCACTGGTTTCGTAGGAGATATAGCCATTCGGAAGCCGTCCATAGCCAAGCAAATGGTTGGTTTGGATTGGTAACGAGGCCAGTTTTCGACCCGAGCGATGATACAACTTAATGCCCTTGTTGGTGCCAACCAGAAATGTGCTGTCTGTCAATAGTAGAACATTGCCAACATCAATAGAACTAATATTCAACTTTTCTATTGCCCCAAATCGTTGCCAATAATTGTGTTTAAACTTCCATATAACAGCCTGCCGACCAGTGGACTGAATGGCCACGTTACCTGCTGTAAGTACGCTGCCCGGCGGAATGCCCAGACGCAATGCCTCCAGCGGACGAATCGCTTCGACCCCGTTTGTCGAGCAGTGTAGTAAGAGAGCAAAGAAATCGCCGTTTTGACTGTTATTAAAGTGGTTTAGATACACCAGAACCGTGTCGGTGCCGATGGTTTGGTATCGAAGAAAAGCGGTTGAGAAGGAAAGGGTAGTGGTTTTTTTTTGATAAAGAATATGCTCGGGTAATACACGAACCTGCCGAATTCGGTCGGTTCGTAGGTCAAAATACTGAATCGTAAGGCTATCGTTAAAATAGGTTTCAAAAAACAGGTGACCGCATTGATCCTCAAACAGCCCCCATATGTCGTTATGAGCCAAGCCTTCCTGTGTCCGAAACGGCTGAAAGCTTCGGCCATTATACCGGGCAAGACCCTGGGTAGACGTTAGCCAGATATACCCTTTTGAATCTTGAAACGGCGAATACAGAACACCATCGGGCAGGCCATCTTTTTCGGTAAAGGCACGAATGTAAGGCTGTTGTGCCTGAACAGTCGTTATCAACCAACCTAATAATAGAAATAGAAGCAGAAGCTGACCTTTCATGTCTGCACGTACAAGGTCTCAAATATGTACGCTTAAGGAAGGTTTACCAAACCAATGATTAGAAAAAACAACAAGCCCGACTACGGCTATGGTAGTCGGGCCTAATGATATATAATATATTGATGTGGTATACTTATCCAGCTCTGATGCGCCATATTACTGACGCAAGTAAGATGCAGGCTAGTGTCTCTCTACAATTATACGGCTATAGTCTTACCAGGTACCGCTATCTGATACCAGCCGTCTTTATCGGGCAGGCTCTTAGGCATTGCGTCCCAGGCCAGTGTAGTTGGGAACAAGTCAATTTGCGAATTCAGGGCTTCGTCCCATTTCACAACTTTGCCCGAATAGGTAGCCATACGACCCATAAGGGCTGTCATCGTGCTTTTAGCAACCCGTTCAGCATCGGCAAATTTATATTCGTTTTTGGCGATGGCTTCGAACAGTTCATCGTGCTCAATCTGGTACGGATTGCCGTCGGCTTTCGCGTTGTGCGTATAAATGGCTTGGCCATTATAGCCCATCAAGGCACTGCTTTTCTTTTCCATGCCTTCAATCTTACCTTTTGTACCCAGGAACATTTCGTCTACCCGGCTATAGGTACCTTCGTAGTGGCGGCACTGGCTGTTAATGGTCGTGCCATCGGCATACACGTAATCAACGATATGGTGATCAAAAATTTCGCCGTAGTCTTTACCTGTCCGAACCTGCCGACCGCCTGTTCCCTGGCAGGAAACCGGGTAACTATCTTTCACCCAGTTTGCTACGTCGATATTGTGAACGTGCTGCTCGTTAATATGATCGCCACAGAGCCAGTTAAAGTAATACCAGTTACGCATCTGGTAATCCATTTCGGTTTGACCCGGTTTGCGGGGCTTTTGCCAAACACCTCCGCTAACCCAGTATACCTGCCCGCCCACAATATCGCCTATGGCCCCATCGTGAATGCGCTTAATCATATCACGATAACTGGGCTGGTAGCGTCGTTGTAAGCCAACGACTACGTTCAGTTTTTTACGTTTTGCTTCTTCGGCAGCTGCTAATACACGTCGAACACCTGGCGCATCTGTAGCAACGGGTTTCTCCATAAATACCTGTTTGTTCTGCCGGATGGCTTCTTCAAAATGGCTTGGCCGGAAACCCGGTGGTGTGGCCAGAATAACTACGTCAGCTAAGGCCATCGCCTGTTTATAGGCGTCGAAACCCACGAACTTGTGGTCTTCAGGCACATCTACTTTTGGCGAACCATCAGCTGCTTTCAGGCCTCGTTCCGTCAGTGCTTTGTAGGCATCATCAAGTCGATCGCGGAATGCATCGGCCATCGCAACAATTTTGATGTTTTGCTTGGTGTTAAGTGCCTGCTGAGCCGCACCTGTACCACGCCCGCCACAACCAATGAGTGCCACTTTAATGGTATCGTTTACCGAAAAATGGAAGCGTGAAGTTGGCCGTTCAATTGCCTGTGCACTAAAGGGCAGGCTGCTCAAAATGGCGCCACCCGTAAGCAAGCCAGATGTTTTTAAAAACTCCCGGCGATCCTGATTTGATTCTTGTGCCATGTATTATCTAGGAAAAATATCGGTTGAGAAAGTTGTCAGGTAAAAAAGAACGCTTAACATTGAATTTACTATTGGCTATCTAAACATGTTCGCTTTACCTTGCATGCACATTAAAATAAATTAATCAATGTCAAGAAAAATTTGTACAAAAGGTAGGGTTGTCCGTACTTTTAGCCGAAAGTAACCCGGAGTTACATAACTGAATTCTTACTAGCTACTTATGAGAAAAATAATTACTTATTCCCTGCTTTCCGGGCTGGTTAGCTTATTAAGCTTGACTGTGTTTGCCCAGACGCGCGTTTCTGGAAAAGTGACCGACGATGCGAAACACGATGAGCTCGCCGGAATCAGCATTGCTGTAAAAGGTAAGGTTATTGGAACAATTACTGATCAAAAAGGTAATTTCTCCCTGACAACCAATACGCCAACTCCATTCGTCATTGCTGTAACAGGTGTTGGCTTCCAAACACAGGAGTTTACGATCAATGGGGACCGTAGTGATGTTAACGTTGTTCTGAAAGAACAGGTCATGATAGGTCAGGAGGTTGTCGTTTCGGCCTCGCGGGTAGAGGAAAGCGTACTGAAGTCGCCGGTCTCGGTTGAGCGATTGGACATCCGCTCGTTTCAGGCTACACCGTCGGCTACATTCTACGATGCACTGCAGAACATTAAGGGTGTAGACATGAGTACGCAAAGTCTGACGTTTAAATCGGTTAACGTACGGGGCTTTGGTGCAAATGGTAATACTCGGGTCGTGCAATTGCTGGATGGCATGGACAACCAAGCGCCGGGACTAAACTTCTCAGTAGGTAATATTGCGGGCGTATCGGAGCTGGATCTGGAGAGTGTTGAATTACTTCCGGGCGCGGCTTCTGCACTATATGGGCCCAATGCCATCAATGGCTTGTTGCTTATGAACTCGAAAAGCCCATTTCTGTATCAGGGGCTGAGTGCGTATGCTAAAGCAGGGGTGATGAGCGCCAGCAATCGGTCAACAGCAACAACGCCATTTTATGATGCCGCGTTTCGCTACGCCAAAGCATTTAATAACAAGTTTGCCTTTAAAGTTGGAGTATCCTATCTAACCGCAAAAGACTGGCAGGCAACGGATTATCGTGACCAAAGTTATTCCAATGGCTTTACACTCGATAACGGGAATCGTACGAATAACTCAGGGTATGATGGTATCAATATTTATGGCGATGCCAGTGCTAACCTCTATTCGAATCTGTATGGTAATGGCGTACCTGGAACCGGGGCAAACGGTACTTCGGCGATTTTAGGTGCCATTGCTACTACCCCGATTCCACAGGCTGGAAATGCAACCTTGCCGCAATTAACAGGCCTGACACCCCAGCAGATTTTTAATAACATTATCCCTAACCTGAATATTTCACGGACGGGTTATCAGGAAAGCGATCTGGTACAGTATAATGCTTCTAACCTAAAACTGAACGGTGCGTTGCATTATCGGCTGAATGATAATGTCGAAGCTATTGTTCAGGCAAACTGGGGAACGGGTACAACGGTGTACACGGGTGCTGACCGCTATTACATTAAAGGTTTTAAACTGGGTCAGTACAAACTTGAGCTACGCGGTTCTAACTTCTTCGTGCGGGCCTATACCACACAGGAGCGGTCGGGTGATGCGTATGCTACGTCTATATTGGGACAGGGAATCAATGAAGCCTGGAGTGGCAGTGCATCTACCTGGTTTCCTACCTATTTTGGTACCTATGCACAATCGGCCCTTACAGGCTATGCTGGCGCTTACTTAACGGCTCTGGGGGCTGGGCAAACACCTGCGGCTGCATTGGCTGCGGCTCAGGCATATGCAACCAGTCAGCAATCAACGCTGTTGAATCAGGCTCGTGGGGCTGCTGATAAAAATCGGTTGCTGCCGGGTACACCTGGTTTTCAGCAGGCGTTTGATGCCGTTACCGGGAAGCCAATTCCGGGCGATGCTACAGGTGTAGGGGCACGGTTCCTGGACAAAACCAATCTTTACCATGGAGAGGTTATGTACAACTTCAGCAAGCTGATCAATCCTAAAACGGTTGAGTTGATTGTGGGGGGAAACGTCCGTCGGTATGCGCTGAACTCCGAAGGCACGCTGTTTGCGCGTGACGAAAACGGCAAAGAATTTACCATCGATGAGTACGGAGCTTACGTGCAGGCATCGAAAACGCTGGCCGACGTGCTGAAACTGACAGGATCATTACGGTACGACAAGAATCAAAACTTTAAGGCGCAGGTAAGTCCGAGATTCTCAGCGGTATTAACGGTTGCTAAAGTGCATAATTTCCGGGCATCGTTTCAGCAGGGTTTCCGGATTCCAACCACGCAGGATCAGTACATTGATCTAAACACTCCAAGTGCCCGCCTAATTGGCGGTTTGCCATTTTTCAAACAGAAATACAATTTCAGCGGTAGCCCGGTATATACACTTCAGTCGGTGCAGGCGTTTGGGGCAACCTTGCAACAGGGTGGGGCCGCAGCGTTACCTCAGGCACTTGGTCTGTTGAAAACATCGAGCAATCCCGGCTATGATCCTGAGCGTGTAGAAACCTACGAAGTTGGCTATAAGGGCTTACTGGGGAATAAATTATTTATTGACGCCTACTATTACTACAATCGCTTCCTGAATTTCCTGGGTAGTGAAATTGTGGTTCAAGGTAAATCGCCAGTTACGCTAACTGATCCAGCTTCTACCCTGCAACTCATCAGTGGCTCAACGCGCAACGTGTATTCCTACCCGGTTAACTCACCAACGCAATTGAAAAACGCAGGATGGGCTATTGGGTTAGATTATGCGTTACCTGGTCATTATATGATTGGGGCTAACATATCATCAAACTATTTGATCGATCAGGATAAGATTCCGACTGGTTTTGTTACGTTTTTCAACACACCGAAGTATCGGTATAATATAACGTTTGGTAATCGGAACGTAGCCGGTACGGGTATTGGCTTCAATGTGGTTTATCGTGCACAGGATTCATTCTTGTGGGAGTCAAGCTTTGCGAATACGGAAGCTACGGGCCGTCAGCAAACCATTATTCCAGCGTACAGTACATTGGATGCACAGGTTAGTAAGAAACTTTCAGGTATTAAGTCGATTCTGAAAGTGGGCGGCACAAATCTAACGGGTAAACTCTATACGCAGTCGTGGGGTAACCCCAGTGTTGGCTCGATGTATTACGTTAGTCTGACATTTGATCAGTTGATGAACTAAATATAAATACAGATGTAAAAAAGCCCTGTGGAGGTGTTAGTCAGCCTAACATCACCCGCAGGGCTTTTTCGTCTTCATAAGTTCGATTTTGATCGAACTTTTAGGTTCATTCTATCCTTTGTCAAAGGAATACCTTTTTCTTAACTTAGTTTGTTATCCAATACGCTATTGAGTAACGCTATACCTCCTGATCAATCTTCTGATACGGCATCAACCATGTTGCCTCGCCGTCTTACGCTTCTGCAAGGCACGGCGCTGAACATGATCGACATGGTCGGTATTGGGCCATTTGTCGTGTTGCCGCTGGTTATTAAAACCTTGGGTGGGCCGCTTTTTTTGTGGGCCTGGGTGTTGGGTGCTGTTGTGTCGCTGATCGATGCATTCGTTTGGGCTGAATTAGGGGCCGCTTTTCCACAGGCAGGAGGGAGCTACAACTTCCTGAAAATTTCTTATGGTGAACAACGATGGGGTAAGCTACTCTCGTTTCTGTATGTCTGGCAAACGCTTATTCAGGCACCCTTAGTTGTGGCATCCGGAGCAATCGGATTTGCTCAATATGCCTCTTATCTCATGCCGCTGGACGAATGGCAACGAAAAGCTGTTTCGGGTGGCGTTGTGTTGATTATCATTGCGTTACTGTATCGAAAAATCGACTCTATCGGTAAGATTGGCCTGATTATGTGGGGGGCTGTACTGCTCACCTTGGGCTGGATTATCATTGGTGGATTGAGTAACGCCCGGATTCCATTATCGGAAACACTTCAGTCAATGGGTTCGGTAAGCGGTGGGCTATTGGCCGCGGGATTAGGACAGGCATCGGTCAAGACAATTTACTGCTATCTGGGCTATTATAATGTTTGTCACCTGGGCGGAGAAATTCAACGTCCAGGTCGTAATATTCCGGCAAGCATGTTTATCTCAATTGTGGGAATTGCAGGTTTATACTTACTCATGAATTTGAGTGTAGTCAGCGTGGTGCCCTGGCAGATTGCCCAGAACAGTGAATTCATTGTCAGCACATTTGTTGAAACACTCTATGGCTCTGGCGCGGCCCAATTGGCAACGGTACTGGTATTGTTAGTCGCGTTTTCATCCCTGTTTGCCGTATTGTTAGGCTATTCGCGTGTGCCGTATGCGGCTGCCGTAGATGGCCAGTTTTTTGGAATTTTTGCCAGGCTTCATCCAACCCGTCAGTTTCCGTATATGTCGCTGCTTTTTCTGGGCGGTCTGGGTTTTTTGTTCAGTCTTTTATTTCGGCTTGGGGATGTGATTATGGCCATACTGGCTATGCGTATTGTGATCCAGTTTGTTGGGCAGGCCATTGGATTGCTGCTGCTGCATCGCCGACGTACGGCCGTTGAGTTTCCCTTCCGAATGCCCTTGTATCCACTGCCAGTGATACTCGCCATTGGCATATGGCTCTTTATTTTCTTCTCAACGGGCTTGACCTTTATGGTGTCTGGACTAACGGTCATTGGGTTAGGCATTATCACCTTTCTGATTTCGTCAGGTGTACGCAAGCAGTGGCCATTTGGTGAGTAATCATCTACTCATGAGTCCACGCGCATATCAACCCAGGCAACGTCATCCTCCCCATTGAGATTATTCGCTGTTGGAGTTACCGACCCTGGTGTTGAATCTGGATCCAGGGTTCCTGCCGACCATATCTGAGCTGCATTTTTCACATACCCAATTGAGAGCGGCAGGCCTATAAAAACCAATTGAGCTGACCCTCCTGCTGTCAGGGAATTCACTTTCCCTTCAATAACTGAGAAGCCGTTGCCACTACTTACAACACTCATTCCGGTAGGGGAGGAACTGAATGTTAGGCCTCGTAAGGTATCGCGTATGGTAATGGTTGAAGCGGATAGACCTCCTGCATTACTAACGATTATACTAAACGTTACGGGCTTCCCAACTCGGGCTGTATGATTGCTTATCGCCATTCGTAGCGACAGATCGGCTTTAGTTGGGTTGGGAGAGGGTTGGTTCGGCAGAACAGGAGGTAAGGGCGTCTGATTCGGATTTGGAGATATGTAAACCACACTACTATCGGGATTTGTACGTATGTCTACAGATGCGGTATCATCCTGGCCATCGCCGGTGCCTGAATCCGGCTGGCTATCGGGATCAGCCTGATCGCTACGGATAATTTGCGCTGCATTTACATAAACACCTGGCTGCGTAGCCCGAAGTTGATAGGTGAAGATGATATCCTGCCCCGTAGCCAGGGATATACTACTTGTTCCGCTTACGGCTGTTGACGAGCCGATTATATCCGTTCCACTGCTTACGTAGGTTAAACCAGCGGGAAGCCGGTTTTGCCATTGAATACCCGTTGCGGTAAGTGGCCCGTCGTTATGCATCGTTAGCGAATAGGTAATAGGTTGGTTAACGACTGCGGTTCGGGCACTGGTTTTTAGTGATAAACTAAGATCTGCCGAATTAATGATAGTTAGCACATAATCTTCGGTCTCACCAAACGTATAGGCCCCACAAGGCTCATTCGGAATCCCATTATAGATTGTGACAACCCGGATGGGTAATGCCCCCGCAGTCAGGCTGGCCGGAAACGTCAGTGTACCAGAAAACTGGCCTGTTACGATAGTTGGTGTTTGAAATATACGTTCACCTAGATTGGTATCGTAAGAACCATTACGATTCAGGTCGGCCCAGATAGTTACCCCTTGCGTGTACTGCGCGTACAAAAGCGTGGCTGATACGGGATGAGACAAGCCCGCATAAACGGTTGCCGATGGTAGAAATACGCCATATCCATTGGGCGAACAACCTGAGTTCTGACTTAGTAAAACGCCGTTAACAGCTACGCTAGCTAGCCCTACCGGGTATAGGCACGGGTACAAATACGACGGATGGCATGTAGGGGTTGTAATACTGACCGTCGGGCTAATTCCCGATGTAGTAGAGTTAGATGGTTTTATTCGGTAGTAATAGGTGGTTAAACTGGCTATTTTGGTATCCGTAAATGTTGTAGAATTTGGCCCTACGCCACCGATCATGACAAAGCCTGATGAGGGCGCGGTAGATCGTTCAATAAAATAGCCCATTTCGTTCGTGCCATTGTCCTTCCAGTTCAGGATCACCTGATTATTTCCCATAGAAACGACTACATTACTTGGCGCTATAACAGCGGTAGGCGGATAATTTAGTGTGTAAGCTGTGTGTGACTGGCGGAGGGCTAGTCCAGCCTGCATACGATCATACTGACCAGGCGTAAAGTCGCTCGTACATGGAAAATAGTACGACATGATATTCGATATCGATGGGGAATAAGGCTGGTTATTTGCGTCCCGGGCGATACTTCTTGTATCATACTGAGGACAACTGTTCACATAAGTAAGATAGGCTCCAGCCATGTTATAAGGATCAGCGGGCGTATCGCAGATATAGTCTCCTTCTGTAGTACAATTTGCGCCTGCCCCCCGCGTCACTAACTCGAGACTCGTACCTGATCCCAGTGTTCCATTCCCGGATCTTTCTCCAAACGTATGGACAAGGTTAAAGTTATGGCCTAGCTCGTGGGGAATCAGCCGATTCCCCATATCATCCTCAAAGCCAACTTCGTTCAGGATAAATGATCGGGTTGTAATGGGGTTATTCCCCGGATAGTAGGCATATCCACCTGCACCCGACGCGAATGAATTGACATAATACTGATTTAGTGCATTGGGAACATCATGACCTTGGGTAACGAGGGTTTCATCACTGAAACTGGTATACTGGGCATCGTTATCGACGTAATCAGGCGATGTGCCGCAGAAATAGAATTGAATACCGTACCCATTGAGTAAGAAATAGCTATTAGTGATAGCCATCACCTGATTCATACTGGCTAGCGACATGCCTCCTGTTCCGTCACTCCGGCGTAAAATGTGGGGCCGGATGGGTACATACGTAATGGCTGTAAATGCCGCGTTCGTAGCCATTTTCATGCGTAAAGCAAATGCGGCTTCCTGCTCTAACGATTTTCGTTCAGTAGGTGTAAGTTCAGACACGGCACAACCCACAACCGGTGGATTGCTTTGCTGGCCAAATACAGGGAAGTGGATTAGTAGAAACAGACTTAACAGCAATCGTAAACATTTCCCCATGCGAAATACTAGTTAGTAGCCTAACTACCTATAAATCCGTTATTGGGGTAGTAACTAAACAGCATCTATGCCAAGTATACTTTTGACACATGCCTATTGTAGTTTTAAATAAAAAAACGGTCGTTTATTTATTTAAAGGGGTGAAAAACAATTAGTTATATGCGTTTTTGTGTAACTGATTGAGCAACTGAACTACTTTAAAGCCTCATACAAAATCTCTGCCGGATGTTTAGCCTTACGGCTGGTACCGTCCTTAATTTGATGACGGCAGGAGGTCCCGGGAGCTGCAATGATGACATCGTCGGGCTGCTGACGAACCGTTGGAAAGAGAACTAATTCGCCAACTTTCATTGATACCTCATAATGTTCAGCTTCGTATCCGAATGAACCGGCCATTCCGCAGCAACCTGATGGAATCAGTTGTACGGTATAGTTTTTAGGTAAGGATAAGGCTTTTTTTCCCGGCACTAATGATGATACCGCTTTTTGCTGACAATGCCCGTGTAGTTTAATCAACCGTTTTTCGTCCGTAAATTGATCCGCCCTAATGCGTCCCGCATCTAATTCCCGGGCAATAAACTCTTCAAATGTCAAGGTATTTTCGGCCAATTGCTTTGCCGTTGCCACGAGTGATTCATCAACCAAATCAGGATACTCATCCCGGAAGGTCAGAATAGCAGATGGCTCTAGCCCCATCAAGGGTGTTTCGGCCGTTATCACATCTTTTAATAAGCGTATATTCTTCTCCGCCAGTGTTTTGGCGTATTTCAGCATGCCCTTCGAGAGCGCGGCACGACCGCTTTCACCATGCTCAGGAATGACTACTTCATAGCCTAATCGTTCAACGAGCTGGATCGCTTTCTGACCTACTTCAACGTCGTTGTAATTGGTAAATTCATCACAGAAAAGGTAAACACGCATGCGGCCCTGCTCCCTGCTCCCTGTTCCTCGCTCTCTGCCATTAACCCAACGATTCAACGTCGTTTTGCCCATCAATGGCATAGTCCGGTCGGGGTGGAAGCCCACCAGTTTGTTCGCCATTCGCCGGAGTGAGGGGGTGCCCAATACACCATTCCAGGCCCAGGGAACCAGCGATGCCAAACTTGATAGCCGAGCAAAATTGGCAATAAGTCTAGAACGGATAGGAACACCATTGGTATCATAGTAGTGTTGTAAAAACTCTGCTTTGAGCTTGGCCACGTCCACATTCGATGGGCATTCATTTTTACAGCCTTTGCAGGATAAGCAGAGGTCATAAACCTCCTTAATTTCTTTATGATCGAACCGATTTTCTTTAGGTGAATGGGTCAGCATCTCACGCAGGATATTCGCCCTTGCCCGAGTGGTGTCCTTTTCGTTTCGGGTAGCCATATAACTCGGACACATGGTTCCGCCCGAAGCCTGTGTTTTTCGGCAATCGCCCGAACCATTGCACTGCTCGGCGTGTTGCAGCACCGTTTGATCTTTATACCGAAAATAAGTTTGAAAATCGGGTGTTTTTTGCCCTGCTTCGTACCGAAGGAAGGTATCCATCGGGGGTGTTTCCACAATTTTTCCGGGATTGAAAATACCCTCAGGGTCCCAGGTATGCTTAAGCTCGCGCATCAACTCGTAGTTGTGCGCGCCTACCATTTGCGGAATAAACTCCCCTCGTAATCGTCCATCGCCATGTTCTCCCGAGAGTGAGCCATCGTATTTTTTAACCAAAGTGGCAATTTCTTCCGCAATCATTCGGTATTGTCGATGCCCTTCTTCCGTTTTGAGATTTATAATAGGGCGCAAATGTAGCTCACCCGAACCCGCATGGGCATAGTGAACGGCGTGCATGTTATGCTTGGCCAAAATTTCGTTGAAGTCACGAATATACTCTGGCAGATCGGCCACGTCAACGGTTGTGTCTTCAATGACGGCTACCGCTTTAGCATCGCCGGGAAGATTGCCCAATAAGCCCAGCCCGGCTTTTCGTAGCGTCCAGATTTTTTTACTGTCCTCACCAAACAAGAGCGGAAAATGATAGCCCATGCCTGCTGATCGCATATCAGCTTCCATTTCTGCGGCCAACGCTTCAATTTCAGCTCTTGTCTCTCGGGAAAGATCTACGACCAGTATAATCGGGAAATGATCGGTGGGGGTTTTTTGGACAAAAAAGCTGTTTTTACGTTGTTCCGGGTTTGTATCGGCCCGCTCAAGAATAATATCATCAATTAATTCGACTGCATACGGCTTGTACTTCAATGCAATTAACGTAGCCCGTAGTGCTTCATCAATGGAATGGCAGTGAACACAAACAAGGCCGCTTTCTTTGGGAGGCAAAGGGACCAGATTCAGCTTAATTTCGGTCAGGAAACAGAGAGTACCTTCTGAACCAGCAATGAATTTGGCAAGATTAAACGACTCTCCGCCAACTGTAAAGGGTTCCATATCGAGCAGCGAATCCAGCGCATAGCCTGTATTTCGACGCTCGATGGTTTTTTTGGGGAAGTTCCGCCTAATTTCTTCCTGATTAGCAGTATCGGATAAAATCGAGTTTGTCTTGAGCAGAATTTTTCCAATCCGGGTTGCAGAGCCATTTTGACGACTAGCTTCGCTCAACTGTTTTGTCAATTCCCAGTTACTGGTGGGGCCAAATTCAGCTTCGGTGCCATCGGCAAGTAATGCCTTTACTGATAGGGTGTGCTCACGTGTAGAACGGTAAACCACCGAATTTGAACCGCAGGAGTTATTGCCAACCATACCACCAATCATAGCCCGATTGGCGGTGGAGGTTTCAGGGCCAAAATACAGGCCGTATGGTTTCAGAAACTGATTCAGTTCATCCCGAATAACGCCTGGCTGTACACGTACCCAGCGTTCCTCTGGGTTGATTTCCAGGATTTTCGTGAAGTGTTTCGATACATCTACGACAATACCGTTACCAACAACCTGGCCCGCCAGGGATGTTCCGGCAGTCCGTGGAATCAATGAGGTTTTATACTGCCTGGCATACGCGATGAGTGCCTTTAGGTCATCAATGGTTTTAGGGATGGCAACGGCAGTGGGCATTTCCCGGTATGCAGACGCATCGGTTGCGTATAAAGTCCGTTGTGTAACGTCATCGAAGAGGTCGCCAGTTAGTTGACTGGCTAAATTTTTGAGAGATTCCACACTCATAAAAGCGTACGGACTGCTTAGTTATGATCAGCCCAAAAAAAACTTAGGCAAAATTACTGGTAAATACCACATTTTTTTCGCTGAGCCCACAAAAAATAATGACGATAATTTATTGGAAAATTTATATAAATATTCTTGAGGCGGTAGAGCTAAATGCTTGACAAATAGAGTAAATATATTCTTTAAAAGATTATATTGTTGAAATAATACAATTTTGTTATATTTATTTAACAAATATTATGATACAATTTTGACATCAACTACTCAAATTTTAACCTGCCAGTATTTGTATTTTATTCGCAACATGATGTAATTCGCCAAATGGTTCAGGTTTAGATTCTATAAATTCCTGCCAAGTTGCTACGATTGTAGCGAAATATAGGCATTTTTTATACACGTGTTTACATGTCAATAGACAAGGACATAATAGAATAGTAAACGTCAACCAGCAAAATAACCTATCTCCAATTTTTACTGTAAACCTATGATGAACAAATCCTACAAAATGAACCGCTTCGGTGGCTACGTAGGTCAGATTGGGGTTTCCCGATCACAGTCATTTGGTCAAAAAGCTTCACTAAGCTTTGTGGCCATGTTGGCAATGATACTGCTACTGGGCAATTCAGTGGCCTGGGCACAGGGCCGTACTGTAACGGGCACTGTAAAGGACCCGTCGGGATCCTCTCTGCCCGGTGTGAGTGTACAAATTAAAGGTACCCAGCGTGGAACAAACACTGATGCTGATGGTAAGTATTCGCTGGCCAATGTGCCAGACAACGCAACGCTGGTATTGAGCTTTATTGGCTATACTTCGCAGGAAGTAGTCGTAGGGAACCGTTCGACGGTAGATGTGAAATTATCGGACGACACAAAAGCCCTGGATGAGGTTGTGGTAGTAGGATATGGTACGTCAAAACGTAAAGATCTGACCGGTTCAGTTGTGCAGGTATCGGCAAAAGACTTCAACGCTGGCGTAAACCCAAACCCGCTGCAAGCCATTCAGGGTAAAGTAGCTGGTCTGGTTATTACAGCTCCTTCGGGCGATCCTAACCAACAACCAACGGTTCGTTTGCGTGGTTACACCTCACTGGCTGGTGGTTCTGACCCACTATATGTAGTCGACGGTATGATTGGTGTCCCTATCAACACCATCTCTCCTTCCGACATCGAGTCGATGGATGTATTGAAAGATGCCTCTGCTGCTGCTATTTATGGTTCACGGGCAGCTAATGGCGTTATCCTGATTACCACCAAGCGTGGTAAGTCGGGAAAAACAACCGTAGCATTTAATAACTACGTTGGTGTATCGACTATTTCCAGGCAGTATGATATGCTGGACGCACAAGGTTATCGGGATGCCGTTACTCAAATTAAAGGAGCTTCGGCATTAAATGATTTACAGCGTTTCCCTGCTGGAAATTATAATACGGACTGGACGAAGGAAGTCACGCAGACTGGAACCGTCAACAACCACGATCTTTCCATTGCGGGGGGCTCACCAACGTTCAGTTATCGAGGCTCGCTCAATTATATCAACCAGAACGGTATTATTAAAAAAACTGGTCTGGATCGTGTAACGGCTCGTATTAACCTCGATCAGAAAGCGTTTGACAACCGACTGAACATTCAGTATAATCTGTCGTACTCCGAAACGAACAAAAAGTATGACAGTGGTATCATCGGCCGCGCCGTTACGTTCCTGCCAACATTGCCTGTACGCAACGCTGACGGATCATATTATGAGGTAGGTGGTAGTTTTGACCTCTTCAACCCGGTTGCTATGCTGGAGAACGTTATCAACAACGGTGTACAGCGGTATTTGCAGGGCGGTATGAACCTGCGCTATGAGATCCTGGACGGATTAACAGTTGGCGTTAGTGGTCAGTTACAACGGGATAACACCGTTAATAACTTCTACACCAATCCAAACATCAAAGCATATGCCGCTAACAATGGTCGTGCTAGCCGAAGCTTTTCTGAAAGCAACACCAAACTGCTGGAGTTAACGGCTAACTATACGAAAGGATTCGGCACTCAGAACAGCAATTACTCATTATTAGGTGGTTATTCGTACCAGAGCTTTGATAACGATGGTTTCAGTGCAGCTAATAACGGTTTTGCGACGCCTGATATTAATTATAGTAACTTGGGTTTAGGCTCAGGTACATTGGTTAGTCCTGCTAACAACTATGCTACGTCCTACCGCAATAACGCGAAGTTGATCTCCTTCTTTGGACGGGCTACATTGAATCTAAATGATAAGTACAACGTGACGGCTACAGTGCGCCGGGATGGTAGCTCTAAATTTGGTGCCAACAACAAATGGGGTGTATTCCCATCGGTGGGTGCAGGCTGGACCATTACCAACGAGTCCTTCTTCCCCAAGAGCAATACGCTTAACTTCCTGAAACTGCGCGTTGGTTATGGTCAAACAGGTAACTCGGAAGGTATCTCGGCCTACAACTCCATTCAGTTGTATGGTCAGAAAGGTACCTACTACGATGGTACGCTGGGTGATTTCCTGCCAGGCTATGGTATCACGCAGAACGCGAATCCAAACCTGAAATGGGAAGTACTGACTACATCGAATATTGGTTTGGATTTCCAACTCATCGGTGGTCGTTTCTCGGGTACAGTAGAGTATTATAACAAGTTAACCAAAGACATGCTGTACCCTTACTCGGTACCTGCCGATGGTATTACGTACTTTACCAACACGATTCTGGCCAACGTAGGCTCGATGCGTAACAGCGGGTTTGAATTATCCTTTGGTGGTGATGTAATCCAGAAAGGTAATTTCTCCTGGAATTCACGGGTTGTTGGTGCTTATAACAAAAACACGATCGTTACGCTGTCAAATGATCAGTTTAGCAACGGTCAGGTGCGTTTCAACGCGTTTAATGGTCGTGGTCTGTCCGACGTATTTGCATCTTACCTGGTACCTGGTCAGCCATTGGGAGAATTTAATAATGTGCCTACGTTTACGGGTAGCTACTCATCAGACGGTCAGCCATTATTGAAAGCGGGCTCTGGTGACACGCCGGTAACGGAGGTGGGTAAGGCAGATGCTGCTGCTGGGGTTGCTTCAGGAAACTATGTAAAACAGGGTAATCCACAGCCCTTCCTGAATGCCTCGTTTATCAATACATTCCGTTATAAAGGATTCGATGTCTATTTCCAGTTACGTGGAACGTTTGGCAACACCATCCTGAATGCCATACGGTCGAACCTGTTAATTCCAGGTTCGATTCTGGAAACCAATATGCTGAAAGGTGTAACGGACTATCCTAAAAACTACGGTGTGAACGTATTGACGTCAAACTGGCTGGAAAGTGGTTCATTTGTGCGGTTTGATAACTGGCAGATTGGCTACAACATCCCACTGCCAGCCAGCAAGTACATCACAAACGCACGGATTTATGCTGGTGGTAATAATCTGTTTATCATTACTAAATACAAAGGCATCGATCCTGAACTACAAGTAAAAGCTGACCTGCAAACAAACGGTAGTCAGATTCAGCAGGCACCTAATGCCGTTGGCTTAGATGGGGGTGGCTACGGAAACGTTGTTTACCCTAAAACACGTACGTTCCAGTTAGGCCTCAACCTGACCTTCTAAACTGGTTCTAGTTCACAAACCGGATATAGTACAAAAAAATATCCGGTTTGTGAAAACTTTTTTAGTTAACACAGCGTGCATGATCCATTGGAAAGTAAACGCTGTAACTGGTTAATTATCAAAAAACTTCTATGAAACAAATAAATATAAAATTGCTTCTGGGCTGCTCGGCACTGGTGCTGGCAAGCCAGGCTTGTACTGATCTGACCGAAACGACCTATGACGTCATTCCTACCAGCGGTACGTTTGGTAGTACAGCCGGCCAGCAGGCAGCCCTGATTGGGCCGCTCTATAATGGTCTGGGCGACTATTATGGGAACATGTCCAATCTGAACACCGTAACAGACGAGCAGATTGTACCGACACGAGGTGGCGACTGGAAAGATAGTGATAACTGGAAACGGTTATATCAACATACCTGGGACCCCGTTACGGATAATGGTCAGTTCAATGGTCCCTGGACCTGGTGTTACAATAACATTACCAGTATCAACCAGCAGTTAGGTACCATTACGGATGCTAACACCAAGGCTGAGTTACGGGCGTTGCGGGCATTTTTCCACTACCAGGCAATGGATTTGTTTGGTAATGTAATTATCTCTGATGCCGTAACTGCTGCTACACCGAAGCAAAACACGCGGGCAGAGGTATTCGCTTTTGTTGAGAAAGAGCTACTGGCCGTATATCCAAACCTGAGCGATGCACCAAGAGGTGCTTATTATGGCCGTATGAATAAATACGTGGCCGATATGATTCTGGCTAAATTGTACCTGAATGCACAAGTGTACACAGGTACTCCTCGTTGGGCTGATTGCATTACCCGTTGCACGAATATCATTTCATCTGGTAAATTCCAGATTTCCGGAGACTACCTCAGTAATTTCGCTACGCAGAATCAGAACTCTCAGGAAACGATTCTGGCAACTCCTTTTGATAAATCAAAACGGGGAGGGATGAACGTACAAATGAAAACACTTCACTACCTGAGCCAGTTGACCTACAACCTGGGAACAGCTCCCTGGAATGGCTGGGCAACAGTAACAGAGTTTTACAATTCATTTGATGATAAAGATCTGCGAAAAAAGCAATGGATTGTTGGGCAGCAATACGATGCTGCTGGTAAACCGCTGATGGATGACGCGTTACCAATGGTGTTCAGACCCGAAGTTGAATCATTCGTTTTTGATGCGGGTGCTAATGGCCGTCTGGCAGGCGCTCGTAGCCAGAAATATCAAATTCAGGCAAATAACACATTCACCGATCAGGATAACGACTTTGTTATCTATCGTTTGGCAGACGTATATCTAATGCGGGCCGAAGCCAATATACGGTTAGGTAATACAGCTATCGCACTGCCTGATTTAAACGTCATTCGTGCCCGTGCCGGTATGCCTGCTTATACAACCATTACGTTGGATGAGTTATTGGCTGAGCGTGGCCGTGAGTTAGCCTGGGAGCAACACCGTCGTCAGGATTTAATCCGTTTTGGTCAGTTTACAAAAGCATGGCGCCTGAAGCCTGCCTCACAGGACTTCCGTCAATTGTTCCCAATTCCAAAGGATCAGCTGTCATTGAACCCGAACCTGAAGCAAAATCCAGGTTATTAATCGTCAATACATGAGAATAAAAGAGCAGGCTCATCTGGGCTTGCTCTTTTGTTTTACAGGCTGATTAAAAGCCAATTAATTGGTTAGAAATACCTAATCAACCTTCATAATTCGTTATATTTGTAGCCCTTTAAAAACTAAAATCGTCTTTATAAATTCTTGACCTTCTCGTTACGAATACGATTTGTTTTTCATGTACTTGTACTAATGCGTATCCCTTTACTCGTTCTGTCAATAGGCTTATTCGCCAGTTGTCAGTCAAAACAGCAGACGCCATCCGATCCGCTGTTTCAAAAGTTGTCGCCCGACGAAACGCACGTCAATTTTGCTAATACCGTTACTGACGATAAGGATTTCAACATCTTCAATTACCGGAATTTTTACAACGGCGGGGGCGTAGCTATCGGCGATGTGAATAATGATGGTTTGTCTGACGTGTTTCTAATCGCCAATATGGGCGAGAATAAGCTGTATCTGAATCGAACCACGCTTGGTAAATCAACTTCCGACAAGGGCAAGATAGAGTTTGCAGATGTTACCGCAAAAGCTGGGGTGGGTGGGACAAAAGCCTGGAGTACAGGAGCCACCTTTGCCGATGTAAACGGTGATGGACGACTTGATCTGTACGTTTGTAATGCGGGTAATCGGGATGGAGATGACCGCGCCAACGAACTCTTCATTAATAATGGCAATGACGCTAACGGTATTCCTACGTTCACAGAACGGGCTGTTGAGTATGGGTTAGCCGATCGGGGCTACTCGACCCACGCGGCTTTTTTCGATTATGACCGCGACGGAGACCTGGACATGTATCTGCTCAACAACAGCTTTATGCCGGTTGGGAAACTAGCCTATGCAAACTTACGGGCGCAACGTGATTCTCTGGGTGGACATAAGCTCTTCAGGAACGACCAGGAGAAAGGTAAACACTTTGTCGATGTCAGTGAAGAAGCGGGTATTTATGGTAGTCTGATTGGATTCGGGCTGGGGATTACGATCGGCGATGTAAATGACGACAACTGGCTGGATATTTACATTTCCAACGACTTCTACGAGCGCGATTACCTCTATATCAACAATCATGATGGACGGTCCGGCGGCCCGGCGTTTCGGGAGTCGATCAAAGAATCGATGCCACATACAAGCCTGTCATCTATGGGGGCAGATGTGGCGGATGTCAATAACGATGGTAAGCTGGATATTTTCATAACCGATATGCTGCCTGGTAACGACAAGCGGTTGAAACGGACATCGAGTTACGAAGGCCACGATCTGGAGCAGATAAAGGTAGGGCGTGATTTTCATTATCAGTTCATGCAGAACATGTTGCATCTGAATCAGGGGAATCAACCTGGTAATAATAGCCTGCCAACCTTTAGCGATATCGCGCGCTTTTCGGGCGTTCAGGCAACGGACTGGAGCTGGGGCGCATTGATTTTCGACATGGACAATGATGGGCAGAAAGACATATTTGTGGCGAATGGGATTGCCAAAGATGTAACCGATCAGGACTTTGTGAACTTCATGGCCGATGGGGAGAATATGGCCCAGATTGCCCGTCAGCGGAAATTCAATTTCAAGGAATTCCTGGATAAAGCACCTTCTGAAGCCGTTCCCAATTATGCGTTTCACAATGATGGTAACCTGCACTTTACAAACAAGGCAGTTGATTGGGGGCTTTCGGAACCAGACTTCTCGAACGGGGCTGCGTATGGTGATTTAGATAATGATGGAGACCTGGAGCTGGTTGTCAACAACGCCAATGCGCCCGTTGCGATTTACCAGAATCTATCCATAGAAAAGCATCAGACAAACTACCTGAAGATAAAACTGGAGGGTATCGGACTGAATCGAAATGCCATTGGTGCCAAGGTATTTGTGTACCAACCCGGCCAAACGCAATTATTGCAGCAGATGCCTAATCGGGGCTTTCAATCATCTGTGGACTTGAACATGGTATTTGGATTAGGGTCCTCGCCAAAGATTGATTCGATGGTTATCATTTGGCCTGATGATAAGATGCAGACGATACGTCAGCCGAAAGCCAACCAACTAATGACGCTCCGTTGGGCTGATGCAAAACAGCTGTGGAAACCTACAGTGAGTGAACCTAAACCAATTTTTCAGGATAACACGGTTGCTTCTGGACTGAATTATCTGCATACCGAAAGCAGCTTTGTTGATTATAACCGCGATGCATTATTAAAACAACAGTTTTCAACGCAAGGTCCGGCTTTAGTTACGGGAGACGTTAATGGGGATGGCTTGGATGACGTCTTTTTAGGATCGGCTAGCGGGCATTCGGGTCGATTGTTTATTCAGCAAGCCACCGGCGGCCGTTTTGTCGACAAAACGCCTGCTATTATGAAACAGGATACTACTTACGAAGCTGTCGATGCTGTGCTGTTTGACGCCGATGGCGATAAGGATCTGGACTTATACGTTGTTTCGGGTAGTAATGAATTCAGTGCAGAAGCAGAGGAGTTGCTGGATCGGCTCTATCTGAACGATGGAAAAGGAGGGTTTTCCCGCTCCGAAACGGGCCTGCCGAATCTGAAGGCCAGTGGGTCATGTGTTACGGCAGCTGATTTTGATCAGGACGGTGATATAGACCTGTTTGTTGGTTCCCGGCTCATTCCAAGCCAGTACGGACGTAATCCTGCCAGTTACCTGCTCACGAATGATGGTACCGGTAATTTTAAAAACTATACGAAACGGTTCCTGGAAGATGTGGATCAGTTAGGCATGGTAACAGGCGCAACCTGGGCCGATCTGAACGGGGATAAATATCCTGAATTGATCGTAGTAGGGGATTGGGAGCCAATCCGGGTATTTGAAAACAAACGGGGTAAATTGACTCAAAATCCAGAACTGACTATTAAAGATGCACAGGGACAACCGCTCAAAACTAATGGCTGGTGGAATTGTGTAACGGCAGGTGATGCTGATGGAGATGGTGATCTGGATTTAGTAGTCGGAAATTTAGGGACGAACTCGCGTATACGCGCTACACAAACCACCCCTGCGGAAATCTACGTGGGTGATTTTGATCATAACGGAACTATCGAACAGATTATAAATTGCGCTGATGAAACAGGAGAATTATATCCGATGGTTCTGAAAAGTGATTTGCAGAAAGAAATGCCGACCATCAAGAAAAAATTCGTAAAGTTTGGCGATTATGCGGGTAAAAAAATCAACGAAATACTGGACGAAGACCAGCTAAAACAAGCCGTTGTTAAGCAGGCTTTCACTGGCCAAACTGCAATACTTCGGAACGATGGGAAAAATGGCGATCGAACATTGGTATTTCAACCCTTACCCATTTCAGCACAACTATCGCCCGTTTGTGGTGTGGTCTTTACCGACTACGACCACGACGGTCGAACAGACCTCGTATTAGGTGGAAATTTCCTGGACGTACTGCCCGAAATTGGTCGCTACGATGCGAGTTATGGCGTTGTGCTACGCAATAGAGGCAAAGCAATGGACGGTACCATTGCTTACGAATCAATTAATCCGGCTGCGTCTGGTTTCTTTGTTCGTGGTCAGGTTCGTCGCATGGCGCAGCTGGCCCAAGGACAACTCGTTCTGGCAAAAAACAACGACCGTGCACAAGTATTTTTAATGAAGAGTGAAAAATGAAGAGTGAAGAATAATGAGTGTGTTGGTATCCACATTCGCTATAAACCACTATTCATCACTTTTCACTTTTCACTCTTCACTCATGTTACCCATGAAACGTATTGCTTTCTTCCTGACCGCTGGCTTATTGACATTGGCAGGTTGCAACTTATTTAAGTCCGAGAAACAACTCTTTCAAACCCTCGATTCTACGCAAACAGGCATTGGCTTTATTAACCACCTCATTCCAACAGAAAAAGTTAACATTCTGGATTACCTCTATTTCTATAATGGGGGAGGAGTTTCGGCGGGGGATATCAACAACGATGGCCTGACCGATTTGTATTTTGTGTCGAACCAGGGGAAGAATAAACTCTACCTCAACAAAGGCAATTTTAAGTTCGAGGACATCACCGAAAAAGCCGGTGTTGCGGGTTTTTCAGACTGGCAGACCGGCTCGACTATGGCCGATGTGAATGGGGATGGCTTTCTGGATATTTATGTTTGTGCGGTTGGCAACTTTCGGGGTCTGGAAGGGGCCAATGAGTTGTATATTAACAACGGCGATGGGACGTTTACTGAAAAAGCAGCTGATTATGGACTGGATTTCACCGGTTTCTCAACGCAGGCCGCTTTCTTCGACTATGACCACGACGGAGACCTGGACTGCTACTTACTTAACCATGCTGTACATACATCGCGTAGTTACGACCGTGTAACAGCCCGAAACCTGCGCCATAATGAATCGGGTGATTATTTGTATAAAAATATGAGTGTTGAGCAGGGGGCAGGGAACAAAGTGTCTACAAGCGCCAAGCTCCCTGCTCAACGCTCCAGGCGGTTTATAAACGTTAGCGAACAGGCGGGCATTTTTGGGGCTGCAATGGGGTATGGATTAGGCATTTCGGTGGCCGACCTGAATAATGATGGCTGGGAAGATCTCTATATATCAAACGATTTTCACGAAGACGATTACTACTACGTAAACAATCACAACGGCACGTTTACCGAAAGTGTAAAGAAGGCATTTCAGCATACCAGCCGCTTTTCAATGGGCAACGACGTGGCCGATGTAAACAACGATGGCTTTGCCGATGTGGTAACACTCGACATGTATCCAGAAGATGAAACGGTTGAAAAATCTTCTTTGGGAGAAGACCCGCTCGATATCTACCTGTACAAGCTGGCGTATGGCTATATGAACCAGTACAGTCGGAATTGCCTGCAACTGAACTTGTCGGGCAAGAAGTTTATGGACGTTGGTGCCATGGCAGGCGTAGCGGCAACGGACTGGAGCTGGTCTCCTTTACTGGCCGATTACGATAACGATGGGATTAAGGATCTGTTTATCTCGAATGGTATTGTTCACCGGCCAAATAACCTTGATTACGTGAAATTTGCTGCTGATGACTCACTTCGGTACGCCATGGAAACATCAAAAGCGCTCGATGATCGCGCTATTAAATTGATGCCAGAGGGCAAGGTTCATAACTATATGTATCGGGGAACATCCTCGATGCATTTCGATGATAAGTCAGCAGCCTGGGGATTTACTGCACTCAATTACTCCAATGGGGCTGCCTATGCAGATCTTGATAACGATGGCGACCTGGATTTGATTACCAACAATATCGATGACCCTGCTGGCCTGTATCGGAATGAGGCAAACACTATTTTCCCTGATAACAGACACCTGACGGTGAAATTGAAAGGCGATGCTCCAAATACGTTTGGCGTAGGCGGAAAAGTAATTATTAAATATGGAGGTTCATCACACGGAGATAGTATACAGGTGCAACAAATGATGCCCACTCGGGGCTTCGAGTCGTCGGTAGCACTCGAATTACTGTTTGGGTTGGGAAAACGAGAGGTGATTGATTCGCTGATTGTGATTTGGCCTAATCAACGGATGGAAATTCGCACAAAGGTGAAAGCTAACCAGTCATTGACGCTAAAGCAGGCCGATGCCCAACTGGATGGCACCAATTACCGCTATACAACTCCGAGCATTTCACCACTCTTTACTGATGTCACAAACACAGATTCGATTCCTTATAAACATCAGGAAAATAAAGAATATTTCGATTATGTCCGCGAACCCCTAATGCCTTTCCAGGTGTCTACAGAAGGCCCACATCTGGCGGTAGCTGATGTGAATGGTGATGGACTGGAAGATATCTACGCTGGTGGTGCCAAGTGGAAAGCTGGAAGCTTACTGATTCAGCAGCCTGACGGGAAATTTAAAGGGGCTAGTCAGCCGGACTTTGTTAAAGACTCTACCTACGAAGATGTCGACGCGGCTTTCTTCGATGCCGATGGTGATAAAGACCTGGATTTGTATGTCGTATCGGGGGGGAATGAGTTCTACAACCAGATGACAGAGCAGTTCGACCGTCTTTACCTGAACGATGGGCATGGTAATTTCAGCCGCTCGGCCAATGCATTACCGCTCATGTTCGACAACAAGAGCTGCGTTCGGCCCTGCGATGTAGATAAAGATGGCGACCTCGATTTATTTGTGGGCGGCCGTGTTGTAGGTTTTGGTTATGGTAAATCACCAAATTCGTATCTGCTCATCAACGATGGGAAAGGCCATTTCTCAGATCAGACCGAAAAGCGAGCAGACGGTTTACGAAAAGCGGGCATGGTTACCGATGCTGTCTGGGCCGACTACGATAATGACAAAGACCTCGATCTGGTTTTGGCGGGAGATTGGATGCCAATACGGGTTTTCGCCAACAATGATGGTAAATTTACCGAGGTAAAATCCATTACAACAGACGATACGCCATTATCAGGCTTTTACCAACGCATTATTGCAGCTGACTTCGACCGGGATGGTGATATTGACCTGATGGCAGCTAATCTGGGTACGAATACTAAGTTTCGTAAAGCGCCTGATTCGCAACTTCGGATGTGGGTGAAAGATGTGGACAAGAATCAGAGCCCGGAGCAAATTATTGCCTATAACCGTGTCAGTCCGGGCGGGGGTAAAGAGTGGTACCCACTGGCCTTTAAAGACGAACTGGGCAAGCAGATACCAAGTATTATCAACAAGCGATTCACGGACTATGTATCATTTGCCGGAAAGCCCTTGAATGAAGTGCTGAACGACGATGAACTAAAAGGTGCCGAGGAATTTACCGTCGATCAATTCGCGTCGATTTATCTGGAGAATCAAAACGGTAAGTTCGTTGTACATGAACTACCCATGATGGCGCAGGTGTCGAAGTTATTTGCACTGCAAGCCATTGATATTGACCAGGATGGCGACCTCGACGTATTGGGTGGTGGGAATTTCTACGGCGTAAGCACTTATCAGGGTCGTTACGATGCCAGTTATGGATTAGTGATGCGTAACGATGGGAAAGGAGGCTTCACCGCTCTGTCGCCGATAGACTGTGGCTTCCTGCTCAACGGTGAAATTCGCGACATTCGACCAGTGCGAACGGCTCGGGGTTTGTTACTTGTTGTAGCCAGAAATAATGCGGGTTTGCAGGTATTTAAATCCCTATTTCTGAAATGAGCAACTGAATGAACACGTGATTTTGACCCTTATTTTCCGCTAATTTTGTACGTAATCAATAGCCTGTTAAGGCTTTGTGTTTTCTAACTTGTCTTTGTTATTATGAAATCTTCGCTTCATTTTGGCTATCTGCTGGTGCTAGTACTGGTTGGTTTTGCTGGCTGTCGTAAACCCGCGTCACCGGCCGAATACAACGCCAAAACAGCTAATGCTGAATATTATAATGCAGCTCTGAATAAACTGACAGAAGTAGTTATTCATGATATTTTTTCGCCCCCCGTTGCAAGTCGAATTTATTCGTATGCTAACCTGGCGGGTTACGAAGCACTCGTGCCGTTCAACAGCCAGTACGAGTCGTTGGGGGGCAAGTTGAAGCGGTTTCAGACGGGGCCGCAGCCCGAAGCGGGAAAAGAGTATTGTTTCCCCCTGGCTAGCACACGTGCCTTTCTGACGGTTGCCCGCGCTCTAACTTTCTCGGTCAATTTTTATGATGAATTTGAAAAGCCATTTTACGAACAGTTCAAGAAAGATGGCGTTCCCGATGAGGTATTTGACCGTTCGATGGCCTACGGTGAAGCCGTTGCCAAACATGTACTGGATTATGCGGCTAAGGACACCTACAAACAAACGCGAGGTTTCAAACACACAGTAACCAATGAAGAAGGGTCTTGGGTACCAACACCTCCGGCCTATATGGATGCTGCCGAGCCGCAATGGAATAAATTGCGTTGCTGGGCAATGGATACCTGCAACCAATTTATGCCTCCTCGCCCGTTACCCTATAGTCTTGCCAAAGGAAGCCCCTATGAAAAAGAACTCGATGAGGTGTACCAAATTGGTAAAAACCTTGATAAACAAAAACAAGATATTGCCTATTTCTGGGACGACAACGCGTTCGTGATGAACGTAGCGGGCCATGTTATGTATGCCAGCAAAAAAATGACACCGGGTGGTCATTGGCTCGCTATTGCCCAAACAGTTGCCCGTCAGAAAAAACTGAGCATGATGCAAACTGTCGAAGCGTATGCGCTTACATCCTTTGCGCTTAGTGATGGCTTTATCTCCTGCTGGGATGAAAAATACCGGACTAAAACAGTGCGGCCTGAAACAGTAATAAACAAATCTATTGATCCGAAGTGGACACCGTTTTTACAAACTCCCCCTTTTCCGGAATACCCCAGCGGGCACAGCGTTATTTCGACTGCGGCCGCAACGGTGCTTACCAATCTAATGGGTGATAACATCGCCTTTACAGATTCGACGGAGTTTAAGTATGGGCATGGTGTTCGATCGTTCACTTCATTTCGGAATGCAGCCGATGAAGCCTCAATCAGTCGCCTGTATGGTGGTATTCACTATCGGGCAGCCTTAGTAAATGGCCAGTTAGAAGGCGAAAAAGTAGGTAAATGGGTAGTTGAAAAAATCCGTACCCGTAAAGGTACTGTTGCTAGTCGATGAGTAATACGAATAACCATAGAGTCCCTGCTTTTCAGAGGTAGGGACTTTTTTTGTAAGTAGCAGTCAGAAATCACGGCTCTAAATCCATCAGCTATGAAGATTCGTTTACTACCATTGGTATTAATTATAGTGCTTATTACTAGTGCAGATTTACAGGCTCAATCAACAGGCTCAGATACGACTCAAAATCAGCTCACTAAAGGTCAGCAAACCTATCATTCCATAAGCCGTTCCTCAGAAGATTCGAGCCGTTCCATCTTTAATTTTAAGGCCGCTCCTATCTACGTTCGCACAACTCCATTTTCAATTTATACCGGCGCAGGCAGCCCCAAAGACCGTATTGCGCAAAGTATTGAACTAGGCAAGTCATTTAATGTCATTGACTTAGGGATTGCTTTTGGCCGGAATTCACTACGGCCTGATACATCACTTTTTCTGGAGGGGAGAGTTACCATGGATGTGGCTAACTATGGCATTTTTGCGAACGAAATGACTATAGGAGCCGGCCGGGTTTTCGATAAACAAGGTAGCCTGATGCTCGAATTGACCTATAGCATTATGGCACAGATTGCACCACGAGTAGGTATCGGCCTGACAACGGGCTACTACGATTTCAGCAGCGAGACAACAGACAGTTCGAAAACTTTTTATGGTATTTACCTGCGTTTTGGCCTCTTACGAACCGACTCAGGCGGTTTACTAGGTGGAAGTAGTCGTGGTCGAGGACGCCCTGTCCGAGTCGGCCGGCCACACCGGCATGGGCGATAAAAACTAGGTCGTAATGAGTTAGGTCTTTCTGGAAATAGTATTATTTTTAGAAAGTATTTAACCTGTGACTTGGTTGTGAACAGAAAATATCTTCTGCTTGGATTGCTGTTAACGTTGGAACCATTGGTTGGCCAAAACGTCGTTACACTATGCCATCCAAGCGGCTCAGGAACTGGGTATAGGGGCTAACCCCGACTGGAAGCTTATGGCAGACAATAGTCCGATACTAAAATTTCCGGATGGTGTAACGAAAGAAAATCGTACTTACGACGGGGTTATGATCAAGCAGGCTGGTGTAAATCTACTGGTTTATCCACTTACGATTGTAAAAGATGAAGCGGGCGTTAAAAAGGATTTAGCGTATTATGAGTCTCGCTATTCGCCCGAAGGCCCGGCTATGGGCTGGTCGGTATTGTCAACATTGCATGCCCGACTTGGCGAATCAGATAAAGCCTACGACTGGTTTGTGAAGAGCTATAAACCAAATGAAGTGCCTTCTTTCGGAGTTTTATCAGAGACGACTAGTGAAACGAATCCTTATGTTGCAACAGGTGCAGGGGGCATGTTACAGGCTGTATTGAATGGATTTGGAGGACTGGATAGTACAGATAGTGGCATTATACAGCTCAAAACGAAACTCCCGAAAAAATGGTAATCTCTGACAATTAAAGGAGTTGGTCCACAATTGAAGACCATGCAGATTCAATATAAAATCAAAGACCAGGATAAGCAACATGCTATCCTGGCCTTTGAAACTACTTACTATATTTTACCACTGGGCAACGGGTAGATGAGCTGACTGAAGTTCCAGTTCAACATCCTTTGACCCAACGGCCATTTTATTTAAGGCGATATAAATGGCTTTTACCGCATTTTCAATACGTTCCCAACCTTCCTCGCTTCGTAGATCAATACTAATCATGGTACGGTCGTTTTGAGCCATAATTGTCAAATACGTCATAGCCCCAAGCACAACGGCCGAAATGGCTTGCGTATCAGCACCTTTTACAAATGATAACTGACTGACCAATCGTGTCATTTCTTCATCCTGTGCCCGCGCTGTCGTTTCGGCAATCGAGTCATTCTCAATGACACTTGCCTTCAGAACTTCGCGTGCTGCTTTGAACGTACGGAAATAACGGTAGGTTTGAATAACCTGACGATACCAAATACGGGCAACGTCTGATTCATGTAATGGGCGAATTTGATCTAATACGGCGGGGGTAAAAACAGGGAATAATTTTCCCATCTTTACATAGTATTCTAATAAGCCTTCCATGCCACCAAAATACCTATAAATCAATACTTTACTGACATTAGCTTTTTCGGCGACCCGGTTTACACCGACACCCTCTAAACCGCGCTCTGCTATTACATCTTCTAGCGCTTCAACAATACGCTGAGTGGTTTTCGAGCGATTACGCCTGATTTTCTCATCTTTCTCCATAATAATAGCATTCATTACAATTCACATATATGTCACCCCCTTTGACTATAATCTACAATGAAAGTCACTTTAGTAAACTATTATCTGTCAGTCAATTAATATTGATGGGTATATACTAACGTCGATCAGGGTATTTAAGAATATAATTAGTTAAATAATTCGATTGTACTACCAGTTGGGGTGAAGGGCGAGTTATAGTCGCCAAAAACGCATTTTGAGTTGACTAAGGGCTATTTTTTAGTTCTTCAATAACT
This sequence comes from Spirosoma migulaei, assembly GCF_054776855.1. NCBI lineage: Bacteria > Pseudomonadati > Bacteroidota > Cytophagia > Cytophagales > Cytophagaceae > Spirosoma > Spirosoma migulaei. Next base: position 40,184 of record NZ_BAAHBG010000006.1, on the reverse strand, counting down.
TTTATCATCATTTAGGGCAATAATTTTCAATCTGAATTTATCGAAAAAATGCAAAAATTAATAATTATAAAAAATGCTTGGACCACGATGTAACTTGTAAACTTTTTTTGTGGAAACTTAACTATGCAGACGCGTAGATTTTAAACACAACTACGCTGCCCGCCCAAATAGTAAAAAAACGCCTACCTTTTTACTATTTGGGCGGGCAGCGTAGTTTGATGAAAGAATCGGCTATTTGTGTTCAGTATGTAAAAAATGACGCGTTTATGTATACTGATAAGCCCACCAAATCAGAAGACCTTGTAGGGGCAATCTAGCCCATCGTAGCCAGGCCGGGAATTTACGGAAGCGGTTCGACGTAGCCATATAAACGTTGGCCGGAAATATGGCAATCAGTAACAGCATGATACCCCAGGCCGACAGCGAACGAGTAGCTGGAAACAATAAGCCAATCCCTAAAATTAGTTCGGCTATACCACTCAGCGTTACCATCAGGCTATGCGCTGGAATATAAGGCGGCATTATGGCTAAGTAACTTTTCGGATTAATGAAATGATTCACCCCCCCGGCAATGTAAATTAAGGCTTGAAGCCAAAGTAATAAATAAGACATGTGGGGTGGGGTGTTTGGATAGAGTAACGAATTAGGTAGGCCCCAATAATATAACGATGAACTGGTAGGATCAAACTCACTTGATCATGTGCCCTACAAACCCCGCGCTATTGTCCAGAATGAGGCCACCACGCCGGAAACCCAATCCGCAGGCTTCGCCCGCGTAAAAAACACCCGCCTGATAGGTGTAACCGGCTGAATCTTGAGGGAACTCAACATACTGTTGGTATATTTTTGGATAATCTCCGTAATCTCCTTCCACAGCCTGCTGTTCGCTGCCGTCTACGTTCAATATCCGAACGTTAGCGCCTTCCCGACCGAATAAGACCTTCTCAACACACTCTTTACCGGGAAGGGGGCGGGTGCTGGTTTCGAGAAGTAGGGGGTGATACGGATAAAGCTCCCAGAGTATTTTTAATATGTATTTCGATTGGAAGAGTAACGTGTAGGCCGGATTTAATACAACCGCCAGCCTTTTTCTAACAATTTCAGTGAGTAGTTTAACCAGTTCAGGTTCATCTTCGGCAATGGATTCCCAAGGGACCAACTTAAACCAGAAGTCTAATTTCTCGAATTGGCCGTTTTTGGGATTTTGCCAGAAAATGCCTTCCTCCGCCGAGAAATCGACGTTCTCTACGAAATCGAACTCAATATCAAAACCCGCTTCGCGTGCTGCTTCGCCAATGAGGGCTACGTTGGCATCGTCTTCCGGAAAGCCTCGCATGGCCGATAATAGCAACGTAGGTTGCAGGTCAGGGTTCATCGCCAGAAGTTCCTCAAATTGACCCGTTAGCGTTTCAAATACCGCATTAAACTGTAGGTTTTCGTCGAACCCATTGGCTTTAAGGTGGGCATATTGCACAACGGCTGTTTCGGGTAAGCACGTAGCGGTATCGGCGTTGAATTCAATGAGTTTAATCCCTTTTCCATCAATTCCGCCAGCCAGATCGAAACGGCCGTAGAGATGAATATGCCGATCATCCTCCCACGAGAGCTTGATAAGTTCAACCAGATTTGCCGGAATTCCCATTTCGGCAAATCGATTTTTATCAATTATGTGCTGACCAGCTGCCACAAACATATCAAATAGTTCATTGGCCGCTTCATAATAAGCATCGGCTTCTGCGGGCTGAATGACTACCACCTCGTTGGCCAAATAAGGTAGGGTATCCTGGCCGAGCATCCAGTCCCAGCCCAGATTGCGAAGTTGAGTATCGGGTGGAGTGGCGAGTTTTTGGAGAGAAATCATGTTTTCGAGATTTACAGAGTACGAATTACGATTCTTACGAAAACAATTCGTAATTCGTACTGCAAGGCAAGGCAAGAATCCAATTAGAAAATCGCTTATTATTCCTTGCAGTATCGTGCTGTAAATCTCGCTTATTCCTATGATCCGAATTGCCTTATTTTCAATTAGTGTGTTACTGGCCCTGACAGTCGGTCCGGTTTCTGGACAGTCGGCTAGAAAGCAAGCCGCCGTCCCCGTCATTTTCGACACCGATATGGGCCCCGATTACGACGATGTTGGGGCCATCACCCTGCTCCACGCCTTTGCCGATGAAGGGCAGGCAAACATTCTGGCAACCATTGCCAGTACTAATTACCCGAAAGTAACGCAGGTGCTCAGCGTCCTGAATACGTACTTTAAACGTCCGAATATCCCTATTGGCGTACCGAAAGGGGAGGCTGTGAGCGATAAAGACACGCAGCACTGGTCTGATACGATCGTAGCCCGATATCCGCATCATATTCAATCAAATGACGAAGTGCCTGATGCCATTGCATTGTATCGGCAAATTTTGTCTAAGCAGCCTGATCATAGCGTAACAATCATTACGGTTGGCTTCGTTACCAATTTGGCAAATCTGATGGCCTCTAAACCGGATACCTACTCAAAGCTATCGGGCAAAGAATTAGTGGCTCTGAAGGTAAAGAATCTGGTGAGTATGGCAGGAAAGTTTCCGAGTGGTCGGGAATACAATGTATTTAGAGATACAAAGTCGTCAAAAATCGTCTTTGCCGACTGGCCAACGCCCATTTTGATGAGTGGGTTTGAAATTGGCCAGAAAATTCACTCGGGCTTACCCCTCACTCAAAATGCGTCTATTCATCATAGTCCAATAAAAGACGTGTTTACCATTTCATTGCCTAAAGCGGCAGAAGATAAAAACGGACGTATGAGTTGGGACCAAACCGCCGTACTGGTTGGTGTACTGGGCTACGCGCCTTATTACACCGTTAAATCCGGTCGACTAACAATGAACGACGACGGCTCAAACGGATGGGACGATGCCGGTAAAGGGCACCAGTATTTAGTAGAAAAGCTGCCTGCTTTGGAGGTGGAAGCGTTAATAAATAAGTTAATGCAACATCAACCCAGGAAGTAGTAAATTAGTTAGTCTATTACTTGGTTATCGGTAGAAAAGGCTTTTCGATAGCCAAGTAACAGATTACTGCATACCGGCACGTAACATGACAGATTTACTAAAAGATGCGCTTCGTAAGGCCGCAATGTTTTGTGCGTATCAGGAACGCACGCAACAGGAAGTTCGCGAACGACTGAAAGACTGGGGCGTTTTGGGCGACGATGCCGAGGAGGTCATCGCTGAACTGATCCAGCAAAACTACCTGAACGAAGAGCGATTTGCCAAATCTTTTGCCGGAGGGAAATTTCGGGTAAAAGGTTGGGGCCGACGTAAGATCAAACAGCATCTGCAACAGCGTGGTATTTCGGGCTATAACCTCGATCAGGCTATGAAGGAGATCGCTCCTGATGATTATCAGGATACACTTAAAGAATTGCTAACCAAAAAGCGGCAGAGCCTCCGGGATGATAATCCATTGGTCATTAAACAAAAGCTTGTTCGCTATGCCCTAAGTAAAGGCTACGAAACCGATTTAATTTTTACGGTGCTGGGAAACGAGTAGCGTGGCTGGAAAGCCGTTCTCGTAAAGATTGAGTGAGGGCGGCCCTCCTACGGTGTTACTGTTGTTTTCGCCACACAATTCTCGGTTCTTTGTGCGCATGAATCCGCGAAAAGTTTCCATTATTCTTATCAACTACAACTCTCACCAGTTTACCTACAACTGTGTTAATTCACTAATTGAGAAGACAAAAGGGGTTGATTATGAGGTAATTATTGTTGATAATGACTCAAAAAATGCGGATTACGAAGCACTGAAACCAATTGCAGATCAACCCAGGGTTCAACTCATTCGTAGCCGGATTAACCTTGGCTTTTCGGGGGGGAATATGCTGGGTGTACAATTCGCCGATCCCCAGGCTGATTACTATTATTTCCTGAACAACGATTGCGTAGTACGTACAGACGTATGCAGCCAACTTACCGCATTTATGGAGATAACTCCTGACGCGGGTCTATGCGGGGCACAAATGTTTGCTGGTGATGGTTCCTGGCAAATAACGTTTGGATATCTCCCTACGCTTGGCAGCAAACTCCTTGGCCATAGCTTTGTGCGAGCACTCAATCCCTCCATTTACCCATCTACCCGGCAGGTGTATACAGAACCAGTGCGTGTGCCGTTTGTAATGGGTAGTACCCTGTTTTTACGGGCATCTGCCTTTAATCAGATTGGCGGTTTTGATGTTGCTCATTTCCTGTACGTTGAAGAAGAAGATTTAGCCAAACGGCTACAGTTAGCGGGTTTTAGTGCGTATTTGGTGCCTGAGGCTGAGTACGTTCACTTTACGGGCCAGAGTACCGCCCGCAACTACGACGTTGATAAAGAGTATTACATTTCACTCTTTCATTACTTTCGAAAATACCATTCCTGGCCAGCGCGCGCTTTATTCCGGGCCTATTATTTTATCAAGAATGGCCGGAAATTTCGCCGGGACCCGATTTATGGTCAACTAGCCTGGTTTATTGGACGTGGTAGCCCTATGCGCGAAAGCCTGCGGTATCGACAAACCATCCGCTCGGATAACAGAGCTTCTTAAAATTGGTTAACTACAAATAGGTTTCGTACTAGATTGAGCCGCTTTGGAAGTTACAGGCTAACTTTGTGGCCGAAAACACATCATAGCATGTTCAAGTATCTAAAAGAATCATTTGCCCGAAAAAAGGCACGACGGGTTACAGCTAAATATCCGTATGAGGTAGACTCATTTCAATTGGCAAAGGAAGGTACTGTTCAGTTTGCCAACTGGAAAAATCCACTGATTCCCCCCAAAACAATTACGCAATCTGAAATCAATTTTTTTCGTCGGTTTGCTACACCGGGGAGTTTTAGTATTGATGTAGGGGCTAACATTGGCGATACGACCGTACCAATGGCTATTGCTGTTGGAAAAGAAGGCTTAACGCTTGGTTTTGAGCCCAATCCCATGACGTATGAGATCCTGGAAGCCAATGCTGGATTGAATAAAGGAAGCGCTCATATTGTGCCGTTGCGCTATGCCATTACGGAGGAAGAAGGCGAATTTTTCTATTCCTCATCCGAAGCGTCGTTCGGTAATGGGGGGTATCGGCCAGCGTAAGTGAAGCCGATACACACGGTAAGTTCAAGCTTCCTGAAAAGGTGAAGGGTATTAATCTGAGTAAATACCTAAATGAGAACTATAAAGCGTATCTGCCTAAACTGTCGCTTATCAAAGTAGACGTTGAAGGCCATGATAAAGACGTGCTGCGGTCGATCTCATCGCTTATCGATCAATATAAGCCAACCTTAATTGCTGAGTGTTTTAGTGAAGCGACACTAGATGAGCGTTTCGAACTGTACCAGATCGTGGCCGACCATGAGTACACGCTCTATTATTTCGGTGATTTTGATGAGAACACCGAGATCATCCAACTCAGTCCGCATGATATGAATCGTTGGAAGAACTTCAATTTTTACGCTATTCCAAACAGTAAGAAATAATCAGACAGATTTAATGAACACAGAGCCACAGAGGACACAAAGAAGGTAAACTTAACGTCAAAAATTTTGTGTCCTCTGTGGCTCTGTGTTTATTAACTTACTGTGCTTTCAAGCCAAAATACTCGTAGAAATAGTCAGCTGGTTTTAGGTTAAGCAACTTTTTACGGTCCTTGACCAAATCGTCGTAGGTTAAGGACTGTATTTGAGCAGGCGTAAAATCTAGCTTTGATTCTGGCTTTCTTCGGGTCACAATCCCAAGGCCCTGGTCGCAGTCGAGCACAAATATGTTCAGGTCGGGACGCTGACTACGAAGGTGAATAATCGTTTTCCAGACGTCACCATTCCACTCGCCCACTTCCCAATCCTCAAATCGCCCGGCCGCGCCAGCCGTTTGCGGATTGCAGTCGTGCATAATAATCACACCATCATCGCCCATGTAAGTAAGTGTATTTTCTACATCGCGAAGGGCAAACAGATACTCGTGCATGCCATCAACCAGCGCTAGCTGAAGCTTTATGCCCGCGAAAACCTGTTGGGCATCCTGCGCAAAGAAATCATCACTCGTTTTCTCGAAATACTTATTGGTCAGATTATACGGGTTAAGGATGGCCTTCCCGAATCGGCGACTGGCATCGAAAATAAACTTCGGGTCGACAGCAACTTTAAAGGAGCTCTTGATGCGAAAGAAAATATGACCGTTCTCAACCCCAATTTCGAGGTAATTCTTGAGACCTTTCTGGCGCATCAGGGCCTGGATAACGTCTAGTCGATTCATTCGGAAAGTAAGAGTAGTGGTATAAAGGAGGAGATATTGTCTAAAATTAGAAAAGTCCCGGCTCAGAACCGGGACTTTTCTAATAAACGGAGTAGTTATACCTAAAAAGAAGGTAGTTTCTGACCAACAGGCCTGAATCTGGCTACTCTGTTAGAGTTTTTTCGTAAAAATCTGGTACAGCAACATAATCACTACGCCCCATATGACTACCATCATAACAAGACTGAACGTTATTGGCTCACCTGGAGGCACATATAGATCACTATCGGGGCGCTTTAGTACAGTTACCACCTGGCCAACTGCACTACTCCTGAAAAACGATTTACTACGCGTGCTTATACGGACTGGTTGTTTGCCAACTAAAGCAATCACCTTATTCGGGTTTTTGCCTCCACCGCGCTCTTTGCCAATTACCTGAACCTGGATTGCCTGCCCGGTTCGTTTAATCTGCTCAACCTGTCGGTAGAAATTGAACAGTCCTACTGATACGACTAAAAGGCCGACGGTGAGTAGTAATAATACCCAGCGTCGGCCATTCCAATGTACTTGACTCATTTAAAAATCAGCATCAAACGTAATGCCTTTGGGCTCTTCGGCTACCACAACAGGCGTTGGATTCTCAGCATCCTGTGGCTGTAAGGCGGATGCTTTCATCGCTTTAAACTTGGACATTACTTCGCCACGCTGGTATTCGCCCACCCGTTTCTCGAAGAAATTGGTCTTGCCTTGTAACGAAATCATGTCCATGAAATCGAATGGGTTCGTTACGTTATAGATTTTCTTCAAGCCAAGCGTCACCAGCAGGTGATCGGCCACAAAGGCAATGTACTGCTTCATCAGCTCGGCGTTCATGCCAATGAGCGATACCGGTAGCGCATCGGCTACAAATTCCTGCTCAATGTCGACGGCATTGCGGATGATGTCATAAATCTCCGACTCTGGTAGCTTATTAACAATGTGATCGGTGTAGAGCATGCAGGCAAAGTCGCGGTGCAGGCCTTCATCGCGTGAGATCAGTTCATTCGAGAACGTAAGCCCCGGCATCATGCCGCGCTTTTTGAGCCAGTAGATAGAGCAGAACGAACCCGAAAAGAAAATACCCTCGACAACGGCAAAGGCAATAAGCCGTTCGGCAAACGAGCCATTGTCGATCCAGCGCAACGCCCAATCGGCTTTTTTCTGGACGCAGGGAATGGTGTCGATTGCATTCAGCAACCGATCCTTTTCGTTAGGATCTTTAATATAGGTATCGATCAGTAGCGAATAGGTTTCGGAGTGGATGTTCTCCATCATCACCTGAAAGCCATAGAAACATTTGGCTTCGGCATACTGCACCTCCGACAGAAAATTGACAGCCAGGTTCTCATTGACAATCCCATCCGACGCGGCAAAGAACGCCAGTACGTGCGAGATGAAGTGCCGTTCGCCATCGTTGAGGCTGTTCCAGTCCTTCATATCCTGCCCGAGATCAATCTCTTCGGCGGTCCAGAACGACGCTTCGTGGGTTTTATAATATTCCCAAATGTCCCAGTGCTTGATGGGGAACAGCACAAAGCGACCTTTGTCTTCTTCTAAGATCGGTTCAATTACATCATTCTGTACCATAGTATCGGCGTGCGGTTTTATGCGTAAAAGTCAGTCGATCGAATTGAACGGATCGGCTACTTATACATTGAAATCGGATTAACAAAATTAAGCTTTCTGCCCGCTTCTGCAAGTTTGTTTGGGTAGATAACTGGTATGAGATAAATGATGTAATTTTATAAGGGTAAGATAGTCAGAGGATTAAGCCGTTGGCCTTATTTGAAGTTCTTGGAATAGTATAGTGTTGGGGAGTTAGCTTAATGCTGCGAACTGCATAGCGACGCTATGGGGCTAAAAAGAATAATCGTAGTGTTCGTGACGGTAGCCTATTTTTAAGACTTGATCGCCAATGTAGTATTTTCCGTCTTTGCGCAGATTAGCACGGACTGGTGCAGCATCAGGATCAAGTTGGTATTTATATTCTTGTGGCCCCTTTTCAAAATTTTGATCAACACGTTCTGCAATATCACGAGTTACGAGAATATAATTTTTCTTAACTTCAATAACTGTATAAGCGTGGCGGTCTGACCATTGAAGTAATGTAGCTCCGTCGCCAATTTTTGGCTCAACGGTTTTGCCTTCAGCATAAATAAGGTTTGTTAAGGTGCCGTATTTCATTTATCAAAGCGGTTTAGCCTATATTCTAGAAATTCCTTCTTTGGTTGATACGTTTTAGGAACTAGAATCGACTGATGCTCAAAATGACCAAAGAATCGCTGAAAAAAATCTTTCGAAATCTCTTCCTTTAATTGTTTCGAAATTAATACTTTATAATCTGTATCAATGCAAATTAATCCAGTTTCGTAAGCACGGTCATATAGATATGATAGACAGATGCCATTTTCGGGGTTTAATCTTTCTTCTTTATTGATAGACCAAGGCACAATATGGCCAGCTATTAACAACTCAGGTTGGTTTAGCCCCGAAATGGCACATCGGTTCGCATATGTTTTTAAAACCATTTTTCGGAAAACGTTCTGATTAACTCTAGTTTTGATAGATCTGATTTTATATTCACCTTTTAAATCAGAAACTTGAAAATCAAAATCAGAATTTGTTTCTTCTAGTGTCTTGTGTTGATAATCAGCGATTATGCTTTCACTTTCATAGATTAAATCTTCCTGATTAGCTATAAATTCATTCCATATTGACTGTATTTGCATTGAACCTTCTTGTAAGCCAATTGTGCCATGTTGCTTATTGTAAGGATCAACAAAAGCAAAATTGTTTAATCGCATCGCGGCTGAACTGGCGCTTTTTCCAATTAAACTGGCAAAATTTATTACCTCTTTGTTACTGGGATTGAGCTTGCCAGGTGGTAACTTTAGGTATAAATTGAAAACAGCAAGTAGCTGTTTCCGTGTCCAATGATCAGATACTGTTTTATAAGTTGTGTCAGCGTAGTACTCATTTAAATGAAATACAAATTTGCTTGGATATTGGGATTCTAACTCTATGCTAACAACCTCAATTTTTCCAAAGTATATGAAATTAGTATGATGAATTGCTCTGAAAAATAAATGAATTTCTTCTCCATTTGATCGAGCATACACTATCCGGTTTTCTGCAAAATGGTCGTTTGGCCCTTCCCAATGTAAATATTCATCTACTAATTTGTCTGCATACTGCTCTAGAGAACCCTGCTTCTCAGCAGTAACAAATAGAATAATTTTTGAATCTCCTTTTGGCGTTACTACACCGCGAGCAAGGCCTTGGTAGGCTGCATAGTTCCAAATCTCTGCTAAAAATTTACGGGAGTATTCTTGGCCTATTTTTATAGAATCGAAAGAAACATGCATTTAAAGAGGAGATAGAGAAAGATATAATCACAATCAAATATATTTATTATTTATACTAAATGGTATATAAAAGTTTGTTTTAATGCGAACATCTCTGCGTTTATTCCCATTGATTTTGTCAAGCCACCAATCCGTTCGGGTTTTAGGAACTATGAAAAAGCGACAACCTTCATGGCCATGGAAAAAACAGCCATGCAAGAAAATAACGGTTTTGTATTTGGGCAACACCAAGTCGGGTTTGCCGCGGAGCTTTTTATCGTGGAGACGATACCGAAATCCTTGTGCGTGAAGAAACTTACGGACGATTAGCTCTGGTTTAGTGTCTTTGCTTCGCACGCGGCTCATGTTATAGCTGCACGGTCCGGCGTTCCGGCTGAGCAGGCGTGTGAACATCGGTCATAGGTTGAGAAACATTGAGTTTATGTACCTATAACAACGTTGCTACGCTATTGTCTTAGAGCCACTCTGTCCTGACTGAGTATGCTGGAATTGTAAAACGTACAGGAGTTAAAAATACGGTCTACCAAATCACCTCGACAATATCTTTATACCGTCCAAATTTCTCATCGGCGGAAATAATTGGCATTTTTTCAGCTAAAGCTGTGGCTAGAATGAGCCTATCAAAAGGATCGCGGTGATCGGCAAACAGTGGTATTTGGTCGTAGGTTGCGATATGCCTGTTATCCAGCTGAATAATATAGAATCCGTCCTGCTTGGTTTGAACAATAAGTTCATCTACAGATATCCGAAAGGTAGGCAGCTTACCGATTTTTAGTTTAATGGCTACCTCAATGAAGCTTAATTGGGATACGTAAATCTGATTTGCCGAATTAGTGAGAACTGCATGGGCCAACGTAGAGATAGACGGATTATCCTCTTGAATCCAGATCAATACTTGGGTGTCAATAAGTACATTCATTATGCCTACATGTATTCGCTAAGGTCATCGAGTGGCTCATTAAAATCCGCCGGAACGCTTACTTTGCCGGTTAGCGAGCCGAAGCGAATACCCTGTTTATCGTGTATACCAGTTTTTTGAGGCTTTTCTTTTGTCTCGTTCTCTAAAAACGTCACAATCACCTCTGTTCCTTCTGGAATGGATGGTATTTCATGTAATATGATTTGACCGTGGCCGAAAGTGCCTTTAACTGCCGTTAGCATAGCGAACCTGTTTTTACGTAAAGATAACAGTTTTGCAAGTTGCAAAAACCAGCCGTCTTCCCGGAAACTACCCCCACCCGTTTTACGTTGTTCCTTAGAATAAGCCAATCCAACGTGACGACTGAAGAAAAGCCACAATTAACTGATATTGACCTGACGGGCTACGACCAGATTGAGGTCCTCGGTGCCCGTGAACATAATCTCAAAAATATTGACGTTACAATCCCTCGCAATAAGCTGGTTGTTGTAACAGGTATTAGCGGAAGCGGTAAATCGTCGCTGGCCTTCGATACAATTTATGCGGAGGGACAACGGCGCTACATGGAGAGTTTTTCGGCCTACGCCCGCTCGTTTATTGGCGACATGGAACGGCCCGATGTGGACAAAATCAACGGCCTGAGTCCGGTAATTTCCATTGAGCAAAAGACAACCTCCAAAAACCCCCGCTCAACGGTGGGGACCACTACCGAGATCTACGACTTTCTTCGATTGCTCTACGCTCGTGCGGGCGAAGCGTTCTCGTACATTACGGGGCGGAAAATGGAACGTCAATCTCAGGACCAGATTATTGACACCATTCTGGAGCAATATGCCGGACAGAAAATAACCCTGCTGTCGCCCATTATTAAAAGCCGGAAGGGCCATTATCGCGAACTGTTCGTACAGATAGCTAAAACTGGCTACACCAAAGTACGGGTGGATGGCGTGGTCCAAGATATTGCACCGAAGATGCAACTGGATCGCTACAAAATTCACGACATCGAGATCGTTATTGACCGGCTTGTCCCGAAAGCGGACGATCGTTATCGATTGAGTCAGTCGATCCAGACAGCACTTAAACAGGGCAAAGGTGCCATGCAGATGCTGGATGGGAAAGGGCAGTTGATCTATTTCTCGCAGAATCTGATGGACCCCGAATCGGGAATCAGCTACGATGAGCCATCGCCCAACTCGTTTTCGTTCAACTCACCTTATGGAGCCTGCCCGGTTTGTAATGGTCTAGGGGTGGTAGAAGAAATCACGGAAGAATCTGTTATCCCGGATAAGTCGCTGAGTATTAGCCGGGGTGCTATTGCTCCCCTGGGCGAATACCGCGAATTATGGATTTTCAAGGAGATCGAAGCGATCCTGAAGAAATACAAGCTTAACCTGACCACACCCGTTGTCAAGTTTCCCGAAGATCTGCTCCATGCGCTGATGTATGGTACAGAGGAAGAAGCAACCGTGCCGTCGAAAAAATACGTTGGGGAGGATTATTACAGCTTTAAATTCGAGGGGATTGTTAACTTCCTGAAACGGCAGCAGGAAAACAGCACGGATAAAATTCAGGAGTGGCTCAAGGATTTTATGGTCATTAAATCCTGCCCGGAATGCCAGGGTGCACGACTGAAAAAAGAATCGCTCTATTTCAAAATCGACCAGAAGAATATTTCTGAACTGGCTCGCATGGACATTTCGGAGTTAACGGAATGGTTTACGGGCGTAGAAAGTCGTCTGACTGATCGACAGAAAGTCATTGCGAAAGAAATTCTGAAGGAAATTCGCAAGCGTATCGGCTTCCTGCTCGACATTGGTCTTGATTACCTAACGCTCGATCGTCCGCTCCGGACCTTATCGGGTGGTGAAGCGCAGCGTATCCGACTGGCCACGCAAATCGGAACACAATTGGTGGGTGTGCTCTACATCATGGATGAGCCGAGTATCGGTCTGCACCAGCGCGATAACGTGAAACTGATTGACTCGCTAAAAAATCTGCGCGATTTGGGGAATACGGTTCTGGTTGTGGAGCATGATAAAGACATGATGCTCGAATCAGACTTTATTCTCGACATCGGTCCCGGCGCTGGCCGGCATGGTGGACAGGTGGTGAATCAGGGAACACCCGAGGAATTTCTGAAAAACCAATATGCCGGGGTGGCTGGTAGCAGTACCACCGCCGATTACCTAAGCGGCCGACGCGCTATTGAGGTGCCAGCCGAACGACGAAAAGGCAACGGTAAATTTCTAATCATCAAGAATGCGACGGGCCATAACCTGAAAAACGTAACGCTGAAATTGCCGCTTGGTCGGATGGTGACCATTACGGGCGTGTCGGGAAGCGGTAAATCATCGCTGATTCACGAAACGCTGTTTCCAGTCCTGAATCGCCATTTTTATAAATCGAAACGAGAGCCGCTACCATTCAAAACGGTGGAAGGGCTGGAGTACCTGGACAAAGTGATTGAGGTCGATCAGTCGCCAATTGGGCGTACACCCCGCTCGAATCCGGCTACCTACACGGGTATGTTCTCGGAAATCAGAACCCTGTTTGCCGAACTGCCCGAAGCTAAAATTCGCGGTTACAAACCTGGTCGGTTCTCGTTCAACGTGAAAGGTGGTCGGTGCGAAGATTGCGAGGGCGCGGGCATGAAGAAGATCGAAATGGAATTTCTTCCCGATGTTCACGTGATGTGCGAAACCTGCAAAGGCAAACGCTTCAATCGCGAAACGCTGGAGGTTCGTTTCAAAGGAAAATCCATTGCGGATGTGCTCGACATGACCGTTGAGCAAGGACTGGATTTCTTTGCCAGCCAGCCTAAAATTCTGCGGAAAGTTACTACACTGAACGATGTAGGGTTAGGTTACATCACCCTCGGTCAGCATGCCACAACGCTATCGGGTGGCGAGGCACAACGGGTAAAACTTGCGGAAGAACTATCCAAAAAAGACACCGGTAAAACGCTCTATATCCTCGACGAACCAACCACGGGGCTGCATTTTCAGGACATTGCCCACTTGCTCGACGTATTAAATAAACTCGCCGATAAAGGAAATACGGTCTTGATTATCGAGCACAACTTAGACGTGATCAAAGTCTCCGACCACCTCATCGACTTGGGTCCGGAAGGTGGTAACAAAGGCGGCTACATCATCGCCGAAGGCTCACCCGAAAAGGTGGCCGAGGTGAAAGGAAGCTATACCGGCAAGTTTCTGAAGATGGAGTTGGCAGGGCAAAACACGTAAACGCTTTTATCATCGTTGGTTTTGAAACAACCTGAAAAAATCAGTTTTATGCGTAACCCATTCTTCTACATTTTGCTCTTTGTGCTCGTCGTTCTGGACGGCTGGCTATTGGCACACCCCAATCTGATTGGTCAGGCTGGGGTGTTCTTTTTTGATTACAGCGCTATTGAAACGTTCCCTAAAGCTCTAGGAACCGTTTCAATAGTAATTAGTGTGTCTATCTTGATAACCTGGTTAGTTGGTCGGTTGAGTCAGCCAGTAGCGATCGGTATTACTATTGCACTACTGGCGGGGTCTGTTTATTACTTATTTCAGAGTTTTTCTCAGTACAATACAGGCATTTATAAGCTTACGGGCGCTGGTTTCCGGGCAGGGGCTATTTTGCTCCCGGCGTTAGTGGTGTTGGTTTTTGGGAAAGGTGTGTGGGATGTGATTTCAAACAAGCGTAGCTGACCTATCAGTTATTGATTGGATATCCAACCGTAGTGTGTTGTCAGATGTAAGCATCTGACAACACAAAAAGAGCCAATTGAGGCTCTTTTTGCGTATTTTTGAGATTGCTCACTCACTTCCTCATGAACAAACTATATCTCTTCTTAATCTGTCTCCCCGTATCACTTTTTGCGCAATCGACCTATCTTCTTAAACCCGACCGCGTCTTCGATGGCGAAACCATGCATGAGGGCTGGGTGGTACGTGTAAAAGAGGACAAAATTGAAACAGCTGGTCCTGCATCTTCTGTATCGGCAACTGGCGCTGAAGTCATTGACCTGAAAGGAACAACGCTAACTCCCGGTCTGATTGAAGGGCACTCGCATCTATTATTACATCCCTATAATGAAACGCCCTGGGATGATCAGGTGTTGAAAGAAGCTCGCTCGCTACGGGTAGCAAGGGCAACCGTTCATGCGCAGAAAACGCTGTTAGCAGGCTTTACAACCGTACGTGATCTTGGTACCGAAGGGGCAGATTATGATGATGTAGGCTTAAAGCAGGCGATCAATAAAGGCATTATTCCAGGCCCTCGCATGATTGTTGTCACGAAGGCGCTCATTGCCACTGGGAGTTATGCCCCTAAAGGATTTAGTCCAGACATTGATGTACCACAGGGCGCTGAAGAGGCCGATGGTCATGATGCGCTCATTCTGGCCGTTCGTCGGCAGATCGGTAAAGGTGCCGATGCTATAAAAATCTACGCCGATTACCGCTGGGGCTTAATGGCCGAAGCGCGCCCAACCTACACCATTGACGAAATTAAACTCATTGTTGAAGTTGCTAAAAGTAGTGGCCGGGCAGTCGTTGCGCATGCGGGTACCGCCGAGGGAATGCGCCGGGCTATTTTGGGGGGGTGTGAAACGATCGAACATGGCGATGCCGGAACTCCCGAAATCTTCGCGCTTATGAAGCAACACGGCACGGCTCTCTGTCCAACACTGGCTGCGGGTGATGCCGTGAGCCAATATCGAGGCTGGAAAAAAGGGCAGGACCCCGAACCGGAACGAATCAAACAAAAGCGTGTGACGTTTAAACAGGCACTGGATGCCGGCGTAACAATCTGCGCTGGTGGCGATGTAGGCGTGTTCAGTCACGGCGATAATGCGCGTGAGCTGATTATGATGGTAGATTATGGCATGAAACCTATTGATGTGTTGCGTTCGGCTACGTCGGTAAACGCCGACGTTTTTCACCTGGCCGACCGGGGACGCGTTCGACCCGGCTTACTGGCTGATTTGGTGGCAGTAGAAGGTGATCCCTCAAAAACAATCGCTGATTTATATCGGGTTCGGGCGGTGCTGAAAGGGGGCGTTTTTTACAAACGATAAGGAGAAATTGTACCCTGAGAGGCCATGTTACAGCTTAATACAAACGTAACATGGCTTTTTTACAACAATTTCATCTGTCGTTTAGATTTTTGGGCTAATTTCGCCCGGACAGTTTGGTTACGGCGTTTGGACTACGTTGAACAACGCACTTAATGCCACTTCATCCTGGTACTCAACAAGCCGCTAATTCGTTACTTCTGATTAACTCTACCCCGTTTTTGTATGGCAAACACCGCTGAATTAACTGTCGATGGTAAATCCTATTCATTCCCAACACTAGAGGGGACCGAGCATGAAAAAGCCTTCGACATCTCAAATCTACGTGATCAGACCGGCTACGTTACGTTAGACCGGGGTTATAAAAACACTGGTGCTACAAAAAGTGCCATTACGTTTTTAGATGGTGAAGAGGGTATTTTGCAATATCGGGGTTATTCCATTGAAGACCTGGCTGCAAAGGCTTCCTTTCTGGAAGTAGCTTACCTGCTTATATATGGTGAATTGCCAACCCAGGAACAGTTTACGCAGTTTGAAACGGCTATTCGTCGGCATACCCTGGTTAACGAAGATATGCGGAAAATCTTCGATGGTTTTCCAGTCAAAGCACACCCGATGGGCGTTTTGTCGTCGTTGGTGAGCGCAATGAGTGCGTTTTACCCAGATTTAGAGTCTGGGAAAGAGGAAGATAAAACGGACTTACACATTATCCGTCTGCTGGCTAAGCTACCCACTATTGCTACCTGGTCGTACAAGCGGGCATTGGGTCATCCAATGAACTACCCTAAAAATAATCTTGACTACATCCCGAACTTCCTGAACATGATGTTCTCGTTGCCAGTCGAAGAATATAAAGTTGATCCGGTAGTAGCCGAGGCCCTGAACGTTCTGCTTATTCTGCATGCTGACCACGAGCAAAACTGCTCGACCTCAACCGTACGACTGGTTGGTTCGTCGCAGGCCAACATTTACTCGTCTATTTCAGCAGGCATCAGTGCGTTGTGGGGACCGCTCCACGGTGGCGCTAACCAGGAAGTCATTGAGATGCTCGAAGACATCAAAGCCGACGGGGGTGATGTGTCGAAATACGTAGAAATGGCCAAGAATGCTAAAACAACTGGCTTCCGGTTATTTGGCTTTGGTCACCGTGTGTATAAGAACTTTGATCCCCGAGCTCGGATTATCAAAAAGGCTGCCGACGATGTGTTGAGTAAGCTGGGTGTTAATGATCCAGTACTTGAAATCGCTAAAGGCCTGGAAGAAGCAGCGCTTCATGACGATTATTTTGTATCGCGCAAACTATACCCGAACGTCGATTTCTATTCAGGTATTATTTATCGCGCATTGGGCATCCCAACCAACATGTTTACGGTAATGTTCGCTATCGGTCGTTTGCCGGGCTGGATTGCACAATGGAAAGAAATGCGTGAAACAAAAGAACCAATCGGTCGTCCCCGCCAAATTTACACTGGCGAAACCCTCCGGGAGTTCGTACCGCTTGAAAAACGATAAATTTTTGTAGTACCGACCGTCCCGGTCGGGTGTGAAGCTAGGCAATTCATCCGTCTATTCTCACACTCGATCGGGACGGTCGTTTTACGAGCAGGTGACTATAACTATGTCTCACTGTCCTATGTTACACCCGACCGTCTCGGTCGGCACTACAGATATGGAACCAGAGATATATCGCCGTAAACTCCCTCATATTCAGCCACTATCAAGTACGTTCTTCGTTACCTATCGGCTCCATAGCTCTTTACCCGCTACTGTTAAGCAACAACTTCGTGAAGAGTATACGGCGGAGAAGCTCCGTTTAACCAAGTCAGACAGTTATTCAATCAAAGTTTCCGATGAATTAAGCCGTCGTTACTTTGGCCGTTTTGATGGTTTACTGGATTTATGTGCTTATTGTCCAGCCTATTTGTCGAATCAAGAAGTGGCTCAGTTAGTCGCTGAGTCCTTGCATTTCTGGGATGGTCAACGTATTAACTTAATTGCCTACACGATTATGTCTAATCATGTGCATGCCGTTTTTACGTTAACGGGAGAGGAGATTGAAGCAGGAAAAGTGAATTCACTAAAGCGATTAATGCATTCGATCAAAAGCTATACAGCACACAAGGCAAATGTATTGCTCAATTTAAATGGTGAATTTTGGGAAGAAGAAACGTATGACCGTTTGGTTCGAGATACCGATGAGCTTCGCCGTATTGTGAGGTATGTACTAATGAATCCAGTAAAAGCTGGTTTATGTGAAGATTGGAAGACTTGGAAATGGAATTATGTGAAGCCGATCTACGACGAATTCTAGTAAAACCGACCGTCCCGGTCAGGTGTGAGAACAGACAAATCACTGTCGATTTCCACACCCGACCGGGACGGTCGGTACTACAAAGAAATTAATCATCGATTTCACCTTCATCGTCGGCCGCGGTAGCTGCCAGAACGGGATCAAGTAAAACGTCATCGTCTTCTGCGATTTTAGCCCGGATCTTGCCTTCAATTTCGGCCATCAGTTCTGGATTGTCCAGTAATAGTTCTTTCACCGCATCGCGACCCTGTGCCAAACGGCTGGTGCCATACGAGAACCAGGAACCTGATTTCTTAACAATCTCCATTTCAACGGATAAGTCCAGGATTTCCCCAACTTTCGAAATGCCTTGACCGTACATAATGTCGAACTCAACAACTTTGAAAGGGGCTGCCAGTTTGTTCTTAACGACTTTCACTTTTGTGCGGTTACCCACAATGTTATCGGCACCTTCTTTGATCTGACCAATCCGGCGGATGTCAAGACGAACCGATGCGTAGAATTTCAGCGCATTACCGCCCGTTGTGGTTTCGGGGTTACCAAACATCACACCGATCTTTTCACGAAGCTGGTTGATGAAAATACAGCAGCAACCCGTTTTGTTAATGGTACCGGTGAGTTTCCGTAAGGCCTGCGACATCAGACGAGCTTGTAAGCCCATTTTGCTTTCGCCCATTTCGCCTTCGATCTCAGCTTTTGGCACCAGTGCGGCAACCGAGTCAATAACGATAATGTCAATAGCACCCGAACTGATGAGATGCTCAGCGATTTCAAGCGCCTGTTCGCCATTGTCTGGCTGTGAAATAAGAAGATTTTTTGTATCGATGCCCAGCTTTTCAGCGTAAACGCGGTCAAACGCGTGTTCAGCGTCGATAAAGGCCGCCAGACCACCTGCTTTCTGAGCTTCGGCGATGCAGTGCATCGTTAAGGTGGTTTTACCTGACGATTCTGGCCCGTAGATTTCAACGACACGACCACGTGGCATGCCGCCAATACCAAGGGCTAAATCCAACCCCAGCGAGCCAGTTGAAATAACCGGAACATCGATAACTTTCGTATCGCTCAGGCGCATAACCGTGCCTTTGCCAAACGCTTTATCAAGTTTCTCGATTGTGGTTTGAAGTGCTTTTAATTTACTGTCATTAGCAGATGCTGTGGCTTGCGCCGTATCTGATTTTGCCATGTTAGGATGGTTGTTTAAACAGATAAAATTACCCAAAAATCGCCGGATTACCAAACGGTTTTTGAAAATAGTTGGGGCTTTTTAGCTGCGGATTTAGGTAGAAAATTTAACGCTGAAAAAGCCCGCCAATTGCCTTATTTTCAGGCAGATGGATGGGCTTTTAAGGGATTGGTTCAACTATAGAGTTGAGTCGGCTGTAGCGGGTTGTTGAGCCGGGCTAGGCTGTTGTGCCTGGGGCTGAGCGGGTTGGGCTTGCCCAGGCTGATAACCTGGATAAGCAGACCCATCGCCATAGGGGCGAGCGGCTGGGCCAACGATTTCTACAGCCGTGATATAATACTTGGTTTCGCCGTTCCAGGGAAACTTCAGGATCTTTTCTTCGTAATGCAATGTCACCCGTTGGCCGGTTTTAACGGCCTCTGTAACCTGGGCAGCTACTGCATCATCCTTTACCGAAAAATCGAAATATTGGGGCGTTAGCGACCCTGTTTCACCCGAAAAGCCTCCAACATTCAGAACACCTTCGTAGGTTTTGAAGATAAAACCCCGCCGACTGAATTTAGAAACCGTTCCGGCACGCTCGCCATCGCTATAGCTCCAGCCGGTAAGCGCGTAGAGTACGCCAAAAACAACTAATAAAAATAACAGAAAATATAAGAGCCCTCGCATAGGTATGGCTGGTTTAGTGGTGAATTATGAGCACACAAATAGACAACATTTTCTGATAACTTCTGTTTCGGGACCCTATAGACCATTAATTATTCATGAAGTAACGAACCAATCCCATTCCTTTTCTGAAGTTTTGCCCTGTATTTCGTTACTTTGCAGCTAGTAAGCTAATCGGCTAATGGCTTGGGAGTCAAATTCCATATACCGATACGCCAAGACGTGTTCGTTATTAACCCCTTCTTAATTCTCTGCAATGAGTACCATTCAAAGCATTCATGCCCGACAGATTCTGGATTCACGCGGTAACCCGACTGTTGAAGTGGACGTCCGCACCGAAAATGGTTTTCTGGGCCGTGCTGCCGTTCCATCGGGGGCATCGACAGGCACCCACGAAGCCGTTGAACTTCGCGATGATGACAAAAAGGTTTACGTTGGCAAAGGCGTTCTGAAAGCCGTATCTAACGTCAATGAACTTATTTTTCCGGAATTGGTCGGTATCTCCGTTTTTGAGCAGAGCATGATTGATAAAATTATGCTTGAACTGGATGGCACGCCAAACAAAGGCCGTTTAGGCGCAAACGCTATTCTGGGCGTATCACTGGCTGCATCGAAAGCGGCTGCACAGGAAGCAGGTTTGCCACTTTACCGTTACATCGGTGGCGTTAATGCCAATACCTTACCTGTGCCCATGATGAACATCCTGAACGGTGGTTCGCATGCCGATAACTCCATTGACTTCCAGGAGTTCATGGTTATGCCCGCCAACGCACCAAGCTTTTCGGAAGCGCTGCGGATGGGAACCGAAATTTTCCATACCCTCAAAGGCGTATTGAAGAAAATGGGTCTGGCTACCAACGTTGGTGATGAAGGTGGTTTTGCCCCGAACATCAAGTCGAACGAGGAAGCGATTCAAACCATTATGCAGGCTATCGAGAAAGCTGGCTACCGCCCAGGTGAAGATGTCTGGATTGCTATGGATGCTGCTTCTTCGGAGTTCTATGATGCCGAAGCAGGTGTTTATCATTTCAAAAAATCAACTGGCGACAAACTGACTTCGGCGGAAATGGCTGGCTTCTGGAAAGATTGGGCTTCTAAATACCCCATCCTGTCCATTGAAGATGGTATGGCCGAAGACGATTGGGCTGGCTGGAAACTACACACCGACGAGCTGAAAGGCACGAAGGTTCAACTGGTTGGTGATGACCTGTTTGTAACGAACGTAACCCGCCTGCAGGAAGGTATCGATAAAGGCATTGCCAATGCAATTCTGGTGAAAGTAAACCAGATCGGTTCGTTGACCGAAACGATTGATACCGTAAACCTGGCGAAGCGCAATTCGTACAAGAATATTATGTCGCACCGCTCGGGCGAAACCGAAGATGCTACCATTGCTGATTTAGCAGTGGCGTTGAATACAGGTCAAATTAAAACCGGTTCAGCTTCGCGCTCAGACCGGATGGCGAAATACAACCAACTGCTTCGTATCGAAGAGGAATTAGGCGAAACAGCGTATTTCCCAGGACTTAAATTCTAGCAGGGAGCACGGTGCACGGAGCAGGGAAGAGCTATTAGATTCCCCGCTCCGTGCACTGTGCCCCGCGCTTTTCTCATGCTACAAAAAATCCTTCGCAAACTCGGTAATTTCTATGTCGCTTCTGGCATAGGGCTTTTATTGTGGATGACGTTTTTTGATGCGAACGACTTGCCAACACAAATCCGAAACTGGTGGAAGCTGCACAAGTTGAATGAGGAAACCAGCTATTACCAGGATAAAATTAAAGCGTTGCAGGTAGAGCGCCGGGAAGTATTCGGTAGTGACCGGCTTCGCGAGAGGTTTGCCCGTGAAGAATACCTAATGAAAAAGCCGGGTGAAGATGTGTTCGTCATTGTCGATGAGCATAATGAACCGTTAGAAAAATAATGAATAATGTACAATGGATAATTAAGGATGAATCGAATCCACATTATCCATTGTACATTATTCATTGTACATTATGATAAACGTCCTCTTCGTCTGTTACGGTAACATCTGCCGGTCGCCGGTAGCAGAGGGTGTGTTTAGGCAGCTAGTCGCCGACGCAGGGCTCGATAAACAGATACAGGCCGATTCGGCCGGGACAGCATCCTTTCATATTGGTCAGCTTTCTGACAGGAGAACCCGGGAAAACGCGCTTGAGCATGGACTCACGCTAACACACCGCGCCCGCCGGTTAACTGGCGACGATCTGGCCCAGTTCGATTACTTTGTGGCGATGGATGAAACTAACCTCGAAGCCATCGAGAAGCTGAACTACCGTAGCACGGGCTTGTACTCCAACGACACCATATTCTTACTTCGTGAGTTTGATCCTGATGTAAACGATCAGCCTAATGTGCCAGACCCGTACTATGAAGGCCCAGAGGTTTTTGAAGAGGTGTATCAAATTGCCCTACGCTGCTGCCGACAGCTACTCACGTACTTAATTCAACAGCATAATCTTAATGAGCGAAAGAGCGAAGGAGTGAAAGAGTGAAGTTACCGTATGGTTTCGCTCTTTCACCCTTTCGCTCTTTCACTCATTCACTCATTGAACCTATGAACAAAAAAGTCATTCTCATCATTCTCGACGGTTGGGGCATTCCGCTCAAACCCGAAGTGTCGGCTATTGAATCGGCGCACACACCGTTTATGAATTCGTTGTATCCCAAATATCCAAACAGTAAGCTGGAGGCTTCGGGATTAGCGGTTGGTTTACCTGCGGGTCAGATGGGTAACTCCGAAGTAGGGCATATGAACCTCGGTGCCGGTCGGGTTGTCTATCAAGATTTGGTAAAAGTCAATAAAGCGGTTGAAGAGCATACCCTTGATAAAGAGCCTGTATTGGTCGATGCCCTGACGTATGCGAAAGCCAACGGTAAGAAAGTCCATTTTATCGGCTTAGTTTCCGATGGGGGCGTTCATGCGCATATTGAACACGTAAAAGGATTACTATCTATCGCACAAACGTACGGTTTAACGGACGTATTTGTCCACGCTTTCACGGATGGCCGCGATACAGATCCCAAGGGGGGCGTTGGGTATCTAACTGACTTGCAGGCGCATATGACTGCTACAACGGGCCAGATCGCCAGCGTCATCGGTCGTTATTATGCAATGGACCGCGATAATCGCTGGGAACGCGTTAAGGTTGCCTACGATGCGATGGTACGCGGTGAAGGCGAAAAAGTGGCCGCTGCTGATATTACCAAGTCATTGCAGGCGTCGTATGATGCGGGTGTAACGGATGAGTTTATTAAGCCGCTTATCGTTTCCAAGGCCGATGGTTCGCCCGTTGCGGTTATTGAAGATGGCGACGTGGTGCTTTGCTTTAATTTCCGTACCGACCGGGGCCGTGAAATTACGCAGGCATTGACGCAGAAAGATTTTCCAGAACAGGGTATGAAAAAGCTCAATCTGGATTACATCACCATGACCAAATACGACGATGAGTTTGTGGGGGTAAAAGTCATTTTCGACAAAGACAATCTACAAAACACGCTGGGTGAGGTTATTGCTGGAGCAGGCAGGAAGCAGATCCGGATTGCCGAAACCGAGAAATATCCACACGTAACCTTCTTCTTTTCGGGCGGACGCGAAGAGCCGTTCCTGGGTGAAAAGCGGCTTCTCTGCCCCTCACCGAAAGAAATGGTGATCCGTGACGATCGAGGTGTTGAGGTTACCATACCTGTGAAAACCTACGATCAGATTCCCGAAATGGCCGCTTATGATATCCGCAACGCAATTATTCCTGAACTGGAGAAAGAAGAAGTCGACTTCGTTTGCCTGAACTTTGCCAATACCGATATGGTAGGCCATACCGGCGTTTTTTCGGCTGTTGTGAAAGCTGCCGAAACCGCCGATGCCTGTGCTCAGGCCGTTACCGAAACCGCTCTGGCGCATGGGTATACAACCATTATCATTGCCGATCATGGCAACGCCGAATACATGACCAATGAGGATGGTACACCGAATACGGCTCACACAACGAACTTAGTACCGTGTATTTTGGTCGATAAGGATTACCATCCAGCCTTGAACGATGGTAAACTTGCCGATATTGCCCCTACGATTCTGCAATTGATGGGCATACCACAACCAGCCGAAATGGGTGGAGTGAGTTTGATAAAGGAGTAAGTCGTTTCTTGAACTACATAAAAAAGCCGTGCCCGATTTTACCGGACGCGGCTTTTTTATGTAGTCAGGGCCAATCGGAACGCCGAACCGCTCCAGATTGGTCCTGGCTAAAAAGCTTTTACAAAGCAGTTATAGTAGTACAATACCCTATTTGCTCTTTAGGAAAGAGAAACGATAACCCTCGCGGACCTTTACCTAGTATGCAGATTGACCATTCCTTACAACCCACCGATCTATCGGCAAAACTTAACCGCTTCTGGGAACTCTCTGGCCAGAAAATTCACCTGATTGACAAAGACTACGACGTAACGAAAGGTTCGCCAGTTTTCACGGTACAGGGAAAATACACGACCCGGGGCTGGACAGAATGGACGCAGGGATTTCAGTTTGGAGCCGCTATTTTACAGTTCGATGCGACCAATAATACTGACTTTCTGGAAATAGGTCGTCAGAAAACGCTGACTGTCATGGCTCCTCACATTAGCCACATTGGGGTGCATGATCACGGTTTCAACAACGTCAGTACCTACGGGAACCTGCTTCGGCTGATGCGGGAAGGCCGTATTCCAACGAATGAATGGGAAGCTAACTTTTATGAACTGGCGCTAAAAATCTCCGGTGCCGTGCAGGCCAGTCGCTGGACAACGGTTAAAACAGGGGGGTTCATTAGTTCATTCAACGGTTCCCATTCGCTTTTTGTCGATACAATTCGGTCGTGCCGGGCGTTGGTGCTGAGCCATTCGTTGGGACATGTGTTTCAGGGTGAGGGTGATGTGAAGATTAATTTACTGGAACGAGCCTTACACCACATGAAGGCTACCGCCGATTATTCGGTATTCTACGGTTCAGGACGAGATTCGTATGATCTATGGGGACGTACGGCTCATGAAAGTGTTTTCAATATAAAGGATGGTAATTTTCGATGCCCAAATTCACAACAGGGCTATTCGGGCTTTACTACCTGGACGCGCGGATTAGCCTGGGCTATGTGCGGCTTTGCTGAGGAGCTAGAGTGGCTTGCCACTCGGGATGATGCCGAGTTGGAGCCTTTCGGTGGTCGCGATTCTATCGAAGACTTCATGTTGAAAGCGGCTACGGCCACCTGCGACTTTTATATCGAATACACACCCACTGACGGCATTCCTTATTGGGACACAGGAGCACCCAACCTGCATCGCTTAGGTGACTATCTGCATCGGCCCGCCGATCCCTACAATAATTTCGAACCGGTAGATAGCTCGGCCGCAGCTATTGGTGCGCAGGGACTGCTACGGTTGGGGAAATATCTGACCGAAAAAGGCAATGCTGATCCTGGAAAACGCTACTACCAGGCTGGTTTGACGGTTCTCAATACACTTTTTGATGAACCCTACCTCAGCACGAATCCAGCCCATCAGGGCCTGATCCTGCATTCAATTTATCATCAGCCCAACGGTTGGGATTATGTACCAGCGGGAAGTAAAATTGCGAATGGAGAGTCGAGTATGTGGGGCGATTACCACGCTCGCGAAGTAGCCCTCTATTTACAACGGATCATTCGTAACGAGCCGTATTATACTTTTTTCAACCAGATTGCCGGTGATACGGCCCTCCGATAGCACTTATCCAGATGAGTGAAAAATACAAACCCCAGTTTCCCCGCATGGCCCAGCTGAAAACGGCTGCTGATCTGGGAAATTATCTGACAAAAAATGACATCGGGCTACCGTTCGACGACGATTTGTTGCCTGCTGCGGAGAGCCCGTTCAATCGGCCTATTCCACTAAAGTCCGGCCAAACGATTGGTAATAGCCTTTGCATTTTACCTATGGAAGGCTGGGACGGCACCCTTGATGGCCGACCAACCGATTTTACGCGTAACCGCTGGAAGAAATTTGCCATCAGTGGAGCCAAATTATTGTTTGGCTGTGAGGCTGTAGCGGTTTGCCATTCGGGCAAAGCCAACCCGAACCAATTAGTCATGAACGACGAAACGTTTCTTGACTTTGTTGAATTGCGGCAGTTAGTACTCGATGCCCATACCGAATCATTCAGAAAAACTGATGATTTAGTGATTGGCCTTCAGCTAACCCATTCAGGACGTTTTTGTAAGCCCAGGAGCCACAAGGCCTTTGAATCGAAGATTCTATATAGCCATCCGTTTCTGAATAGCAAATTCGGTATGCCGGCTGATTATCCACTGCTCACGGATGAGGAGATCGACCAAATCATCCAGCAGTATATAGATGCCGCTGTACTGGCTCAGAAAGCGGGTTTTGATTTTGTGGATGTAAAACATTGTCACGGCTATCTGGGACATGAGTTCCTGAGTGCGGTAAGTCGGGAAGGGCGTTACGGGGGTTCTTTCGAAAATCGGACACGCTACCTTCGGAACATTGTTGCGGGCATTCGCGAAGCCGCGCCGGGACTGGGAATCGGGATTCGTCTGAGTGCTTTTGATCTACTGCCTTTCAAAAAAGGACCGGCTGGGGCTGGTATTCCGGAGTCTGCCGAAGAATACCCATTTGCGTTTGGTGGAAAATCGAATGGACTAGAGCTTGACCTAACCGAGACAAAAGCGTTGTTGACGCTGGCCGAATCACTTGGGATACAGTTGGTATGCATTACGGGTGGAAGCCCCTATTACAACCCACACTTAATGCGACCGGCCCTGTTTCCGCCCTCGGATGGTTATTTGCCCCCGGAAGACCCACTATTGGGGGTAAAACGACAAATCGACGTCACAAACGAGCTGAAACAGGCATTCCCGGAGTTGGTCATAATTGGCTCGGGCTATTCCTATCTGCAGGAATGGCTTCCGAATGTGGCGCAGTATGTATTGCGCAATGGCATGGCCGATAGCATAGGCTTTGGCCGTATGGTACTGTCGTATCCAACTATGCCCGCCGATATGCTTGAAGGTCGTCCGCTCGTCCGAAACCACATCTGCCGCACGTTTTCGGACTGTACGACAGCGCCACGGAATGGGCTGATTTCGGGGTGCTATCCATTGGATCCACTCTATAAGAAAAGCTCTGAAGCTGAAGAGCTTAAAGCGATAAAAGAAAGCTTGTGAAAAAAGAGGAACACTCGATCCGGCGTACCAGGCCAGTAGCCTTTGTAACAGGAGGTAGTCGTGGCATTGGCTACGGTATTGCCGAACACCTGGCCCATGCTGGATTCGATCTGGCCATTAACGGAGTACGACCAGAAGAAGCCGTTCGTGAGGCATTGGATGCATTGAGAAATCGGGGAAGTGACGTGATTTATTGTCCCGGAGATATTGCATCGGTGCAGGATCGGGCCAGCATGATGCAACGTATTGTAGCCCATTTTGGCCGATTAAACGTATTAGTAAACAACGCGGGTGTAGCCCCAAAAGAACGCCGGGATATTCTGGAGGCTACTGAAGAGAGTTTTCAGTATGTATTGTCGACTAACTTACAAGGGGCTTATTTTCTGACGCAGGCAACCGCTAACTGGATGATTGCTCAACAGAAAGAGCAGGCTGATTTTTGGGGCTGTATCATTAACGTATCGTCGATTTCGGCTACCGTCGCATCGGTTAATCGGGGCGAGTATTGCGTGGCGAAGGCTGGATTAAGTATGGCAACGCAACTGTTTGCCGTTCGGCTCGGCGAGTACAATATTCCGGTTTACGAAGTTCGACCGGGTGTTATTAAAACGGATATGACGGCGGGTGTAACTGCCAAATACGACGCGCTGATTGACAGCGGACTTTGTGTTCAAAAACGATGGGGTTTCCCCGATGATGTAGGCAAAGCGGTTGCCGCGCTCGCTAAAGGAGATTTCCCATACTCAACAGGCCAGATCATCATGGTAGATGGTGGGCTAACCTTGCCAAGGCTTTAATTCGTTTGATGTTTGTAGTTAATAAGAAACGTCCAACTACGAACCTCAAACCTCCAACTTTTTCTAAACCAATTCAAACTCATGGACCCTAAACAAGTTTCCCGGCGTGATGTCCTCAAAGCAGGCGCGGTCGGTTCACTGGCAGCTATCGGGCTGCCAACCTACATTCCGGCGCATGCGTTCGGGGCTAACGACCGTGTTCGAATGGCCGTTATTGGCGTAAATGGCCGGGGTAAAGACCATATTCAAGGATTGTCAAAACAGAAAGATGTCGAAGTGGTCACGCTTTGTGATGTAGACAGCAATGTGCTACAGGAAAGAGCTTCGGAGTTCGAAAAGAAATACAATCGGAAAGTCCAAATGGTGGATGATCTTCGGAAAGTCTATGATGATAAGAATATTGATGCCGTGAGCATTGCCACGCCAAATCACTGGCATGCGCTGGCGGCTATCTGGGCGTGTCAGGCGGGTAAAGATGTGTACGTGGAGAAACCGGGTGCGCATAATTTACATGAAGGACGGAAGCTGGTCGAGGCAGCCCATCAATACAAACGTATTGTGCAGCATGGTGTTCAATTGCGGAGTTCGGTGGCCATTCAGGAAGCCATTAAACACCTGCGCGACGGTCTGATTGGCAAGGTTTACATGGCACGGGGCCTCGTGTATAAGTGGAGACCCGACATCGGTAACAAAGGGCCATCGCCCGTACCGTCCGAATTGAACTGGAATATGTGGCAGGGACCCGCGCAAACAAAAGAGTTCAGTAAAAACTACGTTCACTACAATTGGCACTGGTTCTGGGATTATGGTAATGGCGACATTGGTAACCAGGGTATCCACGAAACCGATCTTTGCATGTGGGGTTTGGATGTAGGCTTGCCTGAAGAAATCACCTCAGCGGGTGGCAAGTTTCTTTGGAACGACTGTAAGGAAACGCCGGAAACGCTCACCTCAATTTACAAATACCCATCGCAGGGGAAAGTGATTCAGTTTGAAGTTCGTCCCTGGATGACCAACAAAGAAGATGGTGTTGAAATTGGTAACCTGTTCTACGGCGACAAAGGGTATATGGTGATCAATGGGTATGATGATTATAAAACCTTTTTAGGTAAAGAACGGACACCTGGCCCGGCCCGTAAAGAAGGAGGAGATCATTACGCCAACTTTATTGAAGCTGTTCGGGCACGGGATACCTCGAAGCAGAACGGGCCGGTTGAAACCGCCCACCTGGCATCGGGTATTGCGCATCTTGGTAATATCTCGTACCGCTTGGGCCGTACCCTCCATTTCGACCCTAAAAACGAAGTGTTCACCGGCGATAAAGAGGCCAACCAGATGCTTACCCGCAAATACCGCGCTCCGTTTGTCGTACCGGAGAAGGTGTAAGTACAACTGTCTTGATAAAAACCTATGAGGTCTCCAAGACCTTATAGGTTTGACCTGCCCTCAATCTTAACTTAATCAATGAAGCCAATCCTTACGCCTGAAACAAGCCCGGCCAATCGCTCAACAATCTCCCAACTGTTGCAAATACCGGTGCTGGTAGCCGCCCTCGGGTATCTGGTAGATATGTACGACCTGTTTTTGTTCAGCGTGGTACGCGTACCCAGTCTTAAAGCATTAGCGGTAGAGGGAGATCGGTTACTAAGCGAAGGTCTTTTCCTGCTCAATGTGCAGATGGCTGGTATGCTGATTGGGGGTATTTTCTGGGGAATCTTAGGCGATAAAAAAGGCCGCCTTTCTGTGCTCTTTGGCTCTATTCTGCTGTATTCACTGGCCAACATTGCCAATGGCTTTGTCACGTCACTGGATCAGTACGCGCTCCTACGCTTTATTGCTGGAGTAGGATTAGCGGGCGAATTAGGAGCTGGTATTACCCTGGTAACCGAAATTCTTCCCAAGCAGATTCGTGGGTATGGTACTACACTCGTGGCTACCATGGGCGTACTAGGTGCGATTCTGGCTTACTTTATGGCCGATCTATTCGATTGGCGGATCTCCTATTTTATTGGAGGTGGTCTAGGGCTACTACTGCTTGTATTGCGGGTAAATGTTTTGGAGTCGGGTATGTTTGTGAAAACCAAACAGCGGGTAATTACTCGGGGTAGTATACAAATGCTCGTATCCGATAAGGGCCGACTAACCAAGTACGTTCAGTGTATTCTGGTTGGGTTACCCATCTGGTTTGTTGTTGGCATTCTGATTACCTTCTCCCCTGAATTTGGGAAAGCACTTGGCCTGAGCGCGCCCGTTGTGGCAGGCAAAGCAGTCATGTTAACCTTCTCCGGGCAGGTGTTGGGCGATATCGTAAGCGGATTTATGAGCCAGTACCTTAAAAGCCGGAAGCAGGTTATCCGGCTGTTTATGCTGCTCTCGCTGGTGTTTATGTTCGTGTATTTACTAGTTCCCGTGCACGACATTACGCTCTTTTATGTCGTCTGTGTTTGCCTTGGATTCGCTAATGGGTACTGGACGTTGTTCGTAACAATTGCGGCTGAGTTATTCGGGACCAATCTTCGGGCTACCGTGGCAACCACAATCCCAAACTTTGTACGGGGAGCTACCATTCCATTGAGTGCACTTTTTACGCTTCTGAAACCTTCGCTGGGAACGATCTACAGCGCATTAACGGTAGGCGTTATAACATTGATTGTGGCGCTGATTGCCTTAAACTTTCTGGATGAGACGTTTAAGAAGGATTTGGATTACGTTGAAGAG
The DNA here is from genome assembly GCF_054776855.1 of Spirosoma migulaei. Lineage (NCBI taxonomy): Bacteria > Pseudomonadati > Bacteroidota > Cytophagia > Cytophagales > Cytophagaceae > Spirosoma > Spirosoma migulaei. The sequence continues at coordinate 9,660 of NZ_BAAHBG010000006.1, read as the reverse complement.
GAATAGAACGCAGATGCCGCGGATGTGGCTGATTTACACAGATTTTTTTGTCAGCGTAAATCAGCCACATCCGTGGCATCTGCGTTCTATTTAGTTTACATATCAAACAGCAGTCGGGCAGGATCTTCCAGAATCTGCTTCACCCGAACCAGGAAGCTAACCGATTCCTTACCATCAATGATGCGGTGATCGTACGACAAAGCCACATACATAATTGGCCGAACCACAATCTCGCCATTAACGACGACAGCCCGCTCAACGATGTTGTGCATCCCTAAGATAGCCGACTGTGGCGCGTTGATGATTGGTGTCGACAGCATCGACCCGAATGTACCACCATTGGTGATCGTGAACGTGCCACCAGTCATTTGGTCGATGGTCAGTTTGTTGTCGCGGGCCAGACCAGCCAACCGAACGATTTCCTTTTCAATACCGGCAAAACTTAACTGCTCGGCATTCCGAATAACGGGAACTACTAAGCCCCGATCCGTTGAAACGGCAATCGAAATGTCGCAGAAATCGTTGAAAATCATCTGGTCACCGTCGATCTGAGCGTTTACCGCCGGGAAATCTTTTAGCGCAACACAAACGGCTTTCGTGAAGAAGGACATGAAGCCAAGACCAACGCCGTTTTTCTCCTTGAATTTATCTTTGTATTTGTTCCGCAGGTCCATAACCGGCTTCATGTCTACCTCATTGAAGGTAGTCAGCATGGCCGTTTCATTTTTAACGGCAACTAACCGGCGGGCAATTGTCCGACGTAGTGACGTCATTTTCTCCCGGCGCTGGTTACGACTTCCGGCAACAACAGGTGTCGGCGCTGGCGCTGGTGCTGCGGGTTTAGGCGCAGCTGGTTGGGGGGTTGGAGTAGCCTGCGGTGGGGTCGCTGGTTGCGCTGGAGCAGGCGATGCTTTCATGGCATCCTCCTTCGTCACGCGTCCGCCTACACCGCTACCTTGAACTTGTTGAGCGTTGACGCCTTTTTCGTCCAGGATTTTAGCTGCGGCTGGCGATGGGTAATGAGCCGCGTAGCCGTTCTGTCCGTTCGACGCTTCTGGCGTGGCTACAGTTGCCGCTGGTTGAGGAGCAGGTGTAGTTGCTGGAGCTGAGGGAGCGGGTGTTCCTGCTCCTACTTCTATTTTGGCAATTAGAGCACCAATGGGTAGCGTTTCGCCAGCCTGAGCCACAATGCGGAGTATTCCGGCGGCTTCGGCGGGAAGCTCAAAGGTTGCTTTATCGGATTCGAGTTCGCACAACACTTCGTCGAGTGCGACCTGATCACCATCTTTTTTGCTCCACGAAGCAATCGTAACTTCCGTAACCGACTCACCAACAGCCGGAACTTTCATTTCGACAACGCTGGAAGCACTGTTTGCCGGGGCTGCTACGGGTTCAGCTACGGCTGCTGGAGCTGCCTGTTCGGCAGGTTTAGGTGTTTCGGCTTTTGCTGGTTCGGCCGCTGGAGCTGGCGCAGGGGCGCTACCTCCATCATCAATTGTACAGATGCTGGCACCAATAGGGAGTACATCACCCTCCTGTGCCAGAATATGCAGAACACCATCCGCTTCGGCCGTTAATTCAAACGTAGCCTTGTCGGAATCGAGTCCACAAAGAACATCATCCATTTTTACGTGATCACCTTCTTTCTTGTACCAGGTGCCAACGGTTACTTCGGTAATGGATTCCCCCACGGGAGGAATTTTCATGTCAACGGCCATTCTTCTGTAGTTTGTAGTTCGTAGTTTGAGGTTTGCTGTTTGCTGATGCTTCTAAAAACAACTACGAACGTCAAACCTCAAACGTCTTGTTATTCAAACGCTCTCCGAACGATGTCGGCTTGTTCCTGAGTATGTATTTTGGGGTAACCAGTTGCAGGTGACGCAGCCGCTTTACGGGAGATGATGGGCCAATTTAAGCCAATTCGTAACAGATAGGTCCAGTAGCCCATATTTTCAGGCTCTTCCTGAACCCAGAATAGCTCCGCTTTTTTGTACTTGGCTAATACCGCATCCAGTTGCGTTTTAGAGAGAGGGGCTAGTTGCTCCAGGCGAACAATTGCCACATCATCACGCTTGTCTGTCTGCTGTTTTTCAAGCAAATCATAATACACCTTACCGGTACATAGCAATACCCGTTTCACTTTTTTCGCCTGTGCATAGCTGTCGTCAATGATTTCCTGAAACGAGCCTTGGGTAAGGTCTTCCAGTGGAGAAACACATTTTGGATGGCGTAGCAATGACTTTGGCGACATAACAACCAGCGGCTTTCGGAAGCCCCATGCCAACTGACGACGCATAATGTGGAATAAATTGGCAGGTGTACTCACGTTAGCTACCACCATATTATAATCGGCATATAACTGCAAATACCGTTCAGGGCGTGCATTGGAGTGCTCTGGTCCCTGGCCTTCGTAGCCATGAGGAAGCAACAGCGTTACGCCATTCTGGATACCCCATTTCGATTCACCAGCGGCAATAAACTGGTCAATAATCAATTGGGCACCGTTGGAAAAGTCGCCAAACTGTGCTTCCCAGATAACCAGCGCATGTGGGTTAGCCATAGCATAGCCATACTCAAAACCGAGTACGCCATATTCCGAAAGCAACGAGTTATAGACCTGAAAATTTTGCTGCCCATCCTGGATAAAATCGAGTGACGAGTAGGACTCGTTCGTTTCTGAATCATGAAGTACCGCATGCCGGTGTGAGAATGTGCCACGTTGAACATCCTGACCACTCAACCGAACCGGTTTGCCATCGAGCAGCAATGATCCATATGCCAATAACTCAGCCGTACCCCAGTTCACCAGTTTGGTATCGGTGATCATGGTTTGCCGGTCTTTCAGCAACTTGTCAATTTGCTTCAGTGGCTTGAAACCTTCCGGTGTTTTAACCAGCGCTTTACCAATGGTTTGCAGCACCTCCGCTGAAACCCCCGTTTCCGGCGATTTCTCAAAGTCCTTAGGTTCACTAAAGCGAAGTTCAGCCCAGTCGAGATCTAAGCGAAGCGGCTTGTAGGGGATTTCGGCTTTCTGCTTTACGCGGTCGAGTCGATCCTGTAGCTGCTTCTTGAATTCGGTATCCATGCGTTGCGCCAGTTCGGCGTCTACATCGCCCCGTTTGATAAGGAGTTCTTTGTAGATTTCGCGCGGATTCTGATGCTTTTCGATGATGTTGTACATCGTTGGCTGTGTAAACTTCGGCTCATCGGCTTCGTTGTGGCCATAGCGTCGGTAGCAAACCATGTCGATGAATACATCCCGATTAAATTTCTCGCGGAATTCAACGGCTAGTTTAGCGCAGAAAATAACTGCTTCAGGATCATCGCCATTCACGTGGAAAATGGGGGCATCAACGATCTTGGCTACATCAGAGCAGTAAATTGATGAGCGGGCATCTTCGAAATCGGTGGTAAAGCCGATCTGGTTATTAATCACGAAATGGACAGTACCGCCGGTTTGATAACCCGCCAGCTTGGCCATCTGGGTTACTTCATATACAATACCCTGACCCGCCACAGCGGCATCGCCGTGAATCAGGATCGGCATTATTTTCGTGAAATCACCTTTATATTCTTCATCAGCCTGCGCTCGAACAAAGCCTTCAACTACCGGGTTCACCGCTTCTAAGTGCGATGGGTTGGGAGCCAGCTTTACACTAATCTGTTTGCCCGATTTGGTTTCGGTTAAACTCGAATAGCCAAGGTGATATTTAACGTCGCCGTCGCCATGAACCTGCTCAGGTACATTGCCTTCAAAGCCATCGAAGATCGACTCGTATGATTTGCCAAGGATGTTTGCTAATACATTCAAACGGCCCCGGTGTGCCATCCCAATCATTACTTCTTCAACCCCCATGTCGGCGGCCTGACTAATGATCGTATCCAGAGCGGGAATAGTTACTTCACCTCCTTCGAGCGAAAAACGCTTCTGGCCCAGGTACTTGGTGGCGAGAAAGTTCTCAAAAACGGTAGCTTCGTTCAGTTTTTCGAGAATACGCTTTTTCTCGTCGAGCGATGGTTCAAAAACGAGCGCTTCTTTTTCGATTTTGTTCCGTAGCCAGTTCTTTACATCCAGCTCGCGGATGTACATATACTCGAAACCAATCTCACCTGCATAAATTTTTCGCAATGAATCCATAATGACTCGTAGCGTAGCAGGTCCGATACCGAGTAATTTACCTGATTCAAACACGGTATCTAAATCAGCATCCGAAAGCGCGTAGTCGGGCAGGTCAACGCGGGGTTGCCGATCTTTGCGGGCTTTAAGCGGATTCGTTTTAGCCAATAGGTGGCCACGTGAGCGGTAGGCTTTAATCAAACTGGCAACCGAAACTTCTTTTTCGGCATGAGTAGCGTCTACCGGTTTGCTGCCTGTAGCCTGCCCGTTTCCATTGGCTGAGGCTCCATTTGGCGTAGCAGTGGAAGCTTTGCCATTGGTTTTTTCGCCATATGTCAGCGAAAACTCAAATCCTTTAAAAAATTGTTGCCAGCTTTCATCAACAGATTGCGGGTCTTGCTTATAAGCCTGGTAGAGTTGATCTACGTAAGCCGCGTCGGAATTGGCGATATAGGAGTACTGATCCATGACGGGGAACTCGTCGTTGTTTTTGACTTACAAAGGTAGCGTATCAGTTACAGAGTTGGCCCAAAATTTATTGTTTTTATCCTACTGATCGCTGATAGCCTCTTCTTTATCTATACAACAACTAATTTTTAATTTTTATTACAACTAGTACTGCTGCAAAATAGTAGCCAGAATGCATTTTTTCGTTTGCCAGCGCAACAGATTTATAGAGTTAATGCTAATAAACAGCGAACCAATTAAATGGCTATCTTCTGTCGGTAAGCCGCCAGCGGGTTGACGGATGTAGGGTTGTACTCATAGCGAGATTGATTATGGGTAACTCACCTCCTGCGAGTTAAAAATTATGCTCCTAGTTGCGTAAATTTTCCATTACTGTATGGTCAACATAATGCGCCTGGTGCAAGTCGACCGTTATAGCCTGTCCAGTTTACTGAGGAATAGCGTCTAATTGCTTTTTAATGGATATGTAGTTTGTGAAAACAGCTGCACTATTAATGGTCAGCGTATGGTGGTTTTCTTTTGATACTAATTTCTGATCGGGATTGGACAGGTAGTTAAACGGTAAGCCAAGTACAACCTGAGTAATAAATTCGGGGAGGATTCTTACGCCAATACCAATGAGCAGATCGGCTATCTCTAAAGAATAATTTTTTGGGCTATTAGCAAAGATCGACCTTATGGCGATTTTGTCATTTGATGCCATTTTATACGCACCACAACGTTTGGAGAGATTCCCGATAGTTCAGTGTAATGGGATATTACACCATATACTGTCGGCTTCTGATGGATGGCTGTGTATATTTGACGATAAATCGTGTCCCGAAACCTACTTATGACCGTTGGTCCCGACGCTACGCATCAGTCCCCCTCGTCCTCAACTCACCGATGGCAACGTGCACTAGGCATTCGGCCGGAGGAAGGTAGAACGGTGGGGTTATTTTTTATCCACAATTTTCTGTTAGGCATTGGTACCATTCTGATTTATGTGGCGGCCAATGCCATTCTACTTGAAAATCATCCTGAAACCAGTCTGCCTGTTGCCTATGTGGTTGCCGCTTTAGCTATGATTGGGGTTGGCCGGATATATGCTTATTTCGAGCATCATCTGGCACTGCGTAGTTTGGCTGTTCGGGTGCTACTATCGGCTGTTGTGATGACGGTGGTAGTAGGGGTGTTGGTTATTGTGGGCCATTCTGTAGCAGCCGCGGTAGCTATCATGACGGGCTACCGAATCATCTACCTGCTTACTAATCTTGAGTTTTGGGGCGTATCGGCGGTTGTATTCGATACGCGGCAGAGTAAGCGACTGTTTGGCGTAATCAGCTCAGGAGATATGCCCGCCAAAGCACTTGGCGCTATTCTGGCCGCTCTAGTTCATGCGCATGCGGACGTTCTACGGTTATTGCTGGTGGCATTCGGGGCATTTCTGGCCGCACTGTATGTGGTACAACTAACGATTCAGTCGCACGATGTACATGCTCCTCAACGTTCAGACCGGGCAGTTGGCCGGGAACCTTCGCGATTGATTGGCAAGCGATTTGGTGGCAGTGAGTTGATTTTTTATATGTGCTTGAGCCTGGCCGTGCTGGCAGCCGTAGCGACCGAGATTGAATACAACTTCTTTATCAACGTAAAACACCGATTTCATGATCAAACCGATGTTATTCGGTATGTGAGTTACGTACTGGCTCTGACGTATGGGGTGGCTATGCTGGCTAAACTGCTCTTGTCCAGGCAAGTACTCGATAAATTTGGCGTACAACGCTCCTTGCTGGTTCTTCCCTGGGTAGCGCTGATAGGCTTGGCCGGACTCATCGTTCTGCACTATGTTGCTACCAGTGAAACCGCGTTACTGATCTATTTCTGTGGCCTCTATCTGGTTTTTGAAGTAGTTCGTCGGGCGTTATTCGATCCTGTATTTCTTGTGTTATTTCAACCTTTATTGCCCCCACAGCGGCTGAAAGGCCATACGCTGGCGAAGGGGTTGTATGAGCCGATTGGCCTGGGATTGGCGGGTCTGCTGATTTTTGTTTTCCATACAACACTGGAATCTGGCGGAGCACTGGTTTGGCTTGGTTTGTTGATTGGCGCTATCTGGTTGTTACGTCATACCTACAAGCGGTATTTACATGAACTTAATGACGCCATTGGTCGCCGGTTTCTGGAAAGTGACCAGCTCGCTATGCCAACCGTTGCCCAGGCGAGTCTTATTCGTCAATTGCAGAGTGCTAATGCGGAAGAGGTACTTATGGCTATTGGCTGGCTTGATGCTCATAATCCGGCGGAGTTGACCCCAAGAGTGCCTTCTCTACTAACCCATACCAACGCTAATGTTCGTAGACGAACGCTGGCAACTATCTCGCACATCAATCGGCCAGTGCCAATTCAACAGTTAATGCATATTGCTCTGGCTGATTCAGAACCGGCTTTGCGTCAACAGGCAGCTTATTTGTTAGGCCGTCGGATTACTGTTGAACCCTCAGAACTGGCCCCACTTATTAATCATACAGATCTGAGTATCCGGCAGGGTGCTATTAGAGGTGTTCTGGAGTTGAATCCACATGATGCTGCTGCTCAGGCGAGCCTGAAGCAACTAGCCAATGACAAAGACCCTGCCCACCAGCAAATAGCGTTACATCTGATTGCAACACTACATCTGAATGATTTTGCGTCCATCGTAAACGAGCGACTTACTAGCTCGACAATTGATGTTAAGAAGGCAGCTATCGCAGCGGCTGGCCGTCTTTCCAATGAGGGGTTGACCCAGTATTTGCTGAGTAACCTGACTGATGAAACTATCGGCCGGGCAGTGGTTCAGTCGTTGAAAGCACGTGGACCTGAACTAATTCCGTTAGTACGGCAGATTCGACGTTCAGCTACAGATCGGCTGGTTCTGGAGCGGATAGCCGCCATTTGTGGTGCTATTTATTCGCCCGACAGCCGACAGCTTCTGAATGAATTGGCTCAATTACCAGATCTGATGGTGCGGAGTGCAGCCTTACGTGCGTTGCGTCGTTTTCCTAACGAACCGGCGGATGACTCGATATTTCGTGCGCTTATGCAGGAAGAAGTACTGCTGGCCCAACGACTCATGCAGGCGAGCCTGACCGAAGTTGATCTTACAGAAACCCTTGATTATGAGTTAGCGGTATTACTGCAGCGGCTGTTTGATATTTTAACGCAACTATATGATTCAGATACGATTGCAGGGGCACGTATGGGAATAAGCCACCCCGCTCGTGAACGTCGGGCCAATGCGCTTGAAATGCTCGATAATCTGATCCCAAGAGCTACTTACCAAACGTTGCAAGTATTAGTTGATGATCTGCCTAGGTCCGAAAAAGTTCGTATCCTTGCTACAGAACTTGGCACGTTTACTGATTCTGAGCCTATTCGGGCGTTTATTTTACGAATGGGAGAGCCTGTTTTTTCGGCCTGGACAGTTAGTGTTGTTGTACGAAGTTTAGCTCCTGCTGAAGCATCAATTGCACTTCAATCGTTAGCGTCTCGTTTTTCCGCCCTATCTCCTTTGCTTATGAGTGACTCAAGCCATTCGACCGACCAGATTGCAGCCTATGATCGGGTATTGCTGCTATCGCAAACCAGCCTGTTTTCGCAAACGCCCGAAAATGTATTGGCCAGTATTACGCCAATTATGAAAGAAGAGCAGCATACTGCCGGTGAACCCATTTTTCATAAGGGGGATCTTGGCTCGGGTATGTACGTGATTTACTCGGGCGAGGTAGTAATTCTGGATGGAGACACAGAACTGGCTCGTTTTGGGCGGGGTGATTTTTTTGGCGAACTAGCCTTACTGGATACGGAAGCCCGTTCGGCAACGGCCGAAGCCATTACTGATATTCGATTATTGCGGATTGATCAGGACGATTTCTTTGACCTGATGGAAGAACGGGGTGAAGTGCTTCGCAGCATTGTACGAAGTTTATCGGGTCGGATTCGTCGGCAGAATGAGCTGATCGCTCGTCAATCGGCCAACACTAAATAAAAGCAGGTATGAACTGGTCGGATGGAGAATCGTACATAGCTATTGGTATTGCTGCTGGCCTCATGCGCTACTTCCGGAGATTCCTGGAGACGGAAAAACGGCTACCCCACTGGGATAGGTATCTAAAGCAGGTATGGCTTGCGGGTTTAATTCTGATGGGACTTGGGGGAATATTTCCAGATCCCTGGTTAATCTGGTTTGAGCTGATCATAATTTTTGCCATTGTCTATACTATTTCGCAACTATATGAATTCCGGCCCGCCCGAACGTTACTACTGGCGTTAGCACCTTATGCCTTTATCCTCGTCGTTAAAGACTTATTGGAGCATTTAGCTCCAAAATTCTATAAGGCCAATGATGACTACATTGACGCAACCTCTACGTTCGCAATCATCTGGTTGATTACGTTTGTCGTCATTGCCAATAATCAGAAAAAGTCGCTGGCCAAAGCGCAGCTGGAACATGAGAAGGAGCTCGAAAAACGGCGGATCATCGAAGCAAAAAAGAATGAACTCGAATTCCTGGTTGCCGAGCGAACTGCCGAGATCACGCGTCAGAAAGAAGAACTGGAGCAAACAGTTACCGAGCTAAAAGCCACTCAGAGTCAGTTAGTTCAAAGCGAGAAAATGGCTTCGTTAGGTGAACTCACGGCTGGTATCGCTCACGAAATCCAAAACCCACTCAACTTCGTTAACAATTTCTCCGAAGTGAGTATTGAACTCATTGACGAACTGACCGAAGAACAGGCCAAAGCCGACCGAGATCACGAACTGGAAGCGGAATTATTGACTGACCTGAAGCAGAACTTACAGAAAATTAACCATCACGGCGGTCGGGCATCATCTATTGTGAAAGGTATGCTACAACACTCGCGCGCCAGTAACGGTCAGCGGGAACTGACCGATCTGAATGCGCTGGCTGATGAATACCTACGGCTGGCTTACCACGGCTTGCGGGCTAAAGACAAGACCTTCAACGCCGTATTGAAGACGGACTTTGATGCATCCTTGGGTCAGATCAGTATGATTCCCCAGGATATTGGCCGGGTATTGCTGAATCTGTTCACCAA
>NZ_BAAHBG010000005.1:628783-630411 GCF_054776855.1 Spirosoma migulaei | reverse complement strand
CCTGATCGCCCACAAGGAAGTAGCTGATGGGTTCTCCATTAAGGAGACCAGTTGTCAGAACGCCCCGCTGGTTAGGAAATGCCTCTTCTGGACGGGTAGAAATGGACACTGGTGTGATTTGGAAGGCCTTTTCTGCCTGATTTTGTGAGCAACTCAGGAGAGTTGTGGCAAACATACAGACCAGCGAGAAAGTATAGCTAATTTTCATGATCAGTAAGGTTAGAGGTAAAAAAAGAGCTTAGTAAACGTTCACTGTTTTTTATAGTACGGCTGGGTTTAATAAAGAAAGTCATGCAGCCCAGATCAGTGCAGCGATTTATGTCTGCTGACCTGGCCGATGTACTATAGATGATAATTGAAATAGACTTAAAGCCAGAGTCTCGCTTGAGCAGACGCAGTACCTCATAATCGGTGAGCAGGGGCATCTGCCAGTAGTGCTCATCCCGGTCATCATCAACCATGTAAATCGGCGGGTTCTGATAGTTATTCATATGGTAGGTAGTAGACAGTCGATCTCTAGTAAACCTACTAGGAGCAGTAATACGAACCTACCAGGCAGGCTAAGCTTCTGTATGAGATCACTATTTTCTTAGACGAAATGACCTAAATAATCAAAAGAAAAACATGTGGTATTCACATTTTAATTATACACAACATAATACTATTACTCTCCTGGCAATGGCTGTAATCTAACAGACTTTATTAAACGTTTGCGCAACTAGGATACCTCGTAAAAGCCACTATACATCTTTCGAAACGTGTTCTACCTATCGACTAATCAAGCCCTATTGATCTATTTTAGTAACATTATAGTTACGTTTTATCAAATAAATCAATCAATAATTAATGCAAAACTATAATTGAAAATATTGTTATATCTAGACCACATCATCCAGATGCATGATTTTAATCATAGGATTTTAGCACTATTTTTTATTCACTTTCGATTAGTAGTTTTTTTTAAGGCCTATTCTTGCTAGATTTTGTACTCTATATATACTATGTTTCCTCTTACACGCCTACAGCACATTTTCCTACAGTTGGTCGCTATTCCTCTGGCGGCTCTGGTGGCCTCGCATGTTGTGTTTAGTCAGGTGTTTCCAGGGCAAGCGGGCTATCAGTTTCCCTGGCCGTATTTTCTGACGGTTGTTACCGTCATGTTTTCCTGCTGGGAAGTCAATATGCTCATTTTTCGGTGGCTGGATACGCGCCTACCCTTCCGGCAGAATCCGGTTCGAAGGTTAAGTGCCCAGGTGCTATTAGGCGGTGTTTGTACACTATTGACATTCGCAATCGTTTTTCCTCTGGCCCAGCGAGTCTATATGAATAGCTGGCCCCCTGTGCATACGCTCCTCAAAGGTCTTACCGTTTGTATCACACTGGCTACTATAGTCAACGGAGGGTATTCGGGACTTTATCTGCTACGCGCTTTTTTTGCGGAACGCCAGAAGCGTGCCGATCACTTGACTGATGATTTCTTACTAGCCGCTGCAAGCCGTTCTACTCTACCTTTATCAACGTCACTTGTTGCAGTTGAACTTAGTACAGGACAAGTTTGGCTACCCGTAGACCAGATTGCTTATTTCTACTCGACGGGTGGTTTGGTTTTATTAGTTAAAGCCGATGGA
>NZ_BAAHBG010000005.1:560921-628687 GCF_054776855.1 Spirosoma migulaei | reverse complement strand
TCTTCACTGCCAACAACAGGCTTAATTTTTATAATAAAAGCTGCTTGGAAAGCCGATGGACAGCAGGTAGTAACTCGCTATTCTTCGTTTTCCCGACTGCAGGAAAGCCTGGACAGTCTGTATTTTTTTCAACTCAGTCGCCAGTTTATTGTAGGCCTGGGCGCTGTACGGTCTGTTCAGGATGATGTAAATCGTAAGCTTGTGGTTACGCTCGCCCCCGCCCTACACAAACAACAGGCGAGTCAGGAGGTAATTGTCAGTCGGTACCGAAGTCTTGAACTCAAAAAATGGCTCCAGGCCTCGTCGGTACACTGACCATTCATGCTTCTTTGGGGTACCATTCATAGATGTACTGGCAGTTAGGGAGTGCGGAGTTGGCTGGGGCTGGCTTCCTTTGTGAGCGTGGGCAAGGGTGCCTGCTAAACCAAGATGCTTTATGAAGCCCAATCTATCTCATTTATTCGAAGCTACTCCAGTTTGGTTAGCGCTGTTTTTCACTCTCACCACATGTCTAACAGTGGGGCTCTTGTTCACCGCTATCCGTCAGACTTCTGTTCGTGGTGCCAGCCTATTTCTTATGGTAAGTTTTAGCTGGCTGGTGGTCTTAGGCCTGTTAGCGCATAATCAATTTTTTCAGCAACTCGACGCCAAACCGCCCCGTTTTGTAGTGGTTTTGGGCCCACCGTTATTGGTGATAATAAGCTTATTGATTACCAGCAAAGGCCGTCTCTGGATTAATCAATTACCATTATCGCGATTAACGTTTTTGCACATTGTTCGTTTACCGGTCGAGTTAACCTTATATGGTCTGTACTTGTATCAGCAGGTGCCCCAACTGATGACATTTGAAGGTGGAAATTATGATATTCTGGCGGGCTTAACAGCGCCTGTTATCGCATATTACGCATTCAATCGGAAACAATTGTCTCCCCGCTGGTTATTAGTCTGGAATGTGGCTGCGTTAGGTTCGGTCCTGAATATTGTTGGTCATGCCCTTTTAGCAACTCCCTTCCCATTTCAGCAACTGGCCTTTGATCAGCCTAACGTTGCCATACTAAAATTTCCCTATGTCTGGTTGCCGGGCTTTGTTGTTCCGGCGGTTTTATTTTCCCATACAGTGGCTATTCTGCAATTGGTAAAGGTTTTTTTTAACCACAGAGCGGTCCGTCGTTACGGCACAGAGAACACAGAGGTATAGAAAATCTCTGTGTTCTCTGTGGCTAAAATTTTTATTACTTGAGGTTTGATTGATTCGTATAAATCAGAATAGACTCGGGTTGAACCACAACAGATTCATTGCCAGCTACTAACTGGGGAGCCGATAAGGGGCCTCGCCATTTCGGATCGGCCGAATCCAGAAGCTTCTGCCAGGGTTTTGTACTAGCAGCCAGCAAAAGTGATCGGGGCTCTTTCGAGAAATTCATCAGGCAAACCACTGTCTCTGGCTCGGCTGTCTGGCCCGTTGAGGGCTGTTTATGTTGCCGGAACAGGGTGAGCGTTTGCCGGATTTCATCAGCAACAACGGCCACCGATTCTCGGTTTGGGTGCCGTAAGGACGAATGCTTACGCAACGCCAGCAGCGTCTGGTAATATCGAAAGAGCGTCTGGTGCGGCTCCTTTGTCAGGCGCGCCCATTGGAGTTTCGACCGCTCGAACGTCCGCTCATCCTGTGCATCGGTTGCTTCTACAACAGGTGCCTCTATGCCAAGCCCGCTTCCCTCGGCAACAGATGCCTGAAAAGCGGCAAATTCCCGTTTACGCCCTTCCCGAACAGCGTCAATCAAGGCAGGGTCAGAATGGCTAACGAAGTACAGAAACGGATTCAGTTCACCCCATTCTTCGCCCATAAACAACATGGGCAAATAGGGACTACTGATCACAGCACCAGCCATTAGTTTCTGCATATCAAAGCTCACCAACTGACTGGGTCGCTCGCCCAGCATTCGATTGCCAATATGATCGTGATTCTGGGAGAACACCACAAACTGTCGCCCGGCATGGCCTGCCGTTGATTTCCCAACAATCCGGGCACGACGGGGCATGTAGGTGCCATCGTACACATACGCATCCTTATAGGATTTGGCCAGGTGCTGAATCCCATTATAGTCGGCGTAATAGCCTTTTCGTTCGCCACCGGCCGCTACCCGAAGCGCATGATGAAACTCATCGTTCCACTGAGCATCCATACCGTAACCCATATCGGCCAGTGACTGAATAAAGCGCGTTTCGTTTTGATCAGACTCCACAATCAGGTAGTGTATCCGTCCGGTCTGCTGCATCAGTTCATCGACATACTGCTTGATCTCCCGCAACAGGTGGGTTTCCCGCGCATCGTGAATTGCATGAGCGGCATCAATCCGTAGCGCATCGATATGGAAATCCCGGAACCACATCAACACATTTTCGACAAAATAGCGTCGGACACTATCGCTGTAGTCGCCATCGAAGTTAAGCGCATTGCCCCAGGGCGTCTGGTAGCGTGTTGTAAAATACGGGCCGAAATCAGCAAAATAATTCCCCTCCGGGCCCATGTGGTTATAGACAACATCGAGCACCACGGCCAGCCCTTTCCGGTGGCAGATATCGACTAGTTGCTGGAGACCTGCCGCGCCCCCATACGAGTACTGCACGGCGTAGGGGCAAACACCATCGTAACCCCAATTGCGCGTACCGGGGAATTGGGCCACCGGCATAATTTCAACGGTGTTTATGCCCAGCTCCAACAGATAATCCAACCGACTTTCGATACCGGCAAAAGTACCTTCAGGCGTGAATGTTCCCGTATGAAGCTCATAAATTAGATAGTCCTCAAGCGGTAGATTTTGCCAATTGGCATCCGTCCAGGCAAATTTTGCCAGATCAACCGCCTGCGATGGACCATGTACCCCTTCCGGTTGAGCCAGCGATGCCGGGTCTGGCCGTTCCATTGTCCCGTTCAGAACAAACTTGTAGGTATCGCCGGGCTGAAGTTGATTGATAGCTGCCTGCCAGTAATTTCCATCATTTTGAAGCGGTACCGTTACGTCCCGGTTACAAAAACGAAGATCGACGGATTGGGCCAGTGGTGCCCATACGCGCACGCATGTAGTATCGGCAGTAAACGTAACGCCCAGTGTCCGGCGGTTAATAAGTGCTTGATTCATAGGTTGAGCTAGTGATCTGGTAAGCAGTCAATAAAACAACCAGCTACTAGCCTGATGTGTTGGCAAAACTGAGTTAATGCAGTAGCGAATAAGCTATGATGTAAGCCATATATCAAGCCACTTCTGCCGGTTTTCCCGGTGTTCCCTCCACTTATCAACCTGGTAAAATCAGCGCAGATAACAGCCTTAGTTTTAGCATGAATTAGTAATCAAACTAACCAAATACGGGAATGGAGAGGGGGGAGAGTTTCACCAAACCAGGCTTCTGGAAGCCTTTTAAAAAGGGACTAAGGCGTTTTCTGGAACAACGTTTTGACTGGATCGCATTAATCAGTATCACCTTACTTATTCTATTTATTCTGGTCATTTTTTAGCGTTTATCGAACCATTAGTATGAATCAGGATACACTTTTTCAGGTCATGGTCTTCGGTGCACTATATGTCGTTGGTTTCTTCATCGTGTATTTAGTCGGCCGGCGTAAATCGCCCAGAAATGCCATTCAGTATTCGGTAGGTAGCTGGGTAGGGCTGATGGCAGTTGTACTGGTTGGTGATGGCTCCAGTTCATGTGTACTCTTTGTTATCCTTTTTCTGGTGTCGTTTATCGTCTTCCGCAAAAAAGCAGACATTAGCCTACAGGCCTTTTTTACGGCAAACCATATCTACAAAGCGGCCACAGCTCCTGAGCAGGTTTCTACCCTGTTAGGCAGCCAGTATTATTCCTGTGCCGATGTAAAGATGACAGTCCAAACGGGTGAAGAGATTTGCTTAAACTGGTGGCAGGGAATGACCTCATCGACAGGTATGTCTGGCAATGCTCATGTGACAACCTTCACGTATTATCTGGCAGTTTCATTCGCACCCAACACCATTAGCGAGCAATTCAAACGGGTTGCCCGTGAAAAAATAGATACGTCAGGATTCACCTTTCGGCAGAAATTCAACCGATTCTTTGTACTGGACACCGTTACGCCCATCCGAATTGCAGAAACAGAGAACGGTAGTTTCGTGATCATCTGGCAAACCTATCACGACGTCGAACGCTTCAGGTATTACATCGACTGGCTAAAGGCAAATCTATCGGGCACGAAGAAATTAGAGCCGGTCGAAATGCCGATTGAGCGTGAACCAGTACCCATCCTACTACCTGAAACACCTTCGCTTCCGGTTATTCCGTCCAGCCGACAACACCATGAACAGGCGCTGGGTATGGTGCCAAAAATCTACGTCCATAACGCTCGCTAATTTCCTGAATCATGAATGTTATGCTCAAACTGATGAACGCTTTTTTGGGTCTAGTTGGCTTACTCGTGGGTGGTCTGGTTCTATTAAGTTGTGGCCCAAGTTCACGAAAGGGCTACCGAATCGAAAAAGGCGACGTAGTCCTTTATACTGGCTGGCCCGCTAATCGGGCGGTCATCGGTGAAGCGGATGCAGCTTCATTTACCGCCATCAACGACGAGTACGGCAAGGATAAAAACCATGCGTTTTACCTCGGCAAAATCATCCCAAATTCAGATCCCATCACCTTTACGTACCTGGCCGGGAGTTATTCTAAAGACAAAGCCAGGGGTTATTCCCGCGATCAGGTAATCAGTACTGACGGCCCTCATTTTACCATCGTTCCGAACCCCAATGAAACGGCTACGAATGTATCGGCAGAAGGCATTGCCTACGCCCGCGATAGTCGTCAGGTATATAAAGATGTTATGCCCATCAACGGGGCCGATCCGGCTACGTTTGTTGTTGTGCCGATGTTCAATGGCTATTACCTGACACATGACAGCAAACGGGTTTATTTTCAGGATAGGCCAATGGAAGGCGTAGATGGAGCGACGTTTCGGAAAGTGTCGGACTTTAATTTCAACGATAAACACGGCGCCTGGGGCTTAGAGTTGGGCAGGTATACCACCTGGAAGCCACTTGAACACGTTGATCTGGCCACGTTCACGGGTGTAGGAAAATACTATTCCAAAGACAAACAACACGTCTATTTCAGCAACTACGAAGTGAAAGGAGCAGATCCCGTCACGTTTCAGGAAACAGAGTACCTCCAGGGCAAGGATAAATACAGAATCTATTCATCGGGCTACAGCGCTACCAATCAAAACTAACTCACTATGAACCAGAGTAGTATCCGATTAATCGTTTTCTTGTTTCTGCTTATTGGCGGAGGAATTACACCGGCTGTTGCCCAGACCTACACGCTTGAAACGGTACCCAATCCAAAGCAGAGCCAAAGTTCATACTACGTGAGCAATCCGGATCATATCCTGTCGAGTGCCGCCGTTCGTCAGATTGACCGGGTGCTGGGTAAGCTGGAAGACTCTACCACGGCCCAGGTAGCTGTTGTGTGCCTCAACTCCATTGGCGAAAGCGTCCCCAAAGACTTTGCCACGGCACTGTTTCGGAAGTGGGGACTGGGTTATCAACAGAAAAATAACGGCCTGCTGGTTCTGTTAGTGAACGATCAACACCGGATCGAGATGGAAACCGGTTATGGGCTCGAAGGGATTCTGCCCGATGCCATTTGCAAACGTATTCAGACGGAGAAGATGATCCCACTAGCCAAAACCGGCGATTTCGACGGGACCATGCTGGTGGGTGTTCAGGAGATAGCCCGGCTGATTAGTGAGCCAGAAGCCGCCAAGGAAGTTTATGATGAATCGAAAGCGAAGTCGTACCAAAAAGGAAAACCGCTTGACGATGGCGCGATTATCGTTTTCTTTTTCCTCTTAACCCCCGCGTTATTAGCCCTCCGGCTACTTCTATTTTTCTTCAGAAACCAGAATCCCATTGCCGACAAAATCGAAATCACGATCTCGCAGTCAAGACGGCGCTTGCTCTGGGCATTTCTGCTCTACGTACTCATGCCGGTATGCGTCGGGTGTATGGTTGTCCAGCTTCGGGATGATCACTGGCTTCACAGTTGGCAAATTCTCCTTGTCTTTTATGCCTATCCAGGCGTAGTTCTGTGGGACGCCCGACGGCGTCGAATCAATACATTCAATCAGCTTTTCGGCACCATGACCGAGTCGGAACGGTATGTACGGTACAAGGCCGCTCAGTTCAATGGTCTTGGCAATATCCTGCTGTATCCCATCCCCTTCTGGTGGATGAAAAAAGAGGATGAAAAAGCACTGTACGCCATCCGAAATGCAAACCGAACATCGCCAGAAGGTTACCAGTTAACCAAAGTACCGGTAACGCACCGAGATGCCTTTTTGACTGATTATCAGAAAACTGAACAGAACCTGGGTACGGTCGACTACGATGTCTGGCGCAACGATACCCACGATAGTACCCAAACCATCGGTTACGAGAACCTAAACAATACCGCATACCAACGCTGCAAAAAGTGCGGATCAAAAGCGGAATATTTAGTCAGAAATCGAGTCATAAAAGAAGCCACCAGCGAGCGCGAAGGCCGGGGAGCCCATGACTATGAGTGCAAAGCCTGCGGCCACCACCACGAAACACAGTACACAATTGCAATTGCCCAGGGTAGTGCCAGCAGGCCATCCAATTCGAATTCGTCTACCACCTATTCATCATCGGGCAGCAGTAGCGGTAGTTCCTGGGGCGGATCATCCAGCAGTTCGTCCAGTAGCAGCAGTTGGGGTGGGGGTAGTTCTGGGGGCGGGGGCGCAGGCAGTAGCTGGTGATCACTGAAAGATCACCTCATCCAATCAGCCAATGTGCTTCAAAAAATACCTAAAAACTCGTCAATTGGAAAAACAGATTCGGCAACTCACAGAAACTGAACGGCAGATCATCCTACAGGCATCGCCCTTAGAATTGGGGCTTTTTCAGGGCGAAGGCTTCCACGTTTTCCGGAAAAGCGAACCCGATTTTGAGAACGCCTACGTCTATGGATTGGGTGAAATTTCGAGACTGGAAGCTGAAGACTGGATTATCAGACAATACCTGTTGACGGAGTCGGAAAAGAACCCGTAAAGCTTCAGCAGTAAACTTAGTAACCCAATGTGGTTCAAAAACTATTTCCAAAATCGCCGAATAGCGAAACAACTTAAGCGATTGACCGAAGCCGAACGGCAGGCCATTTTGGACGAATCACCCTTAGAGCATGCCTGGTATCAGGGTGAAGGGTACCACATTTTCCAAAAAAACGAACCTGATCATGATAAAGCGTATGTCGCGAGTGTGGGCGAAACGTATCAGCGGGTTGCCGACGACTGGATTATCAGACAATACTTACTGGCCAAAGATGAAAATCGCGATTAAGGTGTTTATGGGATTTCTAGCACTCTGCGCCGTGCTGGGCGGCATCATGAGTTTTCTGTGGGGGCGTGCCGCCAACAGGAACGATTACTTTGCTACAGATGCGACCGTTAGGCCGCTTCCTCTCCCACTACCCTTTCCATCTGGCCTGATTTATCAATCTTCGCCAGACTCGTCAGTGTTAATTGGGAGCCAAAAACGAGAACCCGCCCTTTTCGAGATTAGCGCCTTTGATCGGTCAACGGCCCATAAACTCTGGCAGTTGCCGTTTACAGGAACTATAGTGGGCCAAACCAATGCGCGAATTCTGGTGTACGAAGCAACGACCTCAGCTGTACATTTTATAAACCCACGAACGGGCCAAACCACCCGGACGGTGTCACCTGCTCCAGCTCCACTCACCAGTCCATCAAGTCTTTACACTGGTATGGCCTTTACCGATGACTTGTATCTGACAACGAAACCGCTTTACAAACAGGTTGTTACAGATGGTAAAGTTGATACGAACTGGAAAATCGGCATTACGGCTAAACATTGGGGCACAAACGAGATAGCCTGGTTTGTGCCCCCCGTTCAACAAATCGTGATTATTGAGCACCCGCCCATAGTATCAGGCGATAACGTATTGGTCATTAATCCCGAACAGAAAGTTGGCGAGGGACATTCGTATCAGGTTATCTCACTGAAAACCGGCGCAGAATTACATCGGTCCGTTACGGAAGGCACTTATTATTCGCCTGGCAACGATCAATTTTTCGAACGCACCAACACCGCTATCCGCCGACTCGACCCCTTCACACAAAAAGAGCGTTGGCGTTTGAACGGCAACTTTTCCTTTGGCCAGTTGTGGCAAATCGGGGATCAGCTGACCATACTCTCCCGTCATCCCGATGGCGCACACAACACCATACGTATAGTCGCTAGCGTTAGCGGCCATATACTTAGCCAGTTTGATGTTCCTTTCTTCAACGACACCGCTATCAAAGGCGCTTATCTTATCCACGACAGTCAGGTATTTCTGCATTTCGATCAACCCAATTTCGCAGAACCAGGCACGCTTCTATACGACTATTGGGTTTGTTATGATCCACAAACCCAACAGGCCTTATGGCGTACCGATTTTCACAGTGAATCAATCAGCAGTTTACTTCCATTTATCACCCTTTAATCAATCAGTCAATGAAAACCCTCTTAGTTGGCCTAAGCAGTGTACTTGGCCTGTTTACAACCCCAGCGGCAGCACCAAACTCAGCCCAGGATCTTAAAAATTACCTGACCATCCGCGATCAGATGAAGGTCGCCGACATGACGGTTTTGAAAAAGATAGCGTCCGATCCTATTGAAAAGACTGTAAAAAAGGGCCTCGCCACCTACTATACCTTCATCAAAACACCGTTGCCGGAGAACAATCCTGCCGCTGGAAAATCGGCAGTTGATGCGCTGGAAGCATCTGCCAATCTGTACATGGACCCAATTGCGTATGTGAAATTAGCCATAGTCTACGCCCATGACAATCCTGCGTTCAACATCAGACAGGATCGTACGAAATCGTTAAAATACCTGTCTATTGCCTGGGAAATTGCTGATTTATCGGATCGGGCAACGGGCGACAATGCGTTACTGACGCTGATTATCAACAATAGCCTTGGTCTTGGCGATGGTTTTTATGCAGATAATACGACGGGGAAGTTCGCCATGAAAAAAGCCCTTGCGGCCATCCGTCCCGAGGTATTGAATGCCCGTAGCCGATTCAAAAAACTGTACAACTTATCGGTAAAAGATGAATTTGTTGGTTCCACGAACGTTGAGCGTCATTACGGCGGGTAAGAAGTTGGTTTTCAATCATCCACTTTTAGAGCCGATTCCACCACCTGTAAAGCCAAATCCACCCCGCATAGAGTTGTTCCCTACTGGCTTTGCTGCCGTAGTAATTTTGAGTCACTCAAATAGATCAATCTAAAAACGACATAAACCAATGGAACCCATTAAAAACCCCGCTCCTGCCAAACCCGAAGACGTGCAAAATGCCCTGGCGAATGAGCAATACAACCGCGTTCAAACGATGATTCAATGCTACGTTGAATCAATCGGGCTGACCAAGGAGCAGACGTATGGTGCCAAAAACAATAACTGGCTGTGGAAAAATGGATCGGCTAGCATCGAGGTATTCATTCATACCATCAATTTCCCAAGCGGAGGCCGCCGTGATTACCTCCGGGTTTTCTCGCCCCTGCTTGAGATTCCATCAAACAATCTACTGGGTTTCTATCGCCATTTACTCGAACTCAACGATTTGCGCCTGGGTGTGAAGTTGTGCATTGCCCCCAACACGCAAACCGTGTTTGCCACCTACGAGCGCGACATTCGGGGCATGGATTACCAGGAGCTAACAACCTGCATCCGCGATCTGGAAAACTGGGCCGACGAGTTGGATGATCAGCTGAAAGCCCAATTCCCCAACTGGTCGAATTGATTCGTTAGGCATAATAGATTGCGTGGATGCGGTGTATTCTAGAAGTTGATAGTATACCTAGAGCAGGCGTATTGTATTGATTTCATCTATAAGCAGTCATTCCTCCTCATGGCCATTCGCAGTTTACTTCTCTCCCTTGCCTTAACCGGTATTTTAGGGTATTGCTTCACCGTCGGCCTGACAGACCCGAATTCGCTCTTCAAAAAAATACCTGACTGGGCAGGCATAGCGCTTTTCTTAGGTTGTGGTCTGTTGTACCTATTGGCCACCTGGTGGGCGTTCAAAGGGTTCAGTGCGCATAAACTCAGCGCGTTGGTATCAATGGGGTTTTGTGCATTTGGCTTAGGCATTTATGCCTTAGTCTTCGTCATGGAACTAGGGCACAGCAGAGCGAGGCCGGGGCAGTACGATTATGATTTCACAACGCTAAGTGTCAGCGACAAAGCAATTGTAGCCCAAATCGCACATGATGCTGGACTAAGCCTGGAAGATGCCGTTTTCACCGAACACTGGACCATGGATAAAGCAGCAAAGTCGTCCAGCGTCACCAATACATTTGGCATTTGTGTACAGAAAGGAAAGGTAGTGGCCCTTAACCTGTCGAATCATCCGGTCAGGAATCTGGCTCTATTGGCAAAACTTCCGGATCTAGGCGATTTGTACCTAAGAAACTGCGCCTTGTCGGACATGAGCGATCTACGATCCACTAAACTAGACCGGCTGGATGTATCTGACAATCAGATTATCGACTTGAACACATTGCACGGTTGCCCTACTATTCAGTGGTTGACAGCGGAGAACAACCAGTTGACATCAACCGACGGAATTGATCAGTTCAAGCAGCTGGTCAGTAGCGATTTTACTGGAAATCCAATACCCAAGCCATGATAGCCGCGCTGTTACCTTTCCGTCAACTCACGTACCAAACCGATTTAACCCCTGAGCAGATCAGTCAACGGTTAACCGAAAACGTAATTACGGGCTTTAGTTTGTATAGTAAGAAGCCCTACTACGGCGGCTTCACACCCTACAGTTTTTCGGTGCGTAAAACGAGCAGTAATATCAAAAAGCAAGGGCTTGGTCCAAGCATAGATGGAACTTATAAAAGAAGCAATGGCAAACTACTGGTCACCCTTAGTCTGCGTCCGCACACAGCCTGGATCGTTGGGCTTTGCCTGTTTGGTTTCCCACTGGTGATGTTTGCCGTTCTTGGTATTACCGAGGTTCTCAAGACTGGCGAAATAGCTGTTTTGCTCAATTGTCTTTTTCCAGCTATAGTCTTATACGGCGTTTTCTGGCTCATTTTTCAGATACAAAGTAGTTCCGATATCCGCTTCTGGGAGCACACGCTGCAGCTAGAGCCAGTAAAAGATCGGAATGTGATGTCTGATTCTTAAATCAGACATATGAGGTTTCTCAAAACCTCATGTGTGAAAATAGGTTTTGAGAAACCTTTTTGGTGTCGGTTATTAGTAACCGACACCACAGAGTGAAAATCCTGTAATCCTGTCTAAAGATCATGCACAGGAAAATCCACAGATAAACCGAAATCCACCACTTTTCCGGCGAACACCGCCTATTATACAGTTGTGCTTTTGAGAGTTACAGATTCAGCTAAGTTTGACTTAGCAAAAATCTCCTCTACATAACCATGACTGACAAACTCCAGGTACTCTGCTTCGGCGCCTTTCTGATGGCCTATTATTACTTTGTACTACGGAAGTATAATACGCTGGGTTTCCGCATGTTCTCGTTGTTTTTCTTTATCGGACTCATCGTCTCCTATTGGTGGTACAGCAGCGATCAGGATCTGAAGAATATTCAGCAAAACGGTGTTCCTACCCAGGCGCTTGTCCTCAAAAAGACAGCTAACAGCCTTGAGGTTAGCTTCACCAACCCATCAGGCAAGTCATTGGTACGAACGCAAACGGGTGGTATTTCCGTCGACGAATTTGCCGCCGTGACTGAAGGCCAAACAGCCCCCATTCTCTACAGTCCCCGGAGTGACACGTTTTATTTGACCAGTAGTTTTCAGCGGCAGCTTAACGATACCATTTATATTCTGGGCTTTGCGGGCGTTTTGTTTCTGATTGGCACGTTGTGCTGGATTTTCCTATACAAATACCGGGTTCATGCCTACGGAGATGGGTCGATTTTCGAATATGTGACGGATGAAAGTGGGAAGGTCGTGCTCGATGATGCGAAGAACGGACTCACCAAATCCCTCCGCACGTACTCAACAATGTCTAAACTTGTCCAACTCTTTAGCCGCTAACCCTGACTATGAAATCACTATTTCCCTACTTCGTGATGATTGTTTTGTTCCTGGCAGGCACCCGGTTGGTCAATCGTCAGCAAACCTATATCCGATCAATTCAGGAGTCGTCAGACGCTGATACAGCCGCACTCACAAGCATGATTGATAGCGCGAACGTCTACGTTCGTGCTGACTATTCATTGGCCTCTGGCCGGAATAAATTAATAGCCAATCGGCCAGAGACCGATGAATAGTCGGCCCAAACGTAGACGTTCGCGCCATACGCACCACTTTTGGCTCGTCAACTCAATCAACTCAATCCTCATTTACGCGAATGAAACGTTCCTCTTTTTTCACCTTACTCATCATGATAACCGCCAAAACCCTTCTAGCTCAGGATGGTAGCTGGCGGATTGAACAGGCCCAGTTACCCGACGGCAAATCCTATAACGGATCCCTTACTATTTCCCGCGTCGGCCAGTCATTTGGCGTAAACTGGACAACAACGGCAGGCAATTACAGTGGTTTAGGCCTGCTGGCCGACGGCAAATTATTTGTTGGCTATGGCCTGAACAGCGGCTACGGCATTATAGTCTATAAAACGAACACCGCCACCCAGCGAATAGAGGGCGTCTGGACTGCATCGGGTCTGGATGGTGCGACCGGTACCGAAACGCTAACGGGCCGGGATGGCAACTATGATCTGATTGGTACGAACCCAGATGGGCGGGCCTATCGCGGTAAGCTATCCCTGTTAAAAACGGGTGATATTTTTCAGGCGCAGTGGCAGGTTGCCAATAGTGTTTACAATGGCGTTGGCTTTATGAGCGGTGACTATCTAGTGATCGGTTATGGACCGGGTCAGGCCTTTGGAACGGTAGAATACGTCATGACAGGCAACAAAGCCCGCGGTCGCTGGGCAATGGGGGGCGGTAGTCAGTTCGGCATTGAAAATATTACACGCTAATCATGTAATTTGCTAACAAGTAGTTAAAGATCTGAATTAAAAACTTTAACCACAGAGGCACAGAGAACACAGAGAGTAAGGGTATGATAACTCTGTGTTCTCTGTGCCTCTGTGGTTAATCTTATTTACCATCAACGTATGCGGTATGTATTGGTGTTCCTGCTGGTTTTTACCGCCCGTTGGGAAGCGCAGGCACAAATGCCTACGCTAACGTTCGAATACCTCACCACTAAAGAAGGACTGCCCTCCAATGACGTGTGGTGCATCACCAAAGACAAACAGGGCTTTTTGTGGATCGGTACAGGTCGGAGCATTTGCCGCTATGACGGCTATACTTTTCGTACACTGGACAACGAGAAATTAGGCTACTGTTCCGGCGTATCCACTGATTCTGCGGGGACGATTTATGCATCAATCTCCACAAAAGGACTATGCACGATTAACCCCGAAACCTTGACCTCCGAAACAATCCTCCAAAATAATTTTCAGGATGCAGACCGGACCAATGACATGCACGAACGGGTATTCGTCGACTCCTATAATCAGGTCTGGATGGGTGACTATACCTCGGTGAAACGGTATGATCCAGCTCGAAGAAAACGGCGCTTGTATTCCCTTTCCTCAATAGCCAACATTCACCAGGATGCTACATTCTTTGAGGATAAGCAGCGACAGCTTTGGATCATTTCGGAAATCGGGCTCTATCGATACGATCGCCAAAACGACCGGCTTACCTGTTTGTTAGGCCAGGAAGCTAATCAGGCCACTAACAAACGACCTATTCGCCTTGAAATGGCCTTTCAGGATACACAAGGCACGATCTGGATTGGTGGCTTCGATTCTGGATTGGTTCGGTTCTCTCCACGAGATCAGTCCTTTTCGTTCCTGAGTACCGAATTTGCCAACCAGAACGTCATTTGTGGTCAGGCCTCTGTTGATGCCAATGGGCGCAAGCTCCTGTTTATTGGAACTGAGAAAGGCTTAAGTCTCTATTATCCAGACAAAAACAAGGTGTATCACCTGCCCGAATTTTATAACAAGGGCATCCATGTTAAAGTCATGTATGACGACAAAGACAATGGGATTCTCTGGATCGGTACCCGCAAAGGATTAATCAAATACCGATATCGCAATCCGGGTATTCGTACCATCGATATACCCGCCAGCGCCGTTCGCTTGCCGGTTGACGTAACCTGCGCGTTACAACTACCGGGTAAGAACGTTTTGCTAGGCCTCTCGCACTCAGGCGTACTAAACTGGCAACCGTTAACTAACCAGTTCCAGTTATGGTCTTATCCAGTTAGTACCTTTACCTATCAGATTCGATGGATTCAAAATCACCCCATAGCCTTCACCGATAAAGGTGTGTTTGTGGGTGATACAACCAGAGGCACTTTCTCCAGTTTACCCGTGGCGTCCCGTTTATTTACCTCCACCGAATTCAGAGATGGGTTACAGGATCAGAAAGGACGATTCTGGATCGCCAATTTGACGGATGGCCTACGGGTTATTGACCCCGTAACCAATACAGAGCTGACACTCTGGCCCGAATCCGTGGGAAAGCAGCTTATCCAGAACAATTACATAAAAGCCATTATGGCCGGCACCGACGGAAAAATCTGGGTGGCTACCTGCCCAAATGGTTTGTACTATTTTGATGAGCAACGAGTCAGCTTTGTTAATATCAGTGATATACCCGAAAATAAGGGCAAAAACCTGAGTGGGCTTTGTATCAATGCCCTACAACGTGGAGAAGGAGGATCAATACTGGTGGCCTGTTGGGGTGGCGTCAATAAACTGTCGTCGACGGGTAAGATTCTGGCTTCGTTTGATTACCAGCACGATCAGCTAACAGATACGTACTGTTCTAATATCTGCGATGATAAAGCGGGAAATCTTTGGTTTAGTACCAACGAGGGCATTCACATTGCCAATCTCAACACCAGAAAGATCAAGTACCTGACCACCATTGAAGGGCTAAACAGCAACGACCCGATCGGGTTTCTGAAAAACGGGGCTGATGAGTTACTATTAGGACATATCAACACCATAAACGTACTCAATATCAACGCACTGAGTCGCGCTAAGGTAATTCCTCACATCGCCATCAGTTCGGTGGAGGTCAAAGGGAAAATGCTTCACCAGGACCTCACGAAAGAGATTGTTCTTCAGCCCGACGAAAATTCGATCACGCTGAATTTCTCGACCCTGAATTTTGAGCCTGCCTCCAAAAACGTATACAGCTACCAGTTAGAAGGATATGAACCCAACTGGGTCGATCTGGGCAACCAGCATACCGTTTCCTTCACCAACCTGCCTGCACGATCCTATACGTTACGAGTACGCAGCAGCGACAGTTTCGGTCTGAAAAGTGATAAGCCACTGGCTATTCAACTTACGGTAAAGCCTTATTTCACCAATACCTGGTTTTTCAGAACCCTCATTGGTCTATTAATTGCTGGCCTGATCGTACTCATGATGCGCTGGCGCGTGAACACCCTCGCCGAACGAAATAAGCTGGATTTGCAGGTAACCGAATGGCGATTAAAAGCCTTGCAATCGCAGATGAATCCCCATTTTTTGTTCAACTCACTCAACTCCGTACAAAGTTATTTGCTGACTAATCGCGGGGTTGAGGGAGCAAAGTACTTGTCTAAGTTTTCCAAGCTGGTGCGCCGAATCATGGAAAACTCGAACCACCCCTACCTTTCCTTCGAGCAGATTATCGATACCCTGCGGATGTATGTCGAGATCGAATCGTTCCGCTTCAACCACGAATTCAGTTATTCGTTCGACATCGAAGACAATGAGACACTGCTCGATGCCCATTTACCGCCTATGCTCCTGCAGCCCTACGTTGAAAATGCAATCTGGCATGGCCTTATGCCGAAAGAAGGACCTAAAACGCTGAAAATTTCGGCCTGCATTCAAGACAACCACATTGTTTGTTCGATTGAGGATAATGGTGTTGGGCGAGCATTTGCCCCACGCACCGAAGGCCACATCTCGCGCGGACAGGAAATGACAAAAGGCATTTTTGAATCGCTCCGACGAAAAGACAAGGAAGCTAAAATAGAGCTAATTGACTTAGTTGATATTGACAATAACCCCGCCGGAACGCGGGTAAAAATGACTATTCCCATCGAAAAAGCGTAGCGTTATGAACCAACTTCGTGCAGTACTCATTGACGACGAGACAAATGCCCGCGAGGCATTGACCAACCTTCTTCGCATCCTCTGCCCAGAGGTGACCATTGTTGGCGAAGCAAAAAACGCAGATTTGGGTATCGAGTTGATCAAAAAAGAGAAACCAAATTTAGTTTTTCTGGACATTCAGATGCCGGGAAAAACTGGCTTCGATTTGCTGGCGAGCTTCGAAAAAGTAGATTTCGGGGTAATTTTCACGACCGCTTACCAGGAATTTGCTATCCGGGCATTTCGGTTCAGCGCTATCGATTACCTGCTCAAACCAATCGACCCCGACGAGCTACAGTCGGCTGTTGAAAAATTCAAATCGCAGGTGGCGGGAGTGAATCCGCAGCAGCTTCAGATTTTGCAGGAACACCTCGACTCAACCCAAAGTCCGCGGCTGATTGAACGCAAAAAGAATGACAACCAGCGCATTGCGTTACCCACCGCCGAGGGCATTCACTTTGTGCAGATGACCGATATTATTCAGTGTGAATCGCTGGGGTCATACACCAAATTTCACCTGGTCAAAGGCCCAGCCATTGTGGTGTCGAGACTGCTGAAGGAGTACGAAGAGATTTTAGATAATTACTATTTCTTCCGGGTTCACCAATCCAACATCGTTAACCTCGAACACATCAAACGGTACGTAAAAGGCGACGGTGGTCAGGTCTGGATGAGCGACAATACCGAAATCGAAGTATCGCGCCGGAGAAAAGACGAGTTTTTATCGCTGCTGTCGGATTTTTACGTGAATTCGGGAAAATTAAAGTAAACTGATAGCACGCTGATGACGCAGGTTTTTATGATTTACACTGATTTTATCCTATTTTATCATAAAAATCTGCGTCATCAGCGTGCTATCAGTCTATTTGCTTATTCTCGCCAGCATACTCTTCCCGTTTTGGTTATCGGGATTCAGCTCAATCGACTTTTTGTACATGGCAATGGCTTCGTCTTTCTGGCCATTCTTTAGAAGCGCTTCGCCGTAGCTGTCATACACATTCCAGCTTTTGGGGTACAGGTTTACATTGAGTTTAAAAATTCCGAGAGCCTCCTGCAGTTGTCGTCTGGCCATGAGTCGGTAAGCCCAGTCGTTCAGGTCGTCTTCTGATGGGTTGAAGGTGGAATTTTTCTTCTTGAGTTCATTCGCAACGTCGATGGCGTTTGCAAAGCCCCGTTTCCGTAATTCCATATGCAGCGCCGTGATTGGATCAGCCGCGGGGATGTCTGGATTATAGCAGCCCGCTAACTCATCAATGAATTCTTCCGGAAAAGAACCTGCCAGATTGGTCAACACAACAATGGCCAAATCATCATCAGGATACACAAATAAGGCCGAGCGCCCACCACCTGTTGTAATGACCGCACGATGTTTAGGCCGGGGTTTTGTTACCCAACCAACGGCCCACTGAGTAGGTGAGCCATTTTTATAGGTCCCTGGTGTCCAGAGGGTATTGAGGGCGCTCTTTGTCTTGAGAAGTTTGCCCTGTTGCAACGCTATCACCCAATGGGCCATATCTTCGGCGGTGCTGTTCAGCCCCGAGGCCGTCCGACGAAAGGGAGCAAACTCTTCAAAGGCATTAGTGAGTTTGGGCTCGGCTAGTACCTGACCGTCAATTTTTGTCGTGAATCCATAGGACTGCGTTTTGTTGAAAATCACATCGCGGGAATCGCCAAAGACCGTTCCGGGCATACCCGCCACCTGAAACTGACGCTCCTGAAACACCTGAACAAACGGCTTTCCACTCAATTTATCAATGATTTTTCCCAGTAAAGCATAGTTCGTCTGGTTATACCGATACTGCTCCCCGGTCGGAAAATCCATCGGTCTAGCTTTCGTTTTCGCCCAAATAGTTTCCTCATTAAAAGCTGTTCCATGACCTTCTTTGTCGGTATCGATAACCTGATTAACATCTGGCAGCCCCGAAATATGTGTTAATAACTGCCATAACGTTACCGGTTGCCAGGTTTCAGGTAGATTGTCGAGATAGCGGGACACGGGTGCGGTAAGCTCTAGTTTCCCTTCTTCAACCAGTTGCATAATGGCAATACCGGTGAAGGCTTTAGTGCAGGAGTTAATCGAGAAAATACGTTGATTCGTTACCGGTGTCGAGGTCTGTAGATTGGCCATTCCGTATGATTTCAGCAAGACCAGTTGCCCATGTTGAACAACGGCAAGCTGAAGGCCGGGAATCTGGCGCTCCTTCATTTCGCGCTGGATTACGGTTTCTACGTTATCGGTTGGGGCAGTCTGCCCATACAAAAAGCTACTGCAAGCAAAAACACCGAGAAGAGTTGCTACGAATCGAAGGATAGCCATAATTGAGTATTTGGCAGGAAACTCCCCATCTGCCTAAAGGTTACGTGTCAATCTCAAATTTTCAGCACGATCAGCGTCGCTGGTCTTTCGGCTAAGCCAGTTGTACCACCATTTCTGCCGGGTTTAAAGTCAAACCCGCCTACTACACAGTCTCGTCAATGGCCCCCTATTGGATGTAGTAGCTTTGATTCATCAAAAAGAACAAAAATCCAAAAGCTCTATATCAATCATGAAACTCACTCACGTAGTCATTATTCTTACGCTCATCAGCACCATTAGCATAAGCTCATGTAGTAAAAAATCGGACGATATTGTCCCCAGTCCAGCCACTACTCAAGCCACGGTAGGTTTTCAGGTAAAGGTCGATGGGAAAGCGTATGCACCTGATTATGCCTATGCGCTGGCTACGTTTCCGGGCGCTAACGGTTACTTCGCGATTTACGGCCTCGATAGCAAAACGAGCGATGTTGTTGCCCTTGCCTTACCCACAACGGCTGCTGAAGGCACCTATCCGCTGAGTGATGTCAACATTGGTATTCTGACCATCAATAAAGAAGACTTTTCGACCGTAAATGGCGGAACCGGAAGCATTACCATTACCAAGAAAACGGCGACCTACATGACCGGCACGTTTAGCTTCACCGCCTATGATGCCTCGGGCGCTGTAAAAAGAACACTAACAGAAGGTGCCTTCAACGTGAATATCCGCCAATAGATCCTTTACACCTCTACCTCTACGGTTGTGCCATTATCAGCGAAAACCCGGAAGGTGCCCCCTAACTCCTGAGCGCGGGTCTGCATATTTTGCATCCCATAATGCTGACTGGAAACGGTTCCGTTGGCCCAGGTAAAACCCCGGCCGTTGTCATGAATACGTAGGTTGATGTGTCCACCCGGACTAACCTGCAACTGAACAGCCGCCGTTGTTGCCTGCGCATGTTTAACCACATTGGTCAGGGCTTCCTGCACAATTCGGAACAGATTCAGGACCTGCGTTGACGACAGACGCTGCGTTTGTGAACCTGTCACAACGACATCCACATTCAGTCCGTCTTCCTCATGGAAATAGCGATTGATGTACTGATCCAGTCGCTCACCAAATTCCTCGACGGTGAAACTTTCCTGATGAATCGCCCAGATGGTTTCGCGCAGGAGTTTGACGGCCTCGCGGGTGTGCATCACGATATTCCGCAGGCGACTGGCCCATTGCTTCCCATCTTTAACTGATTGTTTCTCAGCCTGATCGCTAATCTGCGTCAGGTTCGTCACAATAAAGGCCAGATGGGCCCCTACGTTATCGTGCAGATCGCGGGCAATACGCTCTTTTTCGACCAGTAAGCTATTTTTTAGCGCTAGTGTCTGTACTTCGGCCTGATAGGCCCGTTGGTGCTGGATAATACTATCCTTTACGAGTCGCTCCGTCTGGTCACGATCCATCTTGTAGCGATAGGCCAGACCAATCGTTAGCATCAACACTTCAAATAAAGCGGCCGGTGCATAATAGGCGTAATTGGCAACGGGTACGTAGGTGGGTAGTAAGCCAAAATTGGAAAAAACCAGCGCGAGGTTCAGCGAATAAAATGGCAAAACGGCGATTAAATACAACCAGGCTTCGCCCACATGGTAGCGTCGGATGATACTGATCACAATGTAGGCGACAATAACCGGTAAGGGTAACCAGTAGAGCGCCGTAAACAAGCGAATCATAACCAACTCCAGCGTGGGTGTCAACGGTACGAACCACTCGGCGGTTAAAGCAATCAGACACAGTACGCCACTCCAAAGAACACCCGTTCCAACCAGATGCAATCGATGTGAGGGTGTGTTCCGCAAGTTTAGAAACGTACGAACGAAGGTTAGCTGCGAGTAAAACAGAATAAGCGGGAACAGAAAGTACACATTCTGCCGGGGCATCCAGAATTGCAGGTCGAACGCAAACTGGTTCATGAACCCATCGTTGATAAAGAAGAACCCGACCAGACCCAGCAAACAAAAGATATACTTCGAATAAACGCGATCGAGGGTCGTCAGGAAAAAAATCAGGCTCATAAACGCCACAAACGTCAGCGTAAACAGCACCCCGCCCCAGAATAAATAGCTTCCCTGCACGATCGAATCATAAGCCGATTCCCGAACGAGTTCAATGGGTACGATTTGCGTACCCCGGTGTTTCAGGACGCGTAA
Source organism: Spirosoma migulaei (assembly GCF_054776855.1). Taxonomy (NCBI): domain Bacteria; kingdom Pseudomonadati; phylum Bacteroidota; class Cytophagia; order Cytophagales; family Cytophagaceae; genus Spirosoma; species Spirosoma migulaei. The sequence goes on along the minus strand of NZ_BAAHBG010000005.1, from coordinate 607,909 downwards.
ATAAACCGTTACGTTCTGTTGAGCAGGAATAGTGAACGGAAACCAGAAATGTCGGTGGGAGCGAATTCGTTGGGCAGCACGTGTTTTCCAACCAATTACGGGTGAGGTCGCTAGCACCTGATTTCGGGCATCGACCACAAAGAGCTGAAGTTCGTCGAAACACCAGAAATCTATTTCCGTCAGCCAGTTCTGCGGCTGCCGAGCAGCATTCTGAACCCGAAACCGGAGCCAGATGGGCGCGGCTAGTTTTGTGCCGGTAATAATACCAAAGTTAGGAACGGGCGATGTTACCGGCTGAAAAGCGGGCCCGGTTGCTAGACGGATAACCTCGCGAATGGTCTGGGTACGTGTCGAGTCGTGTAAATAAGCTATACTTCCCCGCAGCGATACCAGATCATCATGTTGAGGCAAAGCAACCACCGGCTGATTGCCCAATGGCTGAGCCATCAGGCGGAAAGCCAGTAAGCAGCAGCCCAGAAATGGTAGTAGCAATTGGCGAAAGCGTCTCATCAGTGATCGAGGTACCACTAATGTAGGCATTTATTTAAGGAAAATGGCGAAGTGGTGAAGTTAGGGAGTAGGTTGAGTGAGTGGAGTAAGTGAAGGCGTTGAGTAACCTGGTTCCTTACTTCACTCACTCAACCTACTCCACTAATTACTACAGCGTATACCCACCATTATACTGCCGTTTAACAAACTGGTTAGCGTAGTCGAAGTTGGTGATTTTCATGTTGTCGCCATCCCACAGCAGTTTTTTGCGCCCCGTAAACTTGCCGCCTTCTCGAGCCAGATAGGAACGTGTTGCCAGATTGCCCATCAGCACGGTTTCGGTAAGCGGGCCCGATTGATCGAACGAGGAGGATGTATAGGCCCCGAAACCCTGCTTGCAGGCTTTCACCCATTGTTGCTGGTGGCCTTCGGTTTTACCCTCTACCAGTGGTTTTTCGGGAGCGGGCAATTCTTTTCCACTAAACTTATCGGCGGGTAATAATTTCGGATCGTTGCCGAACAGGCCGCCCGTTAACATGCCTTTGGTACCGATGAATAACATACCGCCGTCGATTTCGCGGAATACATCGTTGTAGTCGACGCCTTCGGGCAGTTGGGGCCGGATACCGCCATCGAACCACGAAAATTTAATCTCTTTGACTTTCTTATCGTCAGACGGAAATGTCAGGTGAATGGCCGACGAGGGCGGGCAACTATCGTCGTAAAACGCTTCTTTGAAGAAATCGGCATAGACCGAACCAACACTACACTCGACCGAAGTTGGATATTTGAGCTTCAGGGCGCGGAAAGGAACATCCATAAAGTGGCAACCCATATCGCCAAGCGCCCCCGTACCGAAATCCCAATACCCCCGCCAGCGGGTCGGCATGTACGCTTCGTGATAGTCGCGGGTGGGAGCCGTTCCCAACCAAAGCGGCCAGTTTACTTCGGGTGGAATGGGCTGCGATTCACCTTTTTCTTTCGGCGATTTAACGCCCTGCGGCCAAACCGGGCGGTTTGTCCAGCAATAAACCGTGTGCACATGGCCGATTACTTTGTTCTGAATAGCCGTTTCGATAATGCGCGTGGCATCGCCCGAACTCCCCTGATTGCCCATCTGGGTCACGACTTTATATTTTTGGGCAGCCTGGGTCAGCATGCGAGCCTCGTAAATGTCGTGTGTGAGGGGTTTCTCGACGTATACGTGCTTGCCCATGGCCATAGCTGCCATGGCGATAGGTGCGTGCATATGATCGGGGGTGCTGACAATTACCGCATCGAACGTTTTGCCCGCCTTGTCGAACATCTCGCGGTAATCCTGGAAATAGGGAGCATTGGGGAACTTAGCACGGAATTTTTTAGCCTGCCGATCATCGACATCGCAAAGCGCCACGAAGTTGTCGGAACCGTTGTTGTAAGCCAGTCGGATATTCACATCGGCCTTGCCGCCACAGCCAACAGCGGCAATATTCAGTTTATCGGATGGTGCAATAATGCGGGAACCATCCGCGGCTGTTCCGCCCAGTACATGACGCGGAACAATGAAAAAACTCCCAGTTACGGCTGTAGCCGCAGCCAGCGTACTGGTTTTCAGAAACTTACGACGAGAGGGCATAGTATAATGAAGAATTATGAATGAAGAGTGAAGAATACGTGCGTATACGGTGAATGTAGTAAGTCCAAAAACTAGCGCTACTACTGATTCATCATATTTACTCTTCATTCATCACTCATAATTCTTCATTAGAATCTACCCCATTATCTGCCCCATTTTCATGGCGATACCCATGTCGCCTTTAATTTTGAGTTTCCCCATCATCACAGCCATCATCGGGTTGAGGTCGCCAGTGCTCAGTTTAACGAGGTTATCGAGGCTGATCTGCAGTTCGCAGTCGGCGGGTTTATCATCGTTTGAGACAACCGCGGGCGATTGCGTAGCGTCGATATACACAACACCCTGGTCAGTTACTAGCTTGACCGTAGCGTTGATGTTGTCGGCATGTGTAACTTTGTTCCGAGTTTGCTCGGTTAGTTCTTGCAGAGTCATCAGATTTGGATTTCGTTGTTGATTAACAAACTCAGCCGCGAAAATAAGGTTTCTACGTAACGCGGACATCCTGTCCGTTTAAATTCTCCTGCGGACAGGATGTCCGCACTACTTATGCGCTCTCAATTTTTAACTCTCCTTTGCATTCTCACCTTTCTCAGTTGTGCCTGGGGTTTATTCGATTCAGGGGTGTCGTTTTTCCAAACCGACGCGGTATCCGAAACGACCTATGTAGAAAGTACCAATAAGCCTCCAAAAGAGGAAAAACAACCTCAGAAATACTTTGAAGACCGATCGGCAGGTGATGCGCCCACGCCCAGCGATCCGGTACAGGTTCGGTCGTTAGCGATTGCCCAATTTATATACGCCTTGTTAACCCTCATTGGTGCTATATTAATGTTTCGGCTCCAGCGAATAGGGTTCTGGATTTATGTAGCAGGCATTGCTGTTGGCCTTATCTTGCCCATTATACTGGCGGGCTTTGGGGCGTTGAACGTCTCCTTCGGGGTGTTTTTCAGTATGCTCTTTGCCGGATTATATTGGGTATCACTGAAGGAAATGCATTGACGATTTAAGCGAATTCAGACATTGTAACCCAGCTATGGTGAATTAATTTTCCTACGGAATCGACAATTACCCCTCTTCATACGTTTATACAAAAAACACTCACGTATGAATCCGTTACGCTTAACTACATTGCTTCTGCTCGTTTGCATTTCGTTGACTTCATTCGTGACCAAAGCCGACGATCCCGATGCAATTTTGGGCAAATGGCTTAGTTCAAAAAAAAGAAATCAGGTCCAGATTTATAAACATGGGAATAAGTACTTTGGGAAGTTGGTCTGGATGTTGGAGCCTAATGACCCAGTTACGAATAAGCCTAAAGTTGACAAGGAAAACCCCGATGAAAAGCTACGCAACCGTCCGCTCATGCAGGCAGTTTTAGTGACCAACCTAACCTACAAAGGCAATAATCAGTGGGGCGATGGGGAGATTTATAACCCCGAAGATGGCAAGACCTACAGTTGCGAAGTATCGCTCAAAGGACCAAATGCCATTGATTTGCGAGGCTATGTAATGGGGCTAAGTTTTCTGGGGAAATCCAAAACCTGGACACGAGTACAATAGAATTGGATTTGAGGTTATTCGTAGGATTTTTTTGTCATCTCGACGCAAGGAGAGATCTCAAGGTGGTGATTTAAGATCTCTCCTTGCGTCGAGATGACAAAAATAAGGTACTACACCTTACTCAACAATCCAGCGGGACAGGTGATTATATCGCCCTTCCAGCACAATTTTGAAGAACCCTTTGGGAAAGGCCGATACATCAACTATAGCCGATTCTGCCTTCACCGGAAATTCACCAAGCAATCTGTAGTCGTCGCGCTTGCCTTCTTCGAAGTGATTCGTGGTTGACATCCAGACTTTCACATTTCCTTCTGGTTCTACCGATTTCCAGTTCAGCGCAATCTTACTACCTTCTTTTTTAACGACCGGCTCTGTTATTGAGAGTTTGCCCGTTAACGGAACACCGTCGATTTCAAAAGCCTGTTCTTTCGGAATCGTCATCTGCAAATGACGAGCTATCGTTGGCATAATATCGACAATGCCCGGAGTATTCTTTTTGAACTGGCTATTCAGATCTTTGGCATTTGTCACTATCCAGGTAGCGCGTTCGCGGTCTGACTGCCCGCCGTGATTTTTACCCGTGTCGGCACTGCGCCCGTGGTCGGTGGTGATGAACAGTTGCCAATCTTCGCCGAATGTCTTCTGCCGATATTGGATGGCTTTCCAGATTCTCCCCATCTGCTCATCCATGATCTTGACGGCTTTATAAAATTGCTCGCTATCGCCGTACTTATGCCCCATATCGTCGGTGTATTCCAAATAGATCCACGACAAATCCGGGCTTTCGTCCTGAATATAGCGGGCGGCTTCATCAACCACTTTCTCATCAATCTGATGAATGTATTCCGACTCTTTATCGTGCTTATAAAGCAGCGTATCATGTTCCAGCCCATCGAACGAATAATCAATTCGTAGGTGGCCCGTTTGGGGAAGATCTTCGCCAACGAGCTTCGTACGATTGTCGAGCCAGGTCGAGAATACGGCGCTTTTCTTGGATGGATACTGGCTTTCGAAGAAGCGAAATATAGTCCAGTACTGATAATTGGGGGCTTTTATGCTGTTATCCCAGACATTGTGCTTGTTCACCCAGGTACCAGTAAGCAGGCTATTATACCCCACCGCCGAAATGGTTGGCGTTTGGGAATACGTACTTTTTTGTCCGCCGACATAAGCGCGGGCATAGCTTCCTTCTTTGGCAATCGCTTTAAGATTGGGCGTGGGTTGCTTTTCAATCACATCCGCCGGAATCCCATCGACAATGACGAACAGGGCTTTTTTAGGCTTCGTTTGTCCCCAGCAATACAGTGGAATGGAAAGAACGCAACAAAAAAGTAGTAGAGCGAATGGGCGAGTCATAGAGATATGTGATCAGCCAAATTTTTTGTCCACAGAGGCACAGAGAACACAGAGATTCAACAACTAAAAATCAATATTCATACATACCTCTGTGTTCTCTGTGCCTCTGTGGACAAAAAATTTAGAGCGAGAGCGAAAAACCCCCAAAGTAAGTGAAGTCTTGATGATGCCCGAAACAGCGGCTTAAAATTTCACAACTTCATAATATGCCTTTTTTGGTTTCAGATTGGCATCGAATAATAGCGGGTAGTTCTTCCGGCCTGCAACGGGATAGGTATCCAGCCAGGAGTGTTTATCCGATACATTCCAAAAGGTTACGCCCGTGATTGCCTTTTTCTTCTCGCGAAAAATACGGAACACGTTTCGGTACTGTTCCATTTGCTTTTGCTCCATTTCGGGCGTGAACGCATCCGATTCGTCAGGGCGTTTGGCTCGTCGGTCGCCCTGCTCCGCGGGATAGACCGATACGTCCAACTCAGTTATTTGCACTTTTAAGCCCAACGACGAAAATTTATCGATGGCAGTCTCTAAAGCTAACTCGCCCGGCTCATAGATTGACCAGTGCCCTTGCAGACCTACACCATGAATAGGCACTTTCGCATCGACTAATTTTTTCAGAAGCTGATAGATCCGGTCGCGCTTGCTGGGACGCTCGGTATTGTAGTCGTTATACACAAGTTGCGCGTTGGGATCGGCTTCGTGGGCGTACTCGAAGGCTTTGGCAATAAACTCTTCCCCACAAATTTGCGACCAAGGCGAATCCCGCAAAAACTTCTGAGCGTTATCATCGATGGCTTCGTTGACCACATCCCACTGGTAGATTTTGCCTTTGTAGCGCGTAACCACTGCTGTGATATGATCTTTCAGTCGCTTCAGGAGAACCTCCTTCGATACCGCTTTACCCTCCGCATCGGTAAACAGCCATTTCGGGGTTTGTTGATGCCAGCATAGGTTGTGCCCACGTACTTTCAGGCCATGTTTTTGCGCAAAATCGACAATGGCATCGGCGTCTTTCCAATTGTAGGTATTTTCCTCAGGGTGAATGGGCCCCATTTTCATCGCGTTCTCTGCCGTCATGCTATTGAACTGCCGAAGGATCAACTCCGATTCAGGACCAACCAGGTTGCGCGGCCCAACGGCGACGCCAATTGGAAAAAAGTTTTTATACGCGTCTTTGAGCGTTGGCTCTGCGAAATGTGGTTTTAGCGCTGGGCTTAGTAGTAACGTAACGCCCAGAAGTGCAGAATAGATGAAGCGTTGAGTCATGGTTGTGAGCAGCTTTGTGTTTACATTATCGAATCTTATACACCGTATTACCCCTAAATCCCCTGAAGGGGACTTTGCTCGTGCTTGGACAAAGTCCCCTTCAGGGGATTTAGAGGTATTTTATCGTGCTGGCGTTTTTAAAACCCAATCGAATTCCCCCCATCTACCGGCAGCGAAGCACCAGTAATGTATTTTGCGGCTTCGGAGGCCAGGAAAACGGCCGCCCAGCCAATGTCTTCGGGCTGACCAAATTTCCCCATCGGTGTCCGGCGCATGGCACGGGCGAAGCGGTCAGGATCACCACCCATCGCGGTCTTGCTCATGGCTGTTTCAATAAAGCCCGGTGCAATGGCATTCACCCGAACACCGTTGCCGGAGAACTCCGACGCTAGCACTTTTACCATGCCTTCAACGCCCGATTTAGACGCGGCATAAGCAGCTACCCGGTCGATACCATAATAGGCGGCCATCGACGAAATCATGATAATAGAACCCCGTTGGCGCGCCATCATCCGCCTGGCACATTCCCGCGTCAGGCTAAAAACCGAATTCAGGTTTGTGTGTACGATTCGGTCAAAATCCTCATCGGTGACGTCCAGCGCGGGCTTTTTCATGTTAATCCCGGCATTGTTCACCAGTGTATCAATTGGGCCATACGTAGCTTCGATCCGTTCGACCAGATCATCTAGGGAAGCCCGATCTGTTACGTCATTGACCATATAATGCGCCCGTTCGCCCAACGATGCAACGGCTTCCTGAAGAGGTTGCTCCCGCCGACCGGTGATAACAACACTACCCCCAGCCTGCACCATACAACGGGCAATATCGAGACCGATACCGCTGCCTCCTCCTGTGATGAGCGCTAACTTACCTTTGAGCGAAAAAACGGAATAATTGGATGACGGCTGACCGTCGGGCTGGGTAGTTTGTAGGTGTTCCACTAGCGTAATTTATAAATTTCGGATAAGCGTTTAACATCGTCCAGCGTCCGTTCCGGTTTTGGGAAAGGGGCCGGAATGGGTTGTTTGGAGTACGTCTGTAAATACAGCACCCAGGAATCGCGCCACCAGATGGCTTCCTTGTGCTGGGTAGCCAGACGACCCGTTACATCGGCAAAAATAGCTGGATCGACGGCGGGTTTGACCTGCGCCCACTGCTGCTGCATCCAGCCAACCGAATCGGCACCGGTGTAGAAGCGGGTGCAGAGTTCATCCCAGAGCGTTCGTCCAGAGCTTAGTTTCTTTGTCCAGGGCACATGGTGAAACCAAAGCAGATACGGTAACGGACAGGTTTCGGGGTTATTCCATTTCTGTTGTACTTCTGGCCGGTATTGTGCCAATGCATTGCTCCCCGTTGCTGTTCGATCAAAACCCAGCCCAATAGAATCGGCCCGATGGTAATAAATGGCAGTCCAGTCGGGACGAGGGCTTTTTTCCTGCCAGGGTTCGGGGGCAAAGTGTATTCCTGCCCAGGGACGTGACAAACCGATTGGCGTGTTATAATCGACGTAAATATCCCTTGATTTCAGCATCAAGTTCGTAATGGTCTTGACCGCTTTCGGCTCACTCGTGAGTGTCATTTTAACCCACTCGTTCGCAATGGCTTCTGACGATAAGGTGTGATCCCACGCCAGTCGCCCGTAGGCGTACCAATTGGCTTGTGCCATCGGGTTACCGGTCCAGTTTCGGTCGGAGCCTGTATTAGCCACGCCCGCAATAGCGGTCATTGTGTACTTATGCAGGCTACCATCAACAACACTGGCCACCGTTGCCCCGCCGGATGGTGAGCCTTTCCCATGTACGTAGGTATCGGTATCCAGGCATTCTTTAAAAATCGGCGCTTCATACACCCAATGCGTTGCAAAGCCCGTGTACTCTTGCGTAATCTGAAACTCCATCGACAGGGGCGTTTTGGGCATATTTCCGAACAAAGGCGAAAACGGCTCACGTGGCTGAAAATCAATAGGGCCGTTCTTCACCTGGACGATCACCTTCTTGTCGAATTTACCATCCAGTGGCGTAAACTCTTCGTGTGCGGCTTTGAATCGATCAGCATTGGGATCGGCTTTGTAGACGAAGGCCCGCCACATCACGATACCATCGTAGGGCGCGAGGGCTTCGGCCAGCATATTCGCTCCATCGGCATGGGTACGTCCATAATCCTGCGGACCTGGTTCACCTTCGGAGTTGGCTTTGACCAGAAATCCACCGAAATCAGGAATGAGTTTGTAAATCTCTTTGGTTTTGTCGGCCCACCATTTCCGCACCTCGGGATCGAGCGGATCGGCGGTTTTTAGGCCGCCAATGACTTTAGGAGCGGGGAAATAAACTGACAGGTAAATTCGAATACCGTAAGGCCGAAAGACGTTAGCCAGGGCAGCAACCTTTTCTAAATACTCAGCGGTTAGAAAGCGGGCACTGGCGTTTACATTGTTCACAACTGTTCCATTAATGCCCAGCGAGGCATTGGCGCGGGCGTAATCGCGGTAACGCGGGTCAATCGTTGCAGGCAACTCGTACCATTTCCAGAGCGACTCACCGGCATACCCACGTTCAATGGTTCCGTTGGTATTGTCCCAGTGATTGAGCAGACGATACTGGATTTTGGGGATATTGATCAAAGGCAGGCTTGTTAATGACCGGCCCGTCTGTATATATCTCAGCAAGGCAAACGTTCCATAAAGTACTCCTACTCCTTTGTTCGCCAGTATATAGATATTATCACTATTCGACATCGCATAACCATCATCTTTATAATTAATATGGTTACTAAAGTCTTTATGTTCATTTAGATAAACCCCGCCTTTTCGCTTGCCAAGATCGGTAATGATCGGCACTGACTTACCTAGTAGTCCCTGTAACCCGAGTTGTAATTCCTGAGCCGCATTCATCAAGATCGGACTTTGATTACTGACGGCAATAAACTGTGCAGAACGGGCATATTCCTCCCGTTTGGCTACGTCTTTGATCAGGTCATATTTCAGCCAAAGGCGATAGCCATCGTCGCCGTAGGAAAGTGTGCTAATGAGTAGCAGGCAACATATCAATCGTTTCATTTTTTCTGATTTTCTGGCGCGGGTATTCACCCGTGTCTTTCCATTTCGTCAGCATTTGCTGACGCTTAACTTGATAACATGCCAGTGAATACCGGCGCTCATGAAAAGGCACGAGTAAATACTCGCGCCAGTTTCAAAACCTTTACAAACTCCGTTCAATGCCCATTTCCAGACCTCGTAACTCTGCCAAACCCCGCAATCGGCCGATGGCTGAATAACCGGGGTACGTCTTTTTATGCAGATCGTCGAGCATCTGGTGACCGTGATCAGGGCGCATGGGAATCGTGGTTACACCAACACCCGCTGTTGAGCGTCGCTTCTGCTCCAGCACAATTTCCTTCACAACCGCATACATATCCACATCGCCTGCCAGATGGTCGGCTTCGTGGAAGTTCCGTGGGTCTACTTCACGTTTGGTGGTTCGCAGATGAATGAAGTGAATACGTTCACCGAAGCGACGGATCATGCCGGGCAGATCGTTATCAGGCCGGATACCTAAGGAACCCGTACAAAAGGTAATACCGTTGGCCGTTACATCACTGGCCGCCATTAGTTGCGCTAAGTCGGACTCGGTGCTAACGACACGGGGAAGACCTAACAGTGGACGCGGTGGATCATCGGGGTGAATACACAAATTGACGCCTACTTCCTGCGCAACGGGGGCAACTTGTTGAATAAAATAATACAGATTCGTCCGAAGTTCAGCATCGCCAATAGTGGCGTATTCATTTAGTAGACCCTGAAATGTATCGAGCGAAAAGGCTTCTTCGGAACCGGGTAAACCCAGCAGGACAATGTTCGATAGGTCGGTTATCTGCTCGGCTGTCATCCGGCTGAATTTCTGGTGGGCCGACTCAATGATTTCGGGTTCGTAATCTATTTCCGCACCGGGGCGTTTGAGGATGCACAAATCGAAAATCGCAAAGTCCTCCCAAACGAACCGGAGCGCCCGCGACCCATCGGGCATTTCGTAATTCAGGTTCGTACGCGACCAGTCCAGCACCGGCATGAAATTGTAACAAACCGTGTTGATGCCACAGGCGGCCAGATTCCGAATCGACTGTTTGTAGTTTTCAATATAACCTTCTCTCGATGGCCGACCTTTTTTAATGTCTTCGTGCACAGGCAGGCTTTCGACTACGGCCCAGTGCAAGGGCGAATAGCGCTGATTGCCCGCTTCAACCAGTTGTTTGCGCTCGTTAATGGCCTCGACCATCCATAGGTCACCCACCGGAATCTGGTGAAGCGCCGTAACAACACCCGTGCAACCCGCCTGCCGAATATCCATCAGCGAAACCGGATCATTCGGTCCGAACCAGCGCATCGTTTGTAACATTCCCATAATTCATATCCCTGAATTAGTTTTTGTCATGCTGACGAAGGAAGCATCTCAATTTACCATGATATACTTGTATGGAAAACTTAAGATGCTTCCTTCGTCAGCATGACAAAAACAGAATTGCTATTTTTTTAACTTAAATTGTCTATTTGCAAACTCCAGAAACACAGGCCAGTCGAGCGAATCGACGTGGCCACCTTCGTGGTTTCGAAAGGCTAACTCGCCATGTATCAGGGAGACATCGGGCGCTGGCATCTCGGTTGTACCAACGCCTTTTTTGCCGAGTAATTCATAAACCGGGCTGGCTCCCACACAGGCCATAAATTCGCCTTTGGGATCGGCCCAACTATCTTTTGTGCCGCCTGTGATAAACAGGGGTCGGGGAGCAATGAGCGCCATCAGCTCGTGGGCATCGACCGGCATAGCAGCCCAGTTTCCACCATATTTCAGGAAATTACCTGCCATCCAGTGGTATTCGCCCGGACCCGCTACGTTGTCGATCGTTTCGCCCCAGCTTCGTTTTTCCAGCGAAGCACCCAATGAGCCTGAGCAACTCGCAAAAACAATGGCCCAACGCGGGTCCAGTGCTCCGGCCAGCAAGGCGGTTTTACCCCAGCGCGAATGCCCCTGCACTCCAATCTGTTTGGCATTGATCGTGTTGTCTTTCTCAAAATGATCGAGGACACGACTGAGGCCCCAACTCCAGGCCGCCAATACACCCCATTCGTCGGGGGTGCGGTCTTTGCCTCCGTTCATCAGGCCAATAATGCCTTCGTGCAAACCCGCTCCATTGTCTGCCTGAATGGCCCCGGTGTTTACCGTTGCCACCGCCCAGCCTGCATCAATCAGTTTTTCGATGTTTGCCATAGGTTGCGGAAATGAACCCCAGACAATGACCATCATCGGAATTTTGCCCGATGCATTGACCGGGCGGTAATACGTAACAGGGATGCTGGGGGTTACTGATGGATACCGGGAATTATCAATGCTGCCCAACATGTTTTTGCGAAGCGCTTTCCCACTGAGTACAGTGCTATCGACTCCCGAAGGCGCAAACGTTACCTTGGGTGTATTCGTCGGCGTTTTTCCGTAAATCTCGGTTAGGTACTCGTTCAGGATTTCGGGGCGACGTTGCTTCCACCAGGTGTTGGCGTCTTTTACCGGTTTGCCATTTTTCAGTTTTAGCGGATCAGGCAGTGTATAGTTATTCGCTTTAGCTTCCTCATAATTCGTCCAATTGCCCCAACCTGACCGAACGTGCGTGTTTCCTGCTTCGTCGTACCAGTTCGTTGAACCTTCTTTGGGCTTAACGTGCGATGGGCGTTTAGGATCGTCGGCAGGCGGAGGTAATGCTGGCAGTTTCAGATTGAGCTTATCCATCATCGTCTGCCAATCGGCCTGACTGGCCACCCGCACTTTATTCATATACGCCGTCCGTTCGTCCGGCGTCATTTTCTGGAAGTTTGGGGCCTGGGCATTCGCGTTGCGGCTATGCAAACCAACAAGCACGCATACCCAAACTATTAATCGACAAAACGGGAACAAGTAGGTGTTGTTTTTCATAGCTTATGATCTGATCGATGGCGCGAACTAAGACGACGCGTCATCAGACACAAGTCAGGTTTAAGAACCTGACTTCACTAAAGAAGCACGACTGAAAACGAAAATATAGAGCATGGCCCAGGCGACTAAATAGGCCAAACCAGCGATATAAAAAATGATGTAGTATCCTTCTGACAAGCTTCCCAAGGCCTTGTAGTGATCCAGAATACGCCCGACGAGCAACGGAAAAACGGCACCGCCTAATGTTCCAGCCATCGTTCCTAAACCAACTACCCGGCTCAATACCTGCTTCGGAAACTGATCGGCAGCGACGGTAAAAATATTGGCCGACCACGCCTGGTGAGCCGCTACCGCCAATGATAAAATGGCAATTACCGGCCACATGCTGCCCATTTGGCTTATAGCCATAACCGGCGTTATACAGATCGCGAATAAAGCCATCGCCCACTGACGAGCCCGCGTTGGGTGCCAGCCTTTCTGGATTAGCGTAGATGATAACCAGCCACCGCCAACGCTACCAATCGTAGCCGCCAGGTAAATGACGATCAGCGGAGCCCCTAATTTTTTCAAATCCAGGTGATAGATGTTCGATAAGTAAGATGGCAACCAGAACAAGAAAAACCACCAGATGGGGTCCGTTAGGAGTTTTCCACTCATGAATCCCCAAATAGCGCGATTGGCGAAGATTGGGTAGCGCGTTGGCGTCGTATCGGCAAGAAGATCGGTAGCAGCGGCATCGCCAGCCACGGAGGGTTCAACGGCTTGCTCTCCGGTAATGTGAGCCAGTTCTGACGCGCTCACCCGTTTGTGGCGGGCGGGCACTTCATAGTAAAACCACCAGGCAATGATCCAGACAAATCCCAGTGCACCGGTTGCAATAAAGGCCATTTGCCAACCCGCAACCAGGGCAATCCAGGGAACAATAGCAGGGGCAACTACGGCACCAATATTGGCTCCTGAATTAAATATGCCAACCGCCAGCGCCCGCTCTTTCTGTGGAAACCATTCGGCCACCGTTTTAATAGAAGCCGGGAAGTTACCTGCTTCGCCAATACCCAACAGAGCACGAGCAACCATAAACCCAGCCGTACCACCTGCCAAGGCATGCCCCATGGCCGCAAAGCTCCACACCAGAATAGCCCCGATGTAGCCAATTTTAGTACCAATCCGGTCGATGATATACCCGGCCAATAGCGTACTGGCTCCGTAGAAAAAAGTGAAGACGGTTACGATATTGCCATAATCGGATTCAGTCCAGCTAAACTCTTTTTCCAGGATTGGCTTCAACAGACTGATCACCTGCCTGTCGAGGTAGTTAATGGTCGTTGCGAAAAAGAGAAGACCGACGATTATCCAGCGATAATTGCTTGAACTTGGCGCGCCACCCATTGAACTCGGGAGCACAGCAGATACAGGAGTAGATTTGGTTGTCAATGGAAAATTTGATCAATGAGTTTTAGTAAAAAACATTCATCCTGGTTAGATACTGAAGTTGTTTGAAAGTGGCGTCGGTTACTTATAACCGACGCTGGTAGGTTTCTCAAAACCTAAAGGTCAACAGTAGGTTTTGAGAAACCTACCAGCGTCAGGTTTAAGAACCTGACGCCACAGATACGTAACAACATCTACACAAAAAACGGAACGTCTTTCGGTGCGTATTTCTTCATGCCTTCTTCGTTGATTTCCACCCCAATGCCCGGTTTATTGGATAGCGGAATGAAGCCTTTCTCCACCATGGGTCCATCGAAGGTGACGATTTCTTTGAACATGGGCTCCTCGTGGAAATAGATCTGCCATTCCAGAATCAGGAAGTTGGGCACCGACGCACAAACGTGGCTCGACGCCATCGCACCCAGATACGACGCTACCATGTGTGGCGCAAAAGGCACGTAATAGAGATTGGCTAAGTTGGCAATCCGTTGCCCTTCGCCCAGGCCGCCCGCTTTCTGCAAATCGGGCATGATAATGTCGACGGCTCCGATTTCGAGGAGTTTGCGGAATCCATGCGCCAGATAATGGTTCTCCCCCGCGCAGATGGGCGTGTTCGACGCTTCCCGAATTTGCTTATACGCTTCCGGGTTTTCGGCAGGGATGGGCTCTTCCAGAAACAGCAGATTTAGTGGCTCCATCAGTTTAGCCACCCGCCGACCCGTGGTCATATCATAACGTCCGTGCATGTCTACGCAGATGTCAACCTTCGGGCCAACGGCTTTACGGACACCGGCAATCTGGTTGTACATCCGCTCCAGTTCGCCCTGACTGGCTGTCCAGTTGTAGGCGTCGTATTTGTTGGGGTCATTACGTTCGTCGATGTCATACTTTACCGCGTTGAAGCCCATATCGACGGCTTTCTTAGCGCTTTTCCCGAAGGCTTCAGCGCTGGTGTCCGTTTCGCGATAGGCCCCTGTATCGCAGTACACCCGAATTTTGTCGCGAAACTTCCCGCCCAGCAATTGATAAACCGGCATGCCTAACGCTTTTCCGGCTAAATCCCAGAGCGCCGTTTCCACAGCCGACAGCACCGATATATACATACCCGCCTGAGCACCCTCAAAAAAACCAGATTTCCGAACATCCTCAAATAGCCGGTTGACATTAAGCGGGCTCTTGCCTTTGATCCGTTCGCCCATCAATTTCACCAGGTGATAGGTCCCAACGGACGCATCGACGGCTTCACCGCAGCCCCAGATTCCCTGATTGGTGTGAATTTTGACGAACAGGCTGTGCCCGTTACGGATATAGCCGCATTTGATATCGGTAATTTTTAGGTCCGACGGCGCGGAGGACTGTGGCGCGTGGTGAACAGCCGTTTCCAGCCCCTCACCGAAACTGGCTAACGCGCTGGCACTAAACACACCGGCTAAGGCACTCTTTGTCAAAAAGGAACGTCGTGATGTTGTCATGATTTAGGGAAGGAGAAAAGTTTATGTATTAAACACAGAGACACGGAGAACACAGGATTATAACTCATTGATTTTTATCAATATACCCTCTGTGTTCTCCGTGTCTCTGTGTTTAATAAAACTACCATGTACGGGTTTTTAGGTAATCCTGAATTTGCTCTTTGGGAACTGGAAGTTCGCTGACGTGGTCGTTAAGCCATTTTGAGAAATCCTTTTCAATCTCATCCGACCAGCGCGAGTCAATCTGACCCGGTGTGTATTTCTGCTCGCGTAGTCGCAGGTGACCGAACATGTCGCGCAACCGAATGATCTCGGAGGTTTTCACCACTTTTTCGGCCAGATGGGGCGGAATGAACGCCACGCCCCCATCGCGACCCAGTACCACATCGCCCGGCATCACCATCACTTTACCAATGCGCGTTGGGCGATTGATGCCTACCAGTGTTGTGTTTAGATCACCCTCAGGATTGTGGTGCGACGGGTGGTAGCTCCTGAAATAAGAGGTGAAACCGCCAATTTCCTTCAAGCCAGCCACATCCCGAAGGGCACCTTCATATACAATACCGTTACCCGTTTTGGCATAAATTGAATTGCCCAGATTGTCGCCAATTGTCGGCCCATCTTCGTGGGCTCCAAACTGGTCAACCACATACACGTCGCCCCTGACAAGCATATCAATTGGCCAGGCATTCTGCGATTTTACACGACCATCTTTGGTGTGCCCTTTCTCGTCGGTTACCCGATGCACATCCGGTCGACCGGGCATAAACGTAGCTGTGAGGGCACGACCTACCAGCACGCTATCCGGGTTGATCGTTTGCCAGTCACCCGCGTACTGGTATCGATATTTTTCGCCTTTCATGACGGCCCAGGCTTCTTCGTGGGTCACCAGTTTCATGCGCTTCAAAATGGCATCCGGCACTTTCGGACGGCCATCCGGGAAGCGTTCACCTTTCCAGTCGGGCGTTAGGAAGATCAGTTCCTCCTTAGAAATCTGCTGCGCAAACGACACCGATGCCAGGCCGGTGACTAACAGCCCAATAGCCAGTACAATTACCTGTTTCATCGTCAATGAAAAGAAATGTAAGAGTTTAGATTCGGCTGAAAGAAGTAACGGATTTACCAGTTCTACCCTGACAAACACATGAAATTATATTGATGAACGATGCTTTATGCAACTAGTGCGTTTATTGCATAAAGCATTCCCCTTTAGCAGTGCATATGAGGCCTATTTTATGCAACAAGCCATTTTTTTGCCTTACTTTTAATTTTCAGAATGGCCCATCGTGGGTGTGATCACCAAGTCAAAATCCATCTCTAATAAGTAAAGGAGCCCATTCCGTTGGCTTATAGAAGGTAAATGGACAATGTAAAATGAATAATGTACAATGAATAATCAGTTGGTCAGTAAGGTTTGTGATTATCCATTATACGTTTTACATTATTCATTTACTTAGCTACGATGGAAGCTCCCCCAAAACAAACTTTTTAATGCGTAAAAATCCCAATCTCCACCTGTTATTTCTATCCCTTTTTGCGCTGTCATTCGGGCATACCTATGCCCAGACGCTACGTCCACCCGCTTACCCGCTCATTACCCACGATCCTTATTTCAGTCTCTGGAGTATGACGGATAAACTCACCGATTCGCCTACGCGCCACTGGACGGGCAAACCTCAATCATTGGAAGGCATTATTCGGGTCGATGGCAAGGCGTACCAGTTTCTGGGAGCCGTACCCACCGTTTATGAAGCCATTTTGCCAACGGCTGAACAGAAAGCCTACACAGCGCAATACACCCTCACCAAACCCGAAGCCGGTTGGGAGAAATCCGACTTCAACGCCAGCGGCTGGAAAACAGGGCCAGGACCATTCGGCGATACGCCCGAGGCTAAAACCAAATGGACCAATAGTGATAATGCCGGTATGAAAGACGGCATTTACGTTCGGCGTGAGTTTACTTATGATGGTAAAGCCGACCCTGCCAAACTCCTGCTGTCCATCAATCATGACGATGATGTGGTCGTTTATCTGAACGGCACCAAAATTCTTGACAAGCCTGATTACGTCAACGAATATATCTACCTGCCCTTATCGGCAGCGGGTCAGAAAGCCTTGCAGAAAGGCAAAAATGTGCTGGCAGTCCATTGCGTGAGTCCGCGGGGCGGATCGATTATCGATGTGGGCATTCTGAACCCCATTACCGAATCGGCTATCTCAACCGCAACTCAGACGGGCGTGACGGTATCGGCAACACAAACCAACTACACCTTCACGGCCGGGCCTGTAAATCTGGTAGTTACCTTCATGTCGCCCTTACTGCTAGACGAGCTGGAAGTGGTTGCCCGGCCCATTACGTACGTTACATTCGAGGTACGCTCCCAGGATCGCAAGTCGCATTCGGTACAGGTTTATTTGAGTGAGTCCGGCACAATGGCAACCAACACGGTCGGTCAGGAAGTGGTGATGAAAGCGGGGCAGGCTCCCGGCCTGATTTATCAGACAGTAGGCACCGAAGCGCAACCTCTTCTCGCGAAGAAAGGCGATAATGTGCGCATCGACTGGGGGTACGCCTATTTAGCGGCTCCACAAGAGCGGGGCAATCAAACGGCCAATGGCATGGCTCCGGGCCTGAAACACGCCTTTCTGATGAATGGGCAGCTCCCAACCGATAACAAAGCGGCCGTACCGGGCAATAAACCCCGAGCCGCGGCCGATGTGGCCGTCGCCAGCGTACTCGATTTTGGCAACGTAACGAAATCGGCCGAAAAGCATCTGATGCTGGCCTACGACGACTTGTATTCGGTACAGTATTTCAAGCAGAATCTGCGTCCCTGGTGGCGTCGGGATGAGAAAACGAACATGCCCACCCTGTTGCAGGCCGCCGAGAAAGACTATGATCGACTGCGCCAGAAATGTTCAAAATTCGATGATCGACTCCGTTCCGATGCCCGAAAAGCGGGAGGTACAGATTATGCGGATTTGTGCGTACTGGCCTACCGTCAGGCCATTGCCGCCCACAAAATTGTAGCTGGCCCAAAAGGAGAAACACTTTTCCTGTCGAAAGAGAACTTCTCTAACGGCTCTATTGGTACAGTGGATATTACCTATCCCTCGGCTCCGCTATTTCTGCTCTACAATCCGACGCTATTGAAGGGTATGATGGAACCTATTTTCCAGTATTCGGAAAGTGGACGCTGGAAAAAGCCGTTTGCGGCACATGACGTGGGAACCTATCCGCAAGCCAACGGCCAGACCTACGGCGAAGATATGCCCGTTGAAGAGAGCGGTAATATGCTTATCCTGGCCGGTGCCATTGCCGGAGCCGAAGGCAACGCCAACTATGCCAAAC
Organism: Spirosoma migulaei; assembly: GCF_054776855.1. Taxonomy (NCBI): domain Bacteria; kingdom Pseudomonadati; phylum Bacteroidota; class Cytophagia; order Cytophagales; family Cytophagaceae; genus Spirosoma; species Spirosoma migulaei. The sequence goes on along the minus strand of NZ_BAAHBG010000005.1, from coordinate 589,411 downwards.
AACACTGGAAAACCCTGACGACCTGGGTTGACTACCTCAAAAAAGACGGTTTCGACCCTGCCAATCAACTCTGCACTGATGACTTTGCGGGTCATATTGCCCGAAACGCGAACCTATCCATAAAAGCCATTTTAGGTATTGCGGCCTACGGAAAGATGGCTGCGATGTTGGGCGATAAAGCTACATCGGAGAGTTACCTGAAAATGGCCCGCGATATGGCTGTTAAATGGCAGCAGCTCGCTCTGGATAAAACCCCATCCGATAAGGTGCATTACGACTTAACATTTGAGAATCCTACTGACTCCTGGAGTCAGAAATACAACCTGGTCTGGGATAAACTCCTGAATCTAAATGTATTCCCAACCGAGGTCACACAAACCGAAATTGCCTATTACCTGACCAAGCAAAAGCCGTATGGTCTTCCACTGGACAGCCGTAAAACGTACACCAAGTCGGACTGGATTATGTGGACGGCAACGCTCGCCAAGTCGGACCGCGATTTCGAAGCATTCATCAAGCCCGTTTGGAAATACGTCAACGAAACGCCTTCACGGGTACCGCTCTCCGACTGGCACGAGACCACCAACGCCAAACAGGTTGGTTTTCAGGCCCGATCGGTTGTAGGAGGGTATTATATTAAGATGCTCGAAGGGAAATTGAGCAAGTAATTTTTTGTGTTTTTTGTCATGGCCCCCTAAACAACCCTTATCCTAAAACTACATTCATGCCATCAGCCCGATTTCTCTCTAGTACCCTTAGCCTTGCCCTGCTCGTTTCTGGACTAGCGGTTGCCCAAACACCTGCTCAAAATCAACCGCGCGCTGCTCCCATCATGAGTCGTTGGGAAAAGCAAATCACGCCCGAAAATGCCTGGCGCGAGTACCCGCGTCCGCAGATGGTACGGCAACAATGGCAAAACCTGAACGGCATGTGGGACTATGCCATCACACCCAAAACGGCCCCGCAACCAACCCGGTACGATGGACAAATTCTGGTACCCTTCTGTTTGGAATCGACCGTTTCGAAGGTTAACAAATCACTCACCGCCGATCAGCGATTGTGGTATCGACGGGAAGTTAGTTTACCCAACGATTGGGCAGGACAGCGGGTGCTATTGCATTTCGGCGCGGTCGATTATGAGTGCAGCCTGTGGGTTAACGGTGGGCTGGTGGGTTCGCACACGGGTGGTTCCGACGCATTCAATTTTGACATTACCGATTACCTGAAAGACGGACAGAATCAGCTGGTGCTGGGTGTAACAGACCCGACGTCGGATGGTGAGCAACCGCGCGGTAAGCAGTTGATGGATCCTCATGGCATTTGGTATACGCCTGTTTCGGGCATCTGGCAAACCGTCTGGATGGAGCCCGTTCCGAAGCAAACCTACATTGAGGAAGTAAAACTGACACCCGAGCTGGATTCCAGCCGCCTTCGGGTGGAGGTATTGCTCGATAAGCCCGCGAATAATTTTACGACGGCCATTCGCGTGACGGCTTTAGATGGCAACCAAACCATCGCCACAACGCTCGTCCGGGCGGGAAGAACCGCCTGGCTGAACGTAAAAAATCCCAAACTATGGTCGCCGGATAGCCCGTTTCTGTACAATTTAAAAGTTGAGCTGGTTACCGTAACTGATCCGTTTGGTGATACACCCCGCAACAAACGCCCACGTCAGGATGCCCCGCTGAACACAGCGTTCGCCAATGCAACGGTTACAGGTAATCCGCTCGATGTGGTAACGGGCTATTTCGCCATGCGTAAGATTGCGGTCGGAGCAGGTCCGGTTGCCAACCAGCCCGTACTGTTGCTAAACAACAAGTTTGTGTTTCAGAACGGCCCGCTCGATCAGGGCTGGTGGCCTGGCGGTTTGCTAACGCCCCCATCTGACGAGGGTATGGCATTTGAGATTGATTTTCTCAAAAAATCGGGATTCAACATGCTTCGGAAACACATCAAAGTCGAACCCGACCGCTATTACTACCTTTGCGACAAGCTAGGCATACTAGTCTGGCAGGACATGCCCTCGGGCTTTCTGGAAGGCCAGAATGAATATCCCGGCGATCAGTCGGAGCCAATTCGTCGGTCAAAGGGTAAGGAGCAATTTGAACTGGAACTGCGTCGGATGATGAACCGGCTACACAACCATCCCAGCATTGTAACCTGGGTAGTGCACAACGAAGGCTGGGGCCAATACGACAACAACCGGCTGGCCAATTGGGTAAAAGCGATGGACCCAAGCCGCACCGTCAACGCATCCAGCGGCTGGAACGACCTAGGTGCGGGTGATTTCTACGACATTCATACGTATGAAGAAGAGCCCAAAGCGCCAGCGCCTAAAACCAATCGGGTGGTTGTGATTGGTGAATTTGGCGGCATTGGCTGGCCAGTGCAAGGTCACCTCTGGAACCCGGAAATGCGCAACTGGGGCTACCAGACCTACCAATCGGCCGATGTGGTGCAAAAAGCGTATGAGAAGAAATACGCCAAAATCGTTGAATACTACAAGAAACAGGCTTTATCGGCAGCTGTTTACACGCAAACAACCGACGTAGAAGGCGAAGTGAATGGCTTGTTGACCTACGATCGGGAAGTGATCAAGATTCCGATTGAAACGCTTCACAAGATTCACGCGCCCTTGTTTAAATAGCCGCGTGCTGGCGCGGGTGTTCACCCGTGTCAGCTGACAGTCTCTTAAACATGAATAACTTCAGAAGTCTATTTATAGCTGTTACGCTAATCGGGATACTATCGACGCTCGCAATAGCACAATCGTCAAGCCCAAAAATGCGGTTCGGCGATACAACGCATCGAAAATCGGGCTATGCCAAAGACCCGCATGTGGTTTGGTTCAAAAGTCGTTATTTGATGTATTACTCCGTACCGCTCTACAAAGATTCGACCGGGGCCGATCATTGGGGCATCGGTATCGCCGAAAGCCAGGATCTGACGAACTGGCAAAAAGTCGGCGAAATTACGCCCGAGACGGACTATGAGAAAAAAGGGCTGTGCGCTCCCGGCGCGCTCGTTCGCGATGGGAAGGTGAATTTGTTTTATCAAACCTATGGCAATGGACGAAATGACGCCATCTGCCACGCGGTGTCGACCGATGGTATTCATTTCGACCGAAACCCAACCAATCCAATTTTTCATCCGGCTATCAGCGACTGGTCGTGCGGGCGAGCTATCGACGCCGATGTAGTCAGGTTTAACAATCAGTATTTCCTGTATTTCGCGACCAGAGATACGTCGTATAAAATTCAGCAATTGGGTGTGGCTGTAGCGCCAGCCAATACGAACTTCAACCGTGAGGACTGGAAGCAGGTAGCTAACGACGGGCCCATTCTAAAGCCCGAACTTCCCTGGGAGGGCGAGTGTATTGAGGCTGCATCGGTAATTGAGCGTACGGGTACGTTGTATATGTTCTACGCGGGTGCTTATAATAACTGGCCGCAGCAAATCGGTGTGGCCCGAAGCCAGGATGGCCTGCACTGGAAACGTGTTCAAACCCAACCATTTCTTACAAACGGAGCACCTGGCACCTGGAATTCCAGTGAATCGGGCCATCCACACATTTTTACTGATAAAAACGGGAAGACCTATCTGTTTTATCAGGGCAACAACGATAAAGGGAAAAGCTGGTTCCTGTCCAATATTCCAGTCGGTTGGACTAATGCCGGGCCGGTTTTGCAGCCATAAACACCCTGCTAGTTTATAGAATTTTTCATGCTCAAAATGCCCTTTTCTGAATCAGAGAAGGGCATTTTTATTTTTTCCCAAACAAATAACTAATAGATTAGTTGTAAAACTAAATCATTAGTCATACATTTCGACCCTATTCGTTAACTCTACTGTAAATCATGCCAATACGCGACCTTACCAAAGCCGAAGAAGAGATAATGCGGGTACTTTGGCAACTAAAAAAAGCGTTCGTTAAAGACGTCCTGGTCGAACTCCCCGAACCAAAGCCCGCCTACAATACCGTCTCGACCATTATCCGTATTCTGGAGAAAAAGGAACTGGTTGGCTACACCGCTTATGGGAAAACGCATGAATACTATCCGCTCATTACAGAAGAGGAGTACCGACGTTTCCAGACTGAGCAACTCATGGCGAACTACTTCGATAATTCGCTCAAAAAGCTGGTGTCGTTTTTCGTGAAAGACAAAAACATCAGCCTGACCGAAGCCGACGAGATTATCAAACTCCTAAACAAACAGAAAGACCAATGAACGCCCTTGACTATCTCCTGAAAGCTAACCTCTACGGCTTGCTGTTTGCGAGTTGTTATTGGCTACTGTTGCGTCGGCACACGTTTTTCAGCCTTAACCGGGCTTATTTGCTAGCCTCAGTCATTCTATCCCTGATTCTGCCATTAGTGATTCTGCCTACGCAAACGGTAGAAACGCTTCCCGTCACCATGCCTGTAGGCGTTATTGCGCTGCCAGTTTCAACGATTGTGGCCGCACCAGTTGAAACTGGACCAGATTGGGAGCAACTGAGCATATGGGCCTATGCGCTGGTCGCATTAGTATTGTTGGCTCGGCTAGGTATACGTGTTGGGCGTTTAGTCAGGTTGATTCGGCAGTCGCCCCGGCACGTGTATGACGACTACATAGTGGTTCTGCCAAATGCCCCAACCATCCCTACGTTTTCATTTTTCCAGTACGTTATACTAAACCCTGCCGACACTCGTAATGAGCTGATTATCCAGCATGAGTTGGTGCACGTTCGGCAATGCCACAGCGCCGATGTATTGGGCATGGGTTTGCTACAGGCGCTTTTCTGGGCATGCCCAACGCTCTGGCTCATGGATCGAATGCTCCGTCAGGTGCACGAATTTCTAGCCGATAAGCCAGCCAGCCGCCCAACTGAATACGCCCAGTTTTTAGTGGCTTATTCCTTCGGAACGCAGCTTGGCCTGAGCGGACCTGATACCTTAACAAATAGCTTCTTCAATCCCTCGCTTCTGAAACAGCGTATCATGATGCTGCACCAGAAAGCGACAACCCGATGGGCACTAGGCAAATATGTATTGATACTTCCTTTGGCATTCAGTTTATTGGCGATGACCACCGCACGGGAAGAAATTGCGGCTGTTATGAGTCAAGCTACTGAAGAGACGATTACTGTTTCGGGTAAGGTGACAAGCAGCGTAGATGGCAAGCCATTGCCGGGGGTTAATGTTATCCTTAAAAATACATCTCAGGGAACAACCACAGATACAGAAGGCAAGTATAAACTAACCAATGTTCCTAAAAATGCATCGTTAGTGTTTAGTTTCGTTGGTTTCATAAGTCAGGAGGTGGGTGTAAAGGGGCATAGTTCTATTCTTGTAAGTCTAGCCCTTCAATCCAGCAAGCTAAACGAAGTTGTTGTTGTCGCTTACGAACCAGCCCATGAGCCTCTGACGACAACCCAGCCAACGGCAGCCAAACCGGACAGCCAACCTAGCCGAAATGGAGAAATTTTCACCATCGTAGAACAAGTCCCTGAGTTTCCAGGTGGCATGCAGGCATTAGGCCAATACCTCGCCCGCAATTTACGCTATCCGGCAGAAGCTCAACAAAACAAAGTTCAGGGGCGTGTTTTTGTCCGGTTCGTTGTCTCACAAACGGGTGATATCCAGAGCTTACGCATATTAAAAGGTATTGGCAGTGGGTGCGATGAGGAAGCTGTGCGCGTGGTGAGCCAGATGCCAAAATGGATTCCGGGTAAACAGAATGGGCAACCTGTAGCTGTACAATATAATTTACCTATCCAGTTCTCGCTGGATAAACGTGAGGATAAACGAACTGGGCAGGTCACCCCCAATACGGAGAAGGGAAAGGGCTTTGTGCTTGACAAGACCACTACTAGTCAGCTATCGCTCAATGATCTTAGTACATCAGGTAGTAAAGAACGATATGCCATGCGGCTGCCCGACTCGCTACGAAATTCAGGGACATCTGTACGTCTCCATGGTAATTGGCTAAATGGTGAGGAGCCACTCTATATCATTGATGGTGTTGAAGTTGAGAAAGGGCATGAACCCAAACTAGATCAAAACCCTAAGAAGCTTCAGAATTTAAATCATAATGACATACAGAGCATTGAGGTATTAAAAGATGGAGTAGCCAGGGCCACTTACGGCGAAAAAGGAAAAAAAACGGCGTCATTTTGATAACCACGAAAAAGAAATGAATACGCTCCCCTATCTCTTAACCGCCAGCCTGTATCTCGTACTTTTCTATGGCTGCTACTGGCTGCTTCTCCGCAGAAATACGTTTTTCGGCCTGAATCGGGCGTATTTACTGGCATCGGTTGCATTGTCGCTCCTACTTCCGCTGATCGAGTTACCAAGTGGAACAGCCGATGCTTTTCCAGTTGGTGATCTCACCCTGCCCACGTTTGTCGTTAGCAATGGAGCAGCGAATCAATCAGGCATGCTGACCACAACGCAGTGGATTTGGCTCTTGTATGGCCTTGGCGTACTGGTAATGCTCGTGCGGTTAGGCTTAAATCTGAAATCGGTATTTAGGCTCATCAATCGTGGCAGCGCGGAACATACACCAACGTTTATTCTCGTCCGGCTACCAGACGATTCCAGCCCTTCGTTTTCGTTCGGACGGTATCTGGTTCTGAACCATACCGATTCCCTCACGGAGCCCGACGCACTCATGCGTCATGAAGAAGCACATATTCGGCAGCGCCACACCGCCGATATTTTATTTCTGGAGCTAGTACAGGCGGCATTGTGGTTCAATCCTGTGGTATGGCTGTATAAACGTGCTTTGCAGGAAGTCCACGAATTTCTGGCTGACCGGACAGTCCTGAAAACGCCCCAGCCCGATTATCCGCGTCAATTGGTGGCTTACGCACTCAACATGCCCATTGCAGCACTGACAACCCCTTTTGTTTCTAAATCAACCCTCAAACAACGAATCATTATGTTGCAAAAACCTGCATCTCATCGCCGGGCATTGCTCGGTTACGCCCTGATTCTTCCAGTAGCTGCTTGCCTGGTTATGTGTACGCAATCTGGTCAGGATCAATCGCAGGACGCAGTTGTACCTGTAACAGAACAAGCCGCAGCCCGAAAAGCCGTGAAGGTTGATGGCGAAGTTTTTACTGTCGTTCAAGAGCAACCGGTGTTTCCAGGAGGCATGAAAGAATTAGGCGCGTATCTGTCTGAAAATTTGAAGTATCCGGCAGCTGCTCAGAAAGTAAAAGCCGAAGGACGCGTATTTGTTAACTTCATCGTCACGAAAACCGGGGAGGTTACGGATGTGAAGCTACTAAAAGGCATTGGCTTTGGTACTGGTGAGGAAGCTATTCGTGTAGTACAAAATATGCCTCGCTGGACACCAGGAACGCAGAACGGGAAAGTTGTAAATGTTAGGTATAACCTACCAATTAATTTTACACTGGAGGATAAAAGCGAGCAAGCGGGTTTAGATAAGTTTGAGCGTTTTATAGTCAATGGAAAGGCCAGTACAAAAGAGGCTGTATTTACACTTTCGCCCAATAAGATTGCTAAAGTAAACATCGATAAGGACAATAAGACCATTGCTATTACAACGAAATAGGGCTGCCTGGTAGCTTTTATTTACGCTTAAAAACTGTGGCTGTTCATTGCCTGACATCAGGTCAACGAACAGCCACAGTTTTTTTATAATGCCAAGTTAGAACGCTATTTCAATTTGTCCTGTAGGATAGTCAAAATCAAGTGCTGTGTCTGTTGAATATCGGCTACTGTCGTTTCTAAACGAGCCTGACCGCTTTTTAGCTCAGATACATCTGACTTTAAAACAGAAATATCTGCTTCCACTCGCTCAAATCGCTCATCTACCTTATCAAATCGCTGATCAACACCATCAAATCGTTGGTTAACGCTATCAAATCGCTGATCAACGCCATCAAATCGTTGGTTAACGCTATCAAATCGTTGGTTAACGCCATCAAATCGTTGATTGACCTGATCAAATCGTTGATTGACGGTTACGGTTAAATCAGCCAGACCTCTGACGATCGTTTCAATCTGCTTTCCCTGGTCAACAGAAAGGTTTTCTAATTGCTCTACGCGCTCTTCCAGATACATACTCAAATATACAGTTTTATTTGATTCAGCTACTAGGACGCAAAAAAATTGTAAACGTCATTCATTACTCCTTCATTATCTTCTTAGTAGCGGTTCCGCTTGGAGTTTGAATTTGCAATAAATACAAGCCCTTTGGCAGACTTCCGACCTCAAGCGTGGCCGTACGCTGGCGAGTGCGGATCGTGGGCCGTGCAACCGTCGCCCCAGTGAGTGTCTGAAGGGAAAGTTGTTCAATCGTTTCCGTACCGGGCAATTCAACAGTCAGCGTATTGCCAGCTGGATTTGGGTAAATAGACAGCGCATCTGCCCAGGCAGGTTCGGTACCCGTTACGGTCAGTACATTGAATGTGCGCTCCACAGCCGAAGCTGCCGAAAACTGTTCGTTACCGTTCTGGAAAGCCTGTATTGTAACAGCACCCACGCCAGTAAATTTCAGCGTTGAGCCACTCAGCGTAGCAGGGCCGCTTTTTACCAGAAAACCAACCGTTAAATTCGATGAACAGGTTGCTTTCAGCGCTAGGTCACCCTGATTGGAAAACCGGTCTGGGATCGCGTCGAAGGTAATCGTTTGGGCAGCCTTAGCCACACGAGTGCCTTGTGTGTACCAGACGGGCCATTTTCCGCCTTTGTATAACACCGTGGCCGAGCCTGATGGCGTAATTTTATCCGCCTTCAAACTGATAACTGAAATATCTTCACTTGCGGTAGATTCCGTACTGAATACCAATACATTATCCTGACGAGAATAGCTCGGAAACCCCAGGGTGTTATTCTCGTAGACAACATTCACTTTCCCCGCACTCAGGTCAACAGCCACTACCTCATAAGTATTACTCGTTTCATTCAGATAATCGAACGCGATCACATCGGGCGAGTTTTTGGAAAAGGATGGATTTCCAATACTCTCGCCCTCGTCCAGGTTAGCAAATAACTTCTCAATGTCGCCTTTGGCAAAATCACCAGTACTGTTGCTCCAGACATTAATAAAGCCAACATCCCAGTAGTCGATAGCGTCGCCGGTATTGTTTTTAAGGGCATTGTAGGCATCATAAACAATATTTTCGCCCGTAAAATCCCACTCGAACGAATCGGCATACTGTACATCACCCGTTTGCACACCCTCGGTGTAAGTTGGATTATACAATGTAAACTCAGCCCATTTCTTTTTCGCGTAACTGTATACGTAGATTACACCATCCTTATCGGCTGTGAGTGCGGCTAGTTTGGTACCGTCTTTCGAGATGGCGACGTTGTCCCAAATGGTCTCATTGGAAATAATCGTTTCGGTTGGCGTGCCTGTCAGGCTAACCGAGCGAATACGCTTATCCGTCGTTACATAATAGGCGAACTTTCCATCATCGGTCACGCTGGGGCGATGGACCAGGCCCAATGCAGATTTAGCGTCAAATTTTGCCGGAGAAACCCCCACGGTTGTTGAGTAAAGTTTCGATGTAGTAGCATCCGCCAGCAAAAGCAAGTCCTGCCCCGAAGCAACGGGCACATCAGGCTGCTTACCTGGTGTGGACGTCCCGTCGGTAATACCCACCGCGTCGAAGGCGTTTTTAGCGGCAGTAACCTCAGTCGGTCCGTACAAGTCGCCAGCGGCTTTGATGACAGCCAGGCGTAAATCCAGGAACTGAGATGTCCGTACCAAATACTTTGTTAGCGCCTGATAATAAACTTTCTCGGCTTTCTCCTTCCCAACAACCGTCGCGAATTTATAGAACGCGAAGTTGGGAATACCACTGTTACTATGCACCCCTCCATTATCATCGCTGGTCGTTTCATACTGCGACATAGTGGCCGGTTGATACCCATTCGGATCTTTGCTTTTACCTCCCTGATTGGGATTTGAGAGGTTCCGGAGTGCACCCGACGGCAGAACGGCAGGCGTGGCAATCGTTTCACCAATTGTCCAGTTATCGCGGTCGATCATGGCTCCGAACACATCGGCAAATGACTCATTAATGGCTCCCGACTGACTCTTGTATTGCAGATTGGCCGTATTCTGAATCACCCCATGTGTCATTTCATGTCCGGCCACATCAAGCCCTCCGGCTAGTGGTTTTAGGAGTTTTCCATTGCCATAGGCCATAATTTTGCCATTCCAGTAGGCATTATCCATAGATTTCCCATCATCGTCGGGCATGTTAACGACCGAAACCATTGTTTCTCCGGTACCGCTCAGGGCGTCCCGATTATGCGTATTCTTATAGTAATCGTAGGCAACGCCCGCATTGTAATGAGCCGAAATCGCATTTGCATTCCAGTCAGTATTGTTGGTTGACGTAATCTGGTAGATCTTCTGATTGTTGCCAAATGTATTTCTTGCATCCACTGTCCAGAGTGCGCCAATCGGACTATCGGGCATTTTTGATGTTGTCGGTTTAAACATTGAGCGCGATGCATCAATCAGGTAATAACTATTTGTCGTTTGCTGATATGTCTGGAAGGAGCGCGTTGCCCCGTTCAGGTCTTTACCCGACGCTTTAATGGGTCCCACAAACGAGCAGGTATGATTGTATTTATCCAGAACATCACCCGTTTGCGCATCAATGACGTATTCCCAACGTTCGAGCATGTTCGGTCGAACGGTTACTGCGTACGCTAGTTTTGCACCACCGTCTGGAGTTGGAAAAACGCATAACTCTCCTTCCGATGATTTCATGTTCAGCATATTATCACCAAATGACCGAACGTTCGATGTTTTACGCACATCGGTAAGCGCTTGTGCTGAGGCATCAACCAAGGTCAGCTTCGGCGTTACGGAAAGGTCCGTTGCTATGGGTTGGTAGCGTCCATTGAGCAGCGTCACTTCATGATCAGTCAGGTGCGCAACGAGCTCGGAACCAAGCACGGGTACTCCCCGATGCGTTTGTGCCAGTCGGATGTGCATCTGCCCTACCTCATCGGTTTCGGTACGGGTGACCGTAAAATTTGCTTCCGGATTATCGAGTTTCAGCAACCCACGTACCTGCCCCATAAACTGGTAGGCAGCTGATGCAGCCGCAGCCGCCGAAAGTCGGGCACCACTTTTTTTGGCCTGGCTAACAACCGAATTTGGGTCGGTTTTTCGCTCAATGAAGATAGGTAAACCCGTTACGGTGTCTCGTACAACCCGCAGGCGTAAAGGCTCCAGCGTTACTGGTGAACCTCCGGTTTTCGTCAATGTCTGCCGACCGGCTCTGTCTTTTGGCAGTGGGATCGTTAAGGCATTCAATCGTTCAGCCAGACCAGCCGTTGGGGCTGTTGTTTTCAGCTTACGGCCAAAGCCCGCACTGGGTTGTTGTGCCCAGGCCGATGTAGCCGTTAGAAGAGTCAGGAAAAGAAGAAGTGGTTTCATAAGGGGGTAAGGTTTTTTGGTATATGGTTTGAGGTTTACGGTTGGCTGGCGCGTCAGTTGCTTGTGCGCCAGCCAACCGTAAACCTCAAACCATATACCAAAAACAGTTTTCTATTTCAAGCGCAACGAAGCCGGGATCATGGCCATGAACGAGTCGTAGACTTTGGGGTAATTAGCAGGAACAGTTTTTGTCTTGTTTACAGCGCCCCAGGCAACTTTATAATTCAGTTTACCTTTTCGCCATTGAACAAACTTATAGATATTGCCGGGGTTATCGAATTTGGTCGTTTTGATTTTACAGTTCACTTCAACTGATGTAAACACCCGCTTCGTATTAGCCGCCGTTTGCTGGCCGATGAATGTATAAACCGTATCACGGTTGCGTCGGCCATAGAGTTTCCCATTCTCCAGCAAATAATAGGTTGCCGAAGCGCTTGTAAATCCGCCCCCACTGCCTACCACAATCTGGCGCAACTTGTAGGTAACCGGTGTACTAGTGGTAGCCGTTTTACGAACGTTCGGCATCTTGTCGCCAGCCGCCCGGATACCCTGCGCAACAAGTTGATTTGCTATAAGCCAACTAAAAAATAGTGTCAGGAATAGGTACTTCATTAGAATTATCTAAAAGTCTGGGACTTACAAGGCTTGCGTACAAACAAGGCTTGCGTACAAAACAAAGGTAGAGTAACGCCCTACCTTCGTCAATACTGCATTTGTATGATTTGAGGTAAACAGCGTATGAGACGGTATATAAGATGGATGAGTCACCTAAGGAGGTGTCATCTGGCCATAAGTCGTCTGCGAAATCGTAACAGATTTTCGGAATAGCCCACGTCGAATCTTCACCTGCAATAAGTTATCAAAATCACCAGCCTCAATTTTGGTTAGGGTAGGCTGGGCGCCTAACCCTTTAGCGATTTCCAAAATCGTGTTGCTATGACCTACCACCAGCACCGTTTTGTTTGTACTAACGCCAACCCGATTAACAATAGCCTCCGTAGGTTTCGCAGGATAATCGACCACCTGAATACCTAACCGCTGGGCCAATGGCAGAACCGTTTGTCGGGTACGCCGATAAGGGGTTGAGAAAATGGAATCAATGTGCCGATTCCCCAACGTTTCGGCTAATGCGGTTGCCCGTGCATAACCCGCCGGACTAAGGTTCGTTGTGTCCGTTTCGTTCACCTTTTCGCCATGACGAACAATATAAACAGTGGTTGTGGAGCAGGCGGTAGAGACAGCGATCAGGAAAGCAAACAGAGTAAAGAAGCGCATAATTTTATCTACCTACGGGCTTTAGCCCGTAAGAAAAATGATTGTTGTTAGTTACCTAAACACGAGCTAAGCCCGTAAGTACAATGATACAAAAAAGCCCCCGGCTATTTGCCGGAGGCTCAATCGTTGTTCGTAAGCGGTCAATGCCTATAACTCCCGAATCCAGATGTTCCGGAAACCAACTGGGTTGCCGTGATCCTGCAGCAGAATTGGACCGGCGCCGTGTGGTTGTACTTTTGGATAACCAATGTACTCCGTAGTACCCCGAATGGCAGCGTGGTTCTGCACGATTATTCCGTTGAGCAACACCGTTACGTATGCATAGTCGGTCATCATACCCGCTTTGTTGAATTTAGGGGCCTGATAAATAACATCATACGTTTGCCACTCACCGGGTTTGCGGCTAGGATTGGCCAATGGAATAGACTGCTTGTAAATCGATCCAACCATGCCATCTACGTACGTTGGATTGTTATAGTTATCCAGTACCTGTAGCTCATAGCGCCCCTGTAAAAAAACACCACTATTACCGCGGCCCTGGCTAGTACCTTCCACTTTTTCAGGCGTTTTAAACTCCAGGTGCAGTTGAAAATCGTTGAACTCTTTTTTCGAACGAGCCGAGAATCCTTTGGTCGAATACATCACCCCATCCGTTACGGGCCATTTTAGCGGACCTTCGTTGGTTTTTTCCCAGTTAGCGGGCGAATAGCCTTTGATGGCTACCCATTCATCTGTGTTTTTACCATCGAACAGCACAATAGCATCAGAAGGCGGAGTTGTACCGGATGTATTGGCAGTTACAGTACCAGGGGTAATAACGGGTGGGACCGGCTCCCAAATTTCGGTCGACTGGGGAGTTTGTTTGCTGGGGTCAGTTTGGGCCACAGCCTGATTGGTGATGGCAAGACTCGCTAAACCAACACAGATAGCAAGCGATACATGTACGTTTTTCATAAAAAATTATGTAGAAATTTACGCGGGTTAATGCATTCTCGGGTAAAACGCCCAAATATAAGTCTAACTGTCAATCAGCAGTCTTTTATAGGGAAAAAATGTAACTTTCGCCCTTCAAACTCATGATAGCTTATATGGTAAATCTACCTATGTCAGCTCGCTTTAGCGGGCTGCTCGGCGTAAGCTTGGCAATTGGTATCGGACTGGCAATAGCCCAACCCGCTCCCATGCCTGGTGTTACGCTCCCTCTCAACGATTTAAGTGCCTTCTCAAACCCAACGCCCAACTGGCGTATTGTTGGCAGCGTCCGGGCTGATCTCAACAAAGAGAACACGCTGCTTACCGACAAAGGCACCGGTGTGCTGGCCAACATTCCCCTGGCCCATCCCACGGCCGATCCTAAAAATCCCTATAAATACGATCTCTTTACAACGTTACAGCATGGGGATGTCGACCTGGAATTAGATTACATGATGGCCTCGAAGTCAAATTCAGGGGTATATCTGCAAGGGCGTTATGAAATCCAGTTACGCGACAGTTGGGAAATACGCACGCCCAATGTACATGACAATGGGGGCGTTTACGAGCGCTGGGACGAAAAACGGCCCGAAGGCCATAAAGGCTACGAAGGGCATGCGGCACGCCAGAACGCTAGTCGTGCACCCGGCTTATGGCAGCACATGAAAATCTCGTTTCAGGCTCCACGGTTTAACGCAAACGGCCAAAAGACCGAAAATGGCCGTGTGATTCGGGTTGAGTTGAACGGCGTCATTATTCAGGAAGATGTGGAACTGACAGGCCCGACCCGTGGCTCTGCCTTTGCCGATGAAAAAGCCCTTGGCCCACTCCGTATTCAGGGCGATCATGGCGCGGTAGCGATCCGAAACATCCGCTACGTCACCTACGACAAACCCCGGCCCGAATTAATGAACTTGAAATATGCCGTGTATAAAGGCAAGTTTCAGAAGGAGCCTGAATACGACAAAACGGCTCCTGAATCAGAAGGTACTTCTACGGTGTTGTCAGCATCGGTTAGTCGTATTCCGAATGAGTTTCTGATTCGCTATACCGGCACGCTACGCGTTTCGGAACCCGGCGAATACCGCTTCAACCTCGGCGTTCCAGGCGGTGGGGGTATGATGAAAATCAATAACCAATCGGTCATTGCTCCCGGCGAATGGAACGCCAGTGGTAAAGCAACCTTGCCTAAAGGTGATCTGCCGTTTGAGCTGCTCTACGCCAAATTTGTTGATTGGGCGCAACCCGCACTAGGCCTTACAGTAGCAGGTCCTGGTATCCGCGAGTACGTCATTAGTGACGGTCCTGGTGGTACTGGCGAAGAAGTGGACCCAATTATGGTGGATGCACCAACGAACACAATCCTCCGCAGCTTTATGGATATGCCGGGCGAAAAAAACACCCAAGGGAGAACATTACGTGTAACCCATGCCATTTCGGTGGGCAGCCCTGAGCAAATTCATTATACCTACGATCTCGATAAGGGGGCTTTAGTGCAAGTCTGGCGTGGCGCATTTCTGGACGCTACACCCATGTGGCACGAGAGGGGCGATGGTTCGTCGCGCCCAATGGGGATGGTGCAGCGCCTGGGTGCTCCTGTCTTGTTTCTGAGTAAACTCGCTTCCCCACAAGCCAACTGGATTGCCGATACAACCGGCTCTTCATACCACCCGAAAGGCTACGTACTAGACGATAGCGATCGCCCAACCTTCCGTTACCAGAGTTATGGGGCATCAATCGAAGATAAAATTCGGGTATTGGGCGAGGGCAAAGGTATTCAGCGCGAAGTGACCGTAACCAATCCAGCCAGCGATCTTTACGCTCGTCTGATCAGCGGCACAAGCATCACGGCAATGGAAAATGGCATGTATCTGGTCGATGGCCAGGAATACATTCGGATCGACGACGTAGCTGGCGCGAAACCCACCATTCGGGACGCCAACGGACGGCAGGAGTTAATTGTGCCAGTAAAGGGGAAGTTGACCTATTCGATACTATTTTAAATGGATAATGGCCAATGTATAATGAATAATGTCCACTGACATAAAACACATTATCCATTGCTCATTATCCATTATTCATTGATACATCATTATGAAAAAGATACTCACAACCCTCTTTACGATAGCCACCCTCACGGCGGTTATGGCGCAGGAATCGCCGAAGGAGGAAGATTTTTTCAAGATTCTGAAAGTAACCGCGCCCGAAGGCACCCTGCTCGAAGTCGGCGGTATGACCGTATTGCCGAACGGAGATCTGGGCGTAGCAACGCGTCGTGGCGATGTCTGGATTGTGGAGAACCCCACGAGCCGTAAGCCTTTCTTCCGCAAGTTCGCGTCGGGTTTGCACGAGATTCTAGGCTTGACTTATAAAGATGGGGCTCTTTACTGCGCGCAGCGTGGCGAGTTGACCAAAATGATCGACTCCAATCAGGATGGTAAGGCCGATGTGTTCGAGACGGTGTATGCCTGGCCACTGTCGGGGCATTACCATGAGTATAGCTTCGGACCCAAGATCGCTCCCGATGGCAATTTCTTCGTAACGGGCAACGTAGCCTTTGGTGATGAAGAATGGTGGCGGGGTGAGAGCCGGGTTCCCTGGCGCGGTTGGACTATGAAAATCAGCGAAAATGGCACCATGCAGCCCTGGGCTACCGGTATGCGTTCTCCTTGTGGCTTGGGCATCTTCGATGGTGAACTCTTCTACGCCGATAATCAGGGCGACTGGATGGGCTCGGGTGGTGTTGTGCATGTAAAGAAAGGCGCTTTTGTGGGTCACCCCGCCGGATTGCGCTGGTCGGGTATGGCCAACTCACCCGTTAAACTGACAACGGAACAGTTTACGGCTAAAGTTGATGAACGGCGTCGCCGGGATGAAAATGGTCGTGCCATTAAACCCGAAAACGTAGTCAACGAAACGCCGAACCTGCTTTACGCCATGAAAGAGCAGTTCCCGAATGCAGAGATTCAGACGCCTGCCGTTTGGTTGCCCCACGGTATTCTGGGTATTTCGAACTCCGAAATTCTGGAAATTCCGCAGGGAGCTTTCGGGCCATTTTCAGGCCAGTTGCTGGTTGGCGATCAGGGTATGAGTAAAATCTCGCGTGTGTTTATGGAAAAAGTGAATGGTGAATACCAGGGCGGGGCCATCGAATTCCGAAATGGGTTCCGATCGGGTGTGTTGCGGATGGCCTTCGCGAAAGATGGTTCACTGTTTGTTGGCGAAACCAACCGGGGCTGGGGTTCGGCCGGTGATGCGAATGAAGGACTGCAACGGCTGGCCTGGAACGGTGCCATCCCTTTTGAAATGCGCACGGTGAAAGCCATGCCCGACGGTTTCGAAGTCGAATTTACAAGCCCGGTTGACCGCAAGTCGGCAGAGGATTTGGCGTCGTACCGAGTGGAGAGCTTTTTGTACAAATACCATGCGGTTTACGGTAGCCCAACCATCAACAAAGAAGCGCTACCCCTCAAAGGGGTGAAGGTTTCGGCGGATGGCCTGAAAGCCCGGTTGATCGTTGGCGACCTACGCAAATACTACATCCACCAACTAACGCTGGATGGCGTTCGGGGTGCCACAGGATCATACTCACTCGTTCACCCGATTGCCTACTACACGCTCAATAACATTCCCGATGGCGAAAAATTAGCCATGAGTGAGGTAAGCACGAAGAATTCAGCAGCGGCTCCGGCACCAGCCTCGACAACGTCAGCAACTACAGAAACAAGCAAGAAAGCACCAGCCAAAGCAGGTGGTAAGCCTGTTACAGGTGGTAAGCCGAAACTGGTAGAAGGTCAGGCCGTAACGATGGCAAAAGCCCCGACCTATGAAGAAGTAAAAGGCTTGCTTAATCGCAACACGTGTTCGGCCTGCCATCAAGCCAACAAACGACAGGTGGGACCCGCTTTCTCGGAAGTAGCCAAGCGTAAGTATACTAACGACCAGATTGTGGACTTGATCTACAGCCCCAAGCCACACAATTGGCCCGACTATGCTACCGAAATGCCTCCTATGCCACAGGTTCCTAGAGCCGATGCGCTGAAGATTGCCGCCTGGATCAATTCGCTGGCACCAGCTAGTGGAAGTACGTCGAAAGGCGAGCCGAAGCCATAATTTCTGGCAGCTACATAGCAAACTTCTAAAACACAAATAAGGGCGCAAAGGCCCTTATTTGTGTTTTGCACTAAGTCCAAGATTATTTTTTCAAAAATCAATCCAATTTTAATCGTTCTTTAATACATTTGAAAAACGTTATACATGTTCTTTTCAAACTATGAAACTTGTTTCTATTCTACCACTCTTATTCCTGTTAGGCACTTCTTCAGTATACGCTCAGAACGCTCCTACTCGTGAAATTGGCCTACGAATCAGCAGCTTCGACAATATAGGTCTCATTTACAAAAAGCAACTCAGCGAAAATACGTACCGGCGTTATCGACTGGCTTTTGGCAATCTAAGTGCAAATTTCATCGGTAGCAATTCACTGATCGGGTTCTCAGCAGGAGGTGCTATTGGTAAAGAAAAGCGCAGACCCATCAATGATAAACTTCAGTTTGTGTATGGCACTGAGTTAATCGCCAGCATAGGGCTAAATTCGTCCAGCACCGGAAATTTGACCATTAGTGATGGAAATGGCGGTACAACTACCTACACAGGCAGCAATCTTTTAATTGTTACGCCTTCTGTTGGCGTAGGCTTCGTATTGGGTGCACAGTACAATTTTAATCCGAAATGGTACCTCAGTGCAGAATTGATTCCGTCCATCACCGCCAGTGGCTCCTTTGGCAATGGTTCAAGCCTGTACAGTTTTCAGGCGGGGTTCAACTCTTCGAGCGCCGGAATTACGGGAGCCTATCGATTTTAATGGTTTCACGTATCTATCGTTTTCGACGTTGTTATTCTGATTGGGCCCGGTGGCAAAATTGTCGCTAAAAACAGTCGGGGTGAAGAGTTGGGCAAGAAATTGGGGTAACTCCTGGTGGCCAAGCCCTGATTTTTGCTGGTTATTTCGGTACACCTACGCTGTATAAATCAAAGCCACCTTTCCCTCCCGGCCGATTGGAGGAGAAAACCATCAGCTGATTGCTGAATCCCTCAACAGGACATAAAATTGGTCGATACTCGTCGGAAGAAGTGTTGATAGCTTTACCAAAATTAACCGGTGCTGACCAGTGATCACTATCCCATTTACTGTAATACAAATCGTATCCACCATATCCGCCCGGTCGGTTTGAGGTGAATACTAACGTATTCCCACTAATAAATGGGCATTTATCATCAGCCTCCGTTGATAACTCGGGTACACGCTCGATGGGCACATTCGTTAAAGCCGGTAACCTGGTGTGTAGTTCTAGGGGCGATATAGCTGGGAGTGTGGCCCTATAAATATCAAATGAGCCTTCCCTGTTCGATGTGAAGTAGATGGACCTATACATCTGGTCAAAGCTTGGATAGGCATCATCGGCTGATGAATTTAAAAACGGAACCAATACGGGCTCCACAAATTGCTTATTACTCACCGGGCTTGATAAACCAGCTACAGATTTCGCGGAGTCCTGATAATTATGCGACAGGTAGATATCCAGCTTACCACCCCGGTCTGACGCGAAGAACATTAAATATTCGCCATAGTGCGAGTGATAGGCCGAGGCAGGCAATAAATCGTGATCGTACGATCGTATATAGGGTCCAAGTTCATTAGCAGATGAATTAACTACCCCCGCAGCCCAGGTTAAGGGGTTTTGCTCTGCCACAACATCCCAGCCTCCATATGGATGATTGTCAAGCGTAAATTTCCCGGTTTTAAGATCAAACCACGTATTAAGTGATTCGTGAATCAGATTAAAATCAGATCGGCCACCCCGCTTTGAGGAAAAAATGAATGCGATTACGTTTCCTACGACATGGCTGGTGGAATTATAATCGTCATACGGGGAGTTGATATCACCAAGATTAGCGGGTGTCTCCGGAAAGAGCCCTGCGCTATAACTCCGGTCAAATAGATCACAGCCAACCAAGACCAATAGGCAGGCAAGGGCGAGTAGACGTTTCATCGTTGAGAATCAGTTTCAGTGCATAGATACAAACTGATAGCAAATCGTTGTAAAACAAACCAGTCGACAGTGAATAAAATGGTTTTAGTATGTCAGAAACGAAAACCGATCTTTACTTTTACCCGATCATGACAACTAAAGTCCTCTACAGTTTTTCTCTGTAACAGCGCCTTTCTTCCTATTAATCGACATGACTTCATCTACCGATGCCGGCATCAAACCGGCCATTCAGGAAAAATTTGAACACCTCTGGCATTTGGTGGGCAACACGCCCATGCTGGAACTCTTCTATACCGACCGGGGACAGCCGCGTTCGCTCTATGTCAAATGCGAACACTACAACCTGACAGGCAGCATGAAAGACCGGATGGCGCTTCATGTGCTCCATCAGGCGTATCGGGAGGGCCATATCAAACCCGGCGACCGCATCGTAGAAGCCACCAGCGGTAGTTCGGGCATTGCGTTTTCGGCAGTAGGTCGGGCGTTGGGGCACCCCGTTACGATCATTATGCCCGCCGGTATCAGCCAGGAACGGATTGATATTATTCGAAGCCTGGGAGCCGATATTGTTCTGTTTACGAAAGAAGAAGGCGGTTTTATGGGTGCCATTCGCCGGTCGGAGGAATTAGCCGCCAGCGACCCGAATGTGTTTTTACCCCGCCAGTTTGCCAACAAATACAACGCCGAAGCCCACCGCCTGACAACCGGCAAAGAAATCTGGCTGCAATTGCAAGGTGTTGATATTACTCCCGATGCTTTTGTGGCCGGTGTTGGTACCGGCGGTACTGTGATGGGCGTAGGACGTTACCTAAAATCACGCAAACCCGACATTCGGATTCACCCACTCGAACCTGCCGAATCGCCAACGTTATCGGTAGGCTATAAAACCGGAACGCACCGGATTCAGGGCTTTTTCGATGAATTCATCCCGGATATTCTGAAGCTGGATGAGCTGGACAAAGTAGTGCAGGCCAACGATGGCGATTCGATTTTGGTTGCGCAAAAACTGGCGATTCAATTGGGCGTAGCCGTCGGAATTTCATCGGGTGCGAACCTGATTGGCGCGATCAATCTTCAGCGCGAAATGGGCCCCGATGCCCGCGTCGTGACCATTCTGTGCGATAGCAACAAAAAATACCTCAGCACCGATCTAGTTAAGGAAGAACCAATAAAACCTGGCTACGTGGCCCCCGATATTGAGTTTACCGACTACCGACCCATCAGCCGATTGCTGGTAGGAAGGCCGGGAGTATTTTAACTACGTTTGTTCTTCCGACGATTGAATGACTCTCAAGCATTCTATTATCAGAAGAACAAACGA
Organism: Spirosoma migulaei; assembly: GCF_054776855.1. Classification (NCBI taxonomy): domain Bacteria; kingdom Pseudomonadati; phylum Bacteroidota; class Cytophagia; order Cytophagales; family Cytophagaceae; genus Spirosoma; species Spirosoma migulaei. The sequence goes on along the minus strand of NZ_BAAHBG010000005.1, from coordinate 568,370 downwards.
AACACCATAACCCTGAGCGAATTCTGTTTTACAGAAACAAATTAGGGTAATCTGAAATGATACCGTCGACACCTAACTGGATGAGGCTGTCTATGTCAACTTTGCTGTTTACTGTCCAGGGAATAATTACCATACCTTGCTGATGGCAGGCTTTTACAACCTCTGCGGTTACCGTTTTGTAGTATGGACTGTACGCATGCGGAGTGAAACCCAATGTAGCTAAATTATCAGCCAGTGATTTGGAGTTGGCCGTCAGGTAAGACAGAGGAATTTCAGGCGATTGCTTGTGGATCAACTGCAACGGACGAACATCGAACGATTGGATAGTCAGTTGCTTACCCAAGTTCTTAGCTTTGCAAACCGTCAGTACCAGCTCGACAAATTCCTTTGGTTCCGGATGATACACCCCATCCGTAGTCGGCATTGACTTAATCTCGATATTGAATAGCGGCAAGGGTATCCCTTTCGCTTTGGCGTAGGTATTCACCGAGTCGATCAGGTTGGCAAGCAGCGGTTTGTAGGCCGGGAATTTCTGCTGCTGCCCGAACTGAGGATGCGGTTTACTACCTACATCGAACTTCTTTATCTCGGCGTACGTCAGCTGATACAAATTAAGCTGCTTCTGCTCCTCAGCCGTAACCGGCTTGCCGTCTGGTTTCAGCGCGATGTCTGCCGACATATACGTATCATGCGATACAACCACCTGTTTGTCTTTCGAGATCACGACATCCAACTCCAGTGTTTGAACACCCAGGTCGAGCGCTTTTTTCATTGCCGGAATGGTATTTTCTGGCATGAGCCCCCGGCAACCCCGGTGCCCCTGACGATCCAATTTGGGTTGAGCCATCAGCACCTGCGAACACAACAGCAACCCCAATACGCTTATATTTTTCATGGTCTGATCGGGGTGGATTCTTAAAAACTATAACGGGCACCCAGTTGAAGTTGATACGGATCACCCGATGGCGTTACCACACCTGCCGTATTTACCCGGTATACAAACTGTTGATTCGTCTTATCAAATCCGGCAATAGCCGGGGTAGTTGATGTGGCTGGAATACCCAATGCATATAACGCCTGGGTACCCAACGACTTATTGGCACCCCAGGTCTTATTCAGCAGGTTGGCAAAGTTGAACACATCTGCCGATAGCTCAAGGGTGTGCGTTTTATACAATCGAAAACGTTTGCTGGCCCGGATATCGAATATGCCATAAAAGCCGTTGATGCCTCCATTCCGCTCCGCAATTTTACCCGAGTAAGCATTGATATAATTCTTGATACTCTGACTCGCGTCGGGATTATCCAGAATGGCCTGTAACCCTGTTTTTACATTAGCAGGAACTGCTTCACTATTTCTGTCGAAAATAAAGGCCAGGTCATTCGTTCCGGCAACGAAATCGGCATTGCTGTTGGCACCCGATAATAACGTATACCGCGTTCCGCCAATTCCCGAATACCGAATGCCCACCGTAATACCCAGGAAGCTGGGTAAGGTACCGTAGAAGACAACCTTATGACGGAACTGATTATCAGAGTACGACATTTTAGTAAGGTCCCGTGGGTCGTCTTTAACAGGTAAAGACAGCGTAGCCGTATTGGCTACGTTTCCGTTGAACGATGTATTGTCTTTCGTATCATTCCAGGTATAGCTTACCGAAAACTCAGCATCTTTATAGTACTGGTAGGTAGCGTCGGCAACGAGGGCAAACTGATTAACTTTCCCCTGGCTGTTCAGCTCCAATACCCGGCCTAGTTTCTGACTAATACGCCCCTGCAGCCAGTCACCTGCACCGTTTGTTGGCATTGTGCTTAGTGGCACATACACCCCCCGATTGTCTTCATTGGCCAATCGAAAAAATGGATCGGTCACCATGTTCCGATCGACATACATGTAGTTATGACGAGCCAGACTAGCGTATCCAGCAATACCCACTTTTAACTTATCGGTCAGGTAACGGCTATACGAGAGGTTGGCTTTGTACAGAACAGGTGTGCGGGCATCGGCCCCGGTCATGTTAATGGTAGGGAGTTGAAAAGCATCCAGTGATGGAATGCTGTTGTAGTTAGCCCGATAGGCTGCGAAATCAGGCGTTGGGATATTTGGTGCCCGGACATCTACCGTAGCCAGGTGTTTCCCATCGAACGTAAGGTTATTGATAACCACATAGTTGTTGATATCGGAAGCAAATACCCCCGCCCCGAAACGAACAAAATCCGTATGATTTTCATTGACATCCCAGGTTAACTGCAAGCGCGGTTGCACAACAAAGGATTTAAGTTTATTGTCGGTGCGAAGTTTAAGCTCATCAAATACCAGTTGATTCAAAGGAGACGATGGATAGTGAGCGTAGTCGAAACGTAAGCCAGCCGTCATCTCCAGGCCCAGCGCCAGTTTCGTGCTCATTTGACCGTAAAGTCCAGCATTCAGGGTTTTACCAACAACACTGGGGTCGGCTACCAGCGGCACCTCCCGGTAATAGCGGTAGGGCTGTAGTTTCTCAAACTTATCCAGGGCCGTCAGCCCGGCAGCGGCATCGACGGTATAGTGGAATCGACCGTTTACTTCACTACCGTACAACGAGTGAGCCCGCGTATACATCAGGTCAAGGCCAAATGTGTACTGGATTTTGTCCGTATTATAATACAGATTATCAACCAGTTGCAGCACATTATTATCAAAACCCTCCTGCGCAAACCGGTGGCCTCCCATCTGGATGTTTGTAGACCGGGTGGCACCAGCAATCGTTGATGTAACCCCTTCCACAATAGCTCTGGGAATATTAGCCGCTGGTAATTGATCGCCAGGGCTACTTTTCTGGTAGGTGTACAGGTGTTGAAGTTTCAGTTCGTTCGTAACCTTTGGCGTCAACGAGGTACGCAGCGTAGCCAATAGACTGTTATCCCAGTTAAAATCATTTCCCGTCGATTCGTAGATGTTGATGGTCGTATTATCAACCAGCCCAAGCTTGTTCAAATCCCGGGTGTAGTTATTTCGAATCGTCAGCAGGTTATTCCGATTGATCTGCCAGTCGATCCGGGCAAAAGCGGCATCAGAACTCCGGGGCTTATCAAATGAACCATACTGGGGTGTACTGGCAGTTCCGTATTTAGTCCGGGCAATGTCCACAAATCTGTCGAGGGTAGCTCTGGTTACATTGAACCGGGTCTCATCAGCGGCAGACTGCACGTCTGCAATAATCAGCGGGCGCGAGTCCTGCTGGTGATCCCAAACGAGAAAATAATGTAGTTTATCCTTGATAAGAGGACCACCCAGCGAAAAACCAAACTGATTGGTTGAAAAGTTGATTTTGCGATCGTTCCCCCGGATATCATACGGGCTTGACAGCCAATTGGCGCGCGTATAATTGAATATACTGCCACTCAATTTGTTAGTACCTGCTTTTGTAACTGCGCTCACGGTACCCCCGCCACTACGTCCGTAAATAACATCGTACTGGTTGGTAACCACTTTAAATTCCCGAACGGCTTCGATAGAAATCGAGTAAGGCGCACCGCTTCGGCTCGTGGTTGCCCCCGCAGAAGTCGGGTTTTTGGCATTCATACCATCAATGGTGTAGTTGGTTGATGACCCAAGCTGCCCTGAAATGTTACCTCCTCTACTTAATGGGGACAAGTCCATTAAGGACGTAAAATTTCGTCCGTTGACCGGAAGAGAAGCAATTGACTTAGCCGAAATGGCAGTGGCGGCTCCCAGATTTTCAACTTTGTTTTTGAGACCAGAGGCCACTACCTGGACAACCTCAAGAGTCTGGCCATTCTCCTCCATGTTGAGGTTTACCCGGATAGCATCGCCCTGATTCAGAGCATAGCCTGTTCGTTCCTGATTGCCAAATCCAACAAATGTAGCGAGTACTGTATAAGGCCCGCCCAATGGTAATTCCTTAAATGAGTATTCGCCCTTTGCATTCGTTACCGTTCCAGTTGTAAATCCGGTCGATTCGTTTCGAACCTGAACGGTAGCCCCCGGCAAGGGTGATTTTTGCTTTTCTGAAATAACCCCGGAAATGGAAGCCTGGGTAGTTTGTGCTGCTATTTTACTGATGAAGTAGAACGAAAAGAGAAACAGCCAAATGGCAAAAAGTAGGTATTTTTTCATGCGGCAGATAAGTAAAATTTCCGACCACAAAGAGAGTACCCCTACGTTTCTTTAATGTTATTTTAATATTACTAAATCATCATTTTTACAGCATTTAGATAACCGAATACTACATAAAGATAATTAGCGTATAAACGTCAATTTGTTAGTGAATGACTACACCGAATCGGTCTAGTCACCACCTATGTTTACACAAAAAAGCCGACCCTGCTTCGTCAGGGTCGGCTTTTTTGTGTAAACATGTGGCCTTTATTACTTCATCGCGATAACACGACTAGGCGCTTGTGGTTGTTGGGTAGAGATTGTTACGCTATGCATCGTTTTTTCAATACCGCTTGTAATCTCTACCTGATAAACGCCATCGGGCAAATCACTCAGATTCAGTCGGGTGCGGTATTTGCTTTCGTTTTTACCCAGGTGTTTGCTGTATAAAACTTCACCGGCTGTATTCGTAAAGCGAATGTCTACAGCACTACCGGCTTGCTTATCCAGTGCAATGCTAAGTTTACCACTATTCGTTGTGTAGATGGCCGATTGGTAGGAACCTTCAGACGATGGACGACCACCTGGATTAGTTTCAGCGAACGATGCGGCCGATGTAACAAAACCCAGTGTAAGAGCGAATGCGAGTGATTTGATAAGCGTTTTCATGATGTTTATGTTTTATGTTGTTGTTTACCGTTTAGCAGGATTGTTCCCGATTAATGAATCAAAGGTATAGGCTATAGATGGTACTATGCATTACAAACTACTGGAACGGTTAGCCGACTTGATGAGTGGCAGGAAACTAAGGATGGTTGAGCGAACGGGATGGTTGGTTGAGCGTACGTTTTCGTTAAACTTCTGTTAAAAGCGAGCCGGTTCGCTCCATTTCGAGTTAAACAGGTAGCTGAGGTATTGTTAACTACCATGAATCAACGGTATGGAAAACACAGACACCCAGGTTCAACTTGAGCCGTTTCGGGCTAAATGGACGGCTGACGACGTAAAACATCTGCTCCGACGGACAATGTTCGGAGCGAAACCCGACGACGTTTCGCATATACAGACGCTCTCGCTCCGCAAGGCTCTCAACGAATTGCTGGCCGATGAGCCCGCCCCTACCCCACCTATCAATAACTACAACGATGATAAATTCACCGATGATGAAATCATGCCCGGCGAAACCTGGACAACATCCATTAACTATGATGGCATGAATAACGGTCGGCGGAAAAACTCGTTCAAAGCGTGGTGGCTGGGACTGATGCTGAATCAAACCCCTACTCTCCGCGAAAAGATGGTAGTATTCTGGCACAATCATTTCGTTACGGAGACTAACATGGTTGACAATGCTCTGATGTGCTACCGGAATAACGCATTGATCCGTACGCACGCGCTGGGCAATTTCAAAGACCTGGTAAAGGCCATGACGAAAGACCCCGCCATGCTGAAATACCTGAACGGTACATCCAACAACAAAAAAGCACCCGACGAAAATTACGGTCGCGAATTGCAGGAGTTGTTTACCGTGGGGAAAGGACCCGGCTCGCACTATACCGAAGCGGATGTAAAAGCAGCCGCCAAAGTCTTGACCGGCTTTCGGAATGATACCACTACGTTTGTTAGTCTGTTTGATCCCGGTCGGCATGATAGTAGTGATAAAGTGTTTTCGGACTTTTATCAGAACACAACAATCAAGGGCCGACGAGGTCCAGAAGGTGAACAGGAACTGGACGATCTGCTCACCCTGATTTTTGCGCAGGACGAAGTAGCACGCTTTATCTGCCGAAAACTCTACCGGTATTTCGTCTATCATCAGATCGACACCGATACCGAAGCAACTGTTATTACACCTCTGGCGGCCGTTTTTCGAAAAAACAACTACGAGATCAAACCGGTGCTGCGTGACTTGTTAGGGAGCCAGCATTTTTTTGCCGCAACCAATCGGGGAGCCCTCATTAAAAGTCCGCTCGATTATACCGTGGGGCTTTGCCGGGAATATGGGATCACATTCCCCGACGCCACAAACTATACCGATCAGTATGGGTTGTGGTTAGCCATCCAGAACCAAACCGCCAGCATGCAACAGAATATCGGAGATCCACCGAATGTAGCCGGTTGGCCCGCTTATTATCAGGAACCCATGTTCGATAAACTCTGGGTAAACTCCGATACGCTCCCCAAACGCAATGTATTTTCGGACAACATGACCAACGGCAACATTGGCCGTAATGGAAAAAAGTTAATGATCGATGTAATTGCCTTCACGCAATCCCTGCCTAATCCTGCCGATCCGGTGGCACTTATTGATGATGCCGTCCGGCGACTCTATGCTATTGAGTTGCCGGATAAAGACAAGCAATATATCAAAACCAGCATTTTGCTATCAGGCTTACAGGGCGGCATGTCGGATCACTACTGGACGCAGGCCTGGCAAAACCTGACTGTCACGCCCGATGATGCAGCTAATAAAACCAACGTAACAAAGAAGTTAAAAAGCCTGTACAAATACCTGATGAATTTGCCTCAGTATCAACTAACATAAGGAGTAGCGGGAGGAAGGGGATGAAAGGGAGAATGAACAAACCCTTTTCGTCCCCTTCCTCCCGCTACTCCCTTTCCTCCTTTTTTATGCAACGCCGAAACTTCCTAAAACATACGGCCATGGCTGGGGTCATGTTACCCCAGTTCCTGAATGGCTATTCGGTTCGGGCTATGGCCCAGTCATCGTTAATGCCCGCTATTGGGCATGATATACCGACGGATCGGGTACTGGTGCTTATTCAGTTGGTAGGTGGTAATGATGGACTAAACACGGTTATTCCTGTCGACCAGTATGGCGCTTATCAGGCTGCCCGGCCCAATATTGCATTGCCGCAGACCAAAATCTTAAAACTGAATGGATTTGATGCAACGGCTCTGCACCCTGCCCTGTCCGACATTCAGCAGTTGTTCAATGACGGGAAAGCCGGTATTGTTCAGTCAGTTAGCTACCCCAAGCCAAATTTCTCCCATTTCCGGGCCACCGATATCTGGATGACCGGCTCCGACTCCGATAAAATCCTGAATACCGGCTGGGCCGGACGCTACCTGAACGACTCGTTTCCGGGCTTTCCAGAGAAATACCCCACCGAAACCATGCCCGACCCACTAGCCATTCAGATTGGCTCCGTCATTGCATCGGCCTTTCAGGGGCCAGCGTTTCCAATGGGGCTAGCCATTAGCAATCCCGCTAATTTTTACGACCTCGTTGAAGACAAAACGGAAACGACGCCAAACACGCGATGGGGAGATCAGTTGGCTTATCTGGAAAAAGTCTCCCAGAAAACGGACCAATATGCGGGTGTG